>NZ_JBHTCJ010000003.1:0-470084 GCF_042665275.1 Saccharopolyspora griseoalba | reverse complement strand
GGTCGGAGCGTGATACTCAAAGAAACCACCAACCACACAACATCACAATGTCATCTGGTCAGGGGCATACAAAGAACACTAACCAAATCAGTCCGCTGTTGAGTTCTCAAAGAACACACCCACACCATCGCCCCAACAAACAGCTGGAAACTCCGGGGAGCCGTTTTCTCAAGTCTCTCGCGTTTCCGCGTTGACACCCACTTTAGCAGCACCCAAAACCCGGACTCACCCGGGGGGCCCACCACCAGAAGCAGGCACCAACCCAACGCTTGAGATTTTCAAAGACCACACCGAAACGAACCAAATCGCTCCGCGCCAGGCCCGGCCCGGTTTTCCCCGGCCCGCGTCGCGCTGACAACGAATACTCTACAGACCCCGATAACCCCCCGTTCACCCACCCCCCTCCAAAACGATCACCCCAGGTCAGCGGGGATGTCGAGGTCGAACAGGGCGGTGAATTCGGTGAGCGTGGATTCGACGTCGCGGTGGTGCACCCCGACCATGCCGGCGTCCACGGCACCGGCGACGTTCCGCGGGAGGTCATCGACCATCACGCACTCCTGCGGTTCGAGTCCCAGCCGGTGCGCGGTGAGCCAGTAGATCTCCGGGCTCGGTTTCGCGACCCCCTCGACACCGGAGAGCACGACCGCGTCGAAGAGCTCCGGCAGTCGGGGGTCGGCGATGCCGGCGGCGTTGGAGACGAGCGCGGTGCGCAGTCCCGCCTTCCGCGCGTGCCGGGCGAGCGCGAGCATCGGGAGCTCCTCCCCGCCCGCGCGCCCCGGGTCGTCGAGCACCCCGGCGTAGTCCAGCAGCAGTCCTCTCAGATCCACGGATCGCACCGTAGTGCACACCTTCGGGTGGTCGGGGCCGAAATCTGACCGGATTCGGCTTCCCGGTTCCTCTTCCACAGGGAGAGCGATGAACCCCCGGAGGTTTGCGATGACCCTCAGCCTCACCGACCCCGTGCCCACCGCGGAGATGGGCGAACCGGAGAGCAGCTCGGCCGCGGCGGTGGCCGCGTTCCTCGGCAGGTGCGTGTTCGGGGTGCTCAGCGGCCGGATCCCGCCCGAGGCGGTCCGCGGACATCTCACCGGTCAGGCGCTGAGCTCCCTGCTGGCGATCCGGCTGCGGGAAGCACGAAGCCCGGACTGCCGGCTGCGCTCCGTGCACGCCTGCCCGATCACCCGCTCGCGGGTGGAGGCGTGCGTGCTGGTCGGAGCGCACCGGGTCCGGGCCCTCGTGCTGCGCGCCGAGTGGACGGCCGGGCGCTGGTCGTGCACCCGGCTGTCCCTCGTGTGACTCAGCGCTTGCGCTTCTTCTGCTCGGCTCGCGCGGCCGCGCGGCGCTCGCGGCGGGTTCCGCCGCGAGCCTCCGGGCTCTGCTCGTCGCGGGTGGTCTGCACGCCACCGGTCTCGTTCGGACCGGAGTAGCTCATCGGCTGCTTGCCCGGCCCGCCGAGGCCGTCACCGCGCAGGGCGGCGGGGACCTCGTTCTGGTCGGTGCCGGGGCCACCGGCGAGCTGGCTCAGCGCGGGACCGGCGGAGGCCGGCTGCCCCCGGCGGCGCTGCGCGGGTTGCTGAGCCTGCTGCTGGGCGACGTCCGGGGTCCCGGACGCGGTCTGGCTGACCGACACCGGCACGGCGGGCTGCTCGGGCGCGGGCTCGGGTTCGGCGGCCTCGACCTGCACGCTGAACAAGAAGCCGATGGACTCCTCCTTGAGCGCTTCGAGCATCGCCCCGAACATGTCGAAGCCCTCGCGGCGGTACTCGATCAGCGGGTCGCGCTGCGCCATGGCGCGCAGCCCGATGCCCTCCTTGAGGTAGTCCATCTCGTAGAGGTGCTCGCGCCACTTGCGGTCGAGCACGCTGAGCACGACGCGGCGCTCCAGCTCGCGCATCGCACCGGGGCCGACCTTGCCGTCGACCTCGGCCTCGCGCTTGGCGTAGGCCTCCTTGGCGTCCTCCAGGACGACCTCGTGCAGCCGGTCGCGGCTGAGGTCGTCGTCCTCGTCGACCAGCTTCTCCCAGTCGAGCGAGATGGGGTAGAGGGTCTTGAGCGCCTTCCACAGCTTGTCGAAGTCCCAGTCCTCGGCGTAGCCGGCGGAGGTCTCGGCGTCGACGTAGGCGGTGATCACGTCGTCGAGCATGTGCATGACCTGCTCGTGCAGGTCCTCGCCCGCCAGCACGCGGCGGCGCTCGTCGTAGATGACGGTCCGCTGCTGGTTCATGACCTCGTCGTACTTGAGGACGTTCTTGCGGATCTCCATGTTCTGCTGCTCGACCTGGGTCTGCGCGCTGCGGATGGCGCGGGTGACCATCTTGTGCTCGATCGGCACGTCGTCGGGCACCTTCAGGCGGTTCATCACCGACTCGACCATGACCGCGTTGAAGCGCCGCATGAGCTCGTCGCCCAGCGAGAGGTAGAAGCGGGACTCGCCGGGGTCGCCCTGCCGGCCGGAGCGGCCGCGCAGCTGGTTGTCGATGCGGCGGGACTCGTGCCGCTCGGTGCCCAGCACGTAGAGGCCGCCGGCCTCGCGGACCTGGTCCGCCTCGGCCTCGGCCTGGGCCTTGATCTTCTCGACGACCTTGGGCCACTCGGCCTCGTACTGCTCGCGGTGCTGGACGGGGTCCAGGCCGCGGCCGCGCAGCTCGTCGTCGGCGAGGTGGTCGACGTTGCCGCCGAGCACGATGTCGGTACCGCGACCGGCCATGTTGGTGGCGACGGTGACCGCGCTCCTCCGGCCGGCCTCGGCGATGATCGAGGCTTCCTTCTGGTGGTTCTTGGCGTTGAGCACGCTGTGCGGGATGCCGCGCTTGGTCAGCAGCTTGGACAGGTACTCGGAGCGCTCCACGTTGGTGGTGCCGACGAGCACGGGCTGACCGGCCCGGTTGCGCTCCTGGATGTCGTCGGCGACCGCCTCGAACTTGGCCGGCTCGTCCTTGTAGACCAGGTCCGGCTGGTCGATGCGGGCCATGGGCTCGTTGGTCGGGATGGTGACCACGCCGAGCTTGTAGGTCGCGTGGAACTCCGCGGCCTCGGTCTCGGCGGTACCGGTCATGCCGCTGAGCTTGTCGTAGAGCCGGAAGTAGTTCTGCAGCGTGATCGTGGCCAGCGTCTGGTTCTCGGCCTTGATCTCGACGCCTTCCTTGGCCTCGATCGCCTGGTGCATGCCCTCGTTGAAGCGGCGGCCCGCCAGGATTCGCCCGGTGAACTCGTCGACGATCATCACTTCGCCGTCCCGGACGATGTACTCCTTGTCGCGCGCGTAGAGCTCCTTGGCCTTCAGCGCGTTGTTGAGGTACCCGACCAGCGGGGTGTTGGCGGCCTCGTAGAGGTTCTCGATGCCGAGCTGGTCCTCGATGATCTCGACGCCCTCTTCGGTGACGCCGACGGTGCGCTTGCGCTCGTCGACCTCGTAGTGCACGTCGCGCTTGAGCATCGGGGCGAGCCGGGCGAACTCCTGGTACCAGCGCGAGGACTGGTCGGCCGGACCGGAGATGATCAGCGGGGTCCGGGCCTCGTCGATCAGGATGGAGTCGACCTCGTCGACCACGGCGAAGCCGTGCCCGCGCTGCACGCAGTCGGACAGGCTCCAGGCCATGTTGTCGCGCAGGTAGTCGAAGCCGAACTCGTTGTTGGTGCCGTAGGTGATGTCGGCGTTGTAGGCCTCGCGGCGCTGCTCGGGGGACATCTCGGCGAGGATCGAGCCGACCTCGAGGCCCAAGAAGCGGTGCACGCGGCCCATCCACTCGGCGTCGCGCTTGGCCAGGTAGTCGTTGACCGTGACCACGTGCACGCTCTTGCCGCTGATGGCGTTGAGGTAGGCGGGCAGCACGCAGGTGAGCGTCTTGCCCTCACCGGTCTTCATCTCGGCGATGTTGCCGAGGTGCAGCGCGGCGCCACCCATCAGCTGGACGTCGAAGTGGCGCTGGCCGAGGGTTCGCTTGGCTCCTTCGCGGGCGACGGCGAAGGCTTCGGGCAGCAGCTCGTCGAGGGACTCGCCGTCGGCGTACCGGCGTTTGAACTCGTCGGTCTTGCCCCGCAGCTCGGCATCGGACAAGCCGACGACGGAGTCTTCGAGCTGGTTGATGTGCGCTGCGATGTGACGCAGGCGCTTGAGCAACTTGCCCTCGCCGGCGCGGAGCAGTCGGGACAGGACCATCCGGTCGACCTCGCTAGCTGATCGTGACGCGTCCGTCACGGACGCTTTGTGGCCATCGTATTACTGGTGACGGCGGGGACGAGCCGTCCGGTGCGCTCCGCGCGGCGGAACCAGCACATGGCTGTCCCCCACGCACCACGGTACGCGGGGGACAGCCGCGCGAGTCGGCCTTGGCGCAGACTCGCCCTGTTCGTGATCTTCGAAGTGGGGCGTCACGGCGGGATGACCGCGACGTCCGCGCTAGTCACCTCCGGAGAGCGGGTCGCCGAGTGGCGTCCGGCACCACTTCACACCTCGGCGTTGTCGGCGAGCCGGATGACGCCGTAGTCGAAGCCCTTCCTGCGGTAGACGACGCTCGGCCTGCCGCTGTCGGCGTCGGCGAAGAGGTAGAAGTCGTGGCCGACCAGTTCCATCTGGTAGAGGGCCTGATCGACGGTCATCGGCTTGGCCGAGTGCTCCTTCTCGCGCACGATCTGGCCGGGCGCGTAGCCGTCGGCCTCCGCCATGCGCTGCTCGGGAACTTCGGCGGTTTCCTCGGGGGCTTCCTGGGGCGCTTCGAGCAGCGCGGTGCGGCCTTCTGCCGCTGCGGAGCCGGTCACCACGGGCCGGTCGGCGTTCGCTGCGGTCGCCTCTGCCACGGAAGTGGGGTTTCGCTGTCCGTAGTGCACCTTTCTACGGTCGTGCATGCGCCGGAGCCGGTTCTCCAGCTTGGTCGCGGCGGCGTCGAGAGCGGCGTAGAAATCACCTGCGCTGGCCTCGGCCCGGATGGGAGTTCCCTTGCCCATCAACGTGATCTCGACTCGCTGGCAGTTCTTGGCCTGGCGGGGGTTCTTCTCGTGGAAGAGCTCCACTTCCGCCCGGATGGCCTTCTTGTTGTACCGCTCAAGTCGGGTCAGCTTCCCGTCAACGTGCTCCCGGTAGTGATCGGGAACTTGGACGTTGCGGCCCTTCACGACGATATCCATTCACGACCTCCGTTCCTTGCGTGCTCCGTAGGCGAGGTGTGCACGGGGCGCCCGAATGGAGATCAGCTCGATTCCGGCGCCAGGGACATGGGGTTTAGCTCCTTCCCTCCGCCTTGGGGTTGGCTGGATTGGTAGGCACGTTAGCTCGGTTTATCGAGTTGTGACACCCCCACAGAAGAGGGAAGTCAAGAAGCCACCGAGAGTGATAAACGCAGCCAAATGAGAGCAGCCCGCGACGTGCGCGAGGCGTGGTCGATCTCGGCGACCGCAGCAACAGTTCACCCGTTCGGACGGGTAGCGCAGTAGCTCTGCGCAAGGCGGTAGTCGAGCCGTTCGGCCTGCTCACACCCGGAGAACGACCGCAGGGAGCGCTGAGTTCCTGGGCCGAACGAGCAGTCGCGATTCACCCGGTGAGCTCAGCCGGCCGTGGCGGTCAGCGCGAGCACCAGCGCGACCGGAAGCCCGGCCTCCGCCAGCACCGCCGCGGAGCTCGCCGCGGTGGCCCCGGTGGTGACCACGTCGTCCAGCACGGCGATGCGCGCGCCCGGCGGCGGCAACCGGCCCGGGCGCAGCAGCACCCGCCCCGCGAGGTTGTCCAGGCGCTGCTGCGGGGCCAACCCGGCCGAGTCCGCGGTCCAGCGCGCGAGCAGCAGGCAATCGGCGACCCGAGCGCGCGGGTCCGCGCCCGGCGCGCCGGCGACCCGGCTGGCGATGCGGGTCATGTGCGCGCCACCGCGCCGCCGCGAGGTGATCGCGCGGGAGGGCGCGGGCACCAGCCACCACTCCCCCGAACCGACCTCGGCGAGCGCGCGCAGCGCGGTGCGCAGCTGCCCCGCCAGCGGCCCCGCCAGGTCGCGTCGCCCGGCCTCCTTGTAGGCCAGCACCGCGCGCCGGGCAGGTCCGCGGTAGGCGCCCAGCGCGTACGCCGGTGGCGCGTCGGCCAGCAGCGGCCGGTGCACCCGGTGCAGGCCGCCGAGCCCGCCCGCGCACTCCCGGCACCACGAGGTGCCCTCGCGCCCGCAACCCGCGCACTGCTGGGGCAGCACCAGGTCGACCAGCCCGGAGATCCCGGTGCGCAGCCGCTCGATCCACATGGCCGCAGATGGTGCCGACCCGGCAGCACCGACTCACCGGCGCGCGTCGGAGCTCAGCCCGGGTAGAACGGGATCGAGGCGCCACCGATCGGAACCGGCATCAGGGCCCACACGTCGTCGGTGTCGCTGGACTCCCAGATCGCGTTGCCGTCGGCCACCACGACCTTCCCGCCCGGTCCCACGGTCACCGCGTTGATCGGCTGGCCCAGGTTGGACGCGGTGTAGGGCTTCCAGCGGAAGCCGTCGACGGACACGTCGTAGACCGGCACCGTGTTGCTGTCGGTCACCACGGCCAAGGCGTCGTCGGCCCGCCAGTCCAGGGCGGTCACCGCCACCTGCTGCGGCGCGGGCAGCGGGACCGGGTTGCTCAGCGCCACGCGCCCGTTGTTCTCGGTGACCCCTGCCACCACGATCGTGCCGTCGACGATCACCGCCGCGCGGGTCCCGTCGTGGGACAGCTGCAGGTCGGTGATCGGCCTGCCCGGCCCGAGCGCGGAGAGGTCGACCTGCTGGCGCTCCCACTGGCCGTCCGTCCGGACCATCCGGGCCACGTCGCGGCTGTCGACCACGGTCCACACCTCGGAGTCGCCGCGCCAGGTCGGTTTGCTCATGTAGGCGCCGACGACGGAGGTCTCGGCCATGGCCGCGCCGAAGTCGCCGACCCGCAGCACCACGCCGCCGGGGCGGCGGGTGACCGCGGCCAGCCGGTCGCCCTGCGGGGATTGCCCCGCCCGGACCACGTCGTACTCGCCCGAACCGGCGGGGCCCGGGATCGGCCGGGCGCTTTCGTCGAGGGTCACCAGGCGTTCGGAGACCACGGCCAGACCGGGCAGGTCCGAGCGCGGCTTGTTGTCCACCTCGTACTGCGCGAGGTCGGTCGGCCGCAGGTCCTTGCCGTCGGCCAGCAGCGGCGTGCCCTCCTCCTTGAGCCGCACGCGCGCGTTGCTGACGCCCTGCAGCGAGAACACGACCTGGGCCGCGATGAGCCTGCGGGTCTCCGGCGGGATGTCGCCGAGCTGGCTCAAGTTGACCTCCAGCGCGCCGTCGCGGGCCTCGCTGGTGTTGGTCTTGGTGTGCACCCCGGCGGGGATGGCGGTGCGCATCGCGTCGCGCATCGCCACGGACGGACCGGTGGTGAGCAGGTCGATCACCCGGCGCGGCAGCGTGCTCGACGGTTGCGCGAGGACGTAGCGCAGATCGGGGGCCACGCCGGTGTGGTCGTGGTCGAGGAAGTACACCGGGACCGGCCGGTAGACCTTGGTGAAGGAGTTCGTGCTGGCCACCAGCTGCGGCGGCGGCGTCGCGATGCGCCACTGCCCGTCGGCCCGGCGCTCGACGCGCAGGCGCATGCTGAACTCGCCGTGCTCGGGCACGAACGAGGAATCGGCCAGCAACCTGCCCACCTTGTCCGCCTGCACCGTCACCAGCTGCACGCCTTCGGGCAGCGGCATGGGCTGCGCGGTGGGGATGGTGTCGACGTTCTCCACGACCAGCAGGCCGGGCGGCGGGCTCCAGCTGCCGTAGTGGCCGCGGTCGAGGTGCGCCCGCGCCGCCTCGTGCCCTCGTTCCGGGTAGGCGCCGGAGTCGACGAAGCTGCGCACCAACGCCAGCGGGTCGCTGCCGTTGGGCTTGGGCAGGGCCTGCGGGGTGGAGTTGTCGCCCCCGACGTCCTTGACCGCGCGCGGCTCGGAGCTCTCCGGGATCGACGCGCAGGCCGACACGACCAGCAGCAGGACCAGCAGGGCCGACAGCCGACTCGCGATGCGCGCCATCACGTCTCCTCCCAAGTCTCCTCGGACAACCGCGCGGGCCCCTGGTCCCGGGATTCGGGCTCGTCGGCGTCCTCGGCCTGCCGTTCGGCGGAGGTGGCCAGCAGCGCCTCGGGCGCGGCGATGCGGCGGGTGCTGGGCAGCGAGAGCGGGCTCGTCTCGTAGTCCTTGTTGGGGCTGCGCGGCAAGGTCAGCCGGAAGCAGGTGCCCTCGCCCGGCTCGCCCCAGGCATCGAGGTCGCCGCCGTGCAACCGGGCGTCCTCCTGGCTGATCGACAGTCCCAGCCCGGTGCCGCCGGTGCGCCGGTTGCGCGACGGGTCGGCGCGCCAGAAGCGGGTGAACACCAGCTCGGCCTCGCCGCTGCGCAGGCCGACCCCGTAGTCCCGCACGGTCGCCGCGACTGCCTGCTCGTTGCCGCCGAAGCGGACCTCGACCGGCCCGCCCTCGGCGTGGTCGATGGCGTTGGCGACCAGGTTGCGCATGATCCGCTCCACGCGGCGGGTGTCGGCGACGATCTCCAGCCGCTCGGCGGGGGCGATGACGCGCAGCTCGACACCGCTGCTGTCGGCGATGGGGCGCAGCGACTCCACGGCGCGCTCGACCAGCTCGACCAGGTCCATCCGCTCGGCGGCGAGGTCGGCCACGCCGGCGTCGAGCCGGGAGATCTCCAGCAGATCGGCGAGCAGCAGCTCGAAGCGGTCGAGCTCGTCGACCAGCAGCTCGGTGGAGCGCGCCAGGCCGTCCGGGAACTCCTCGCGGGAGGCGTGCAGCACGTCGGCGGCCATCCGCACGGTGGTCAGCGGGGTGCGCAGCTCGTGCGAGACGTCGGAGGTGAACCGCTTCTGCAGCTGGCCGAACTCCTCGAGCTGGGTGATCTGGTCCTTGAGGTTGTCGGCCATCTCGTTGAACGACTCGGCCAGCCTGGCCACGTCGTCCTCGCCGATGACCCGCATCCGCTTGTCCAGGTCTCCCTCGGAGAGCTGCTCGGCGATCTGCGCGGCCTGGCGCACCGGGCGCACGACCTGCCTGGTGACCAGGTTGGTGATCGCACCGAGCAGCGCGAGCAGCACGATGCCGCTGATCAGCAGGGTCCGCTGCACGACGGCCAGGGTGTTGCGCTCGGAGGTCAGCGGGAACAGCAGGTAGATCTGCAGCGGCCGGGTGGCGCTGGAGACCGGGGTGCCGACCTCGACCATCGTGACCGGGCCGCTGGCGCGCTGAACCGTGTGGATCTTGGTGGCCAGCTGCCCGCGCTCGACGAACCGGCGCAGGTCCTTGGGCACGTCCTGCAGCGGACCTGCGGCGGGCTTGCGGTCGCCGGGGGCGTGCCCGTCGACCAGGACCGGGGTGAACGCGCCGGCGACCGAGTCGGAGGTGGACTGCCCGGACGAGGAGGTGGTCAGCCGGTTGAGCGCGGCCTGCAGCTGCTCGGTGACGTTGTCGGAGTTGGGGTCGACCGCGGTGAGCTCGCGCTCCAGGATCGGCAGGCTGACCTCGGCCTGGGCGATCGCGGCCTCCTCCTTGGACACCAGCAGCCGCGAGGTGATCTGCCACTGCAGCACCATGCCCAGCACGATCACCACGGCCAGCGACAGCGCGAGCGTGGAGACGACCACGCGCAGCTGCATCGAGCGCCGCCACACCGTTTCGAAGGCGTGCCAGCGGTTGCGGACCTCCTCGCGGACACGACCGGCCGCGATCCGCACCCAGCGGCTCTGGCGTGTCAACGCACTCACGGCAACCGTCCTCCGGGCGGCCTCGACTCGCGCCCGACAAACAACTGTGTCAAGCCCCGCGCACCGCGCGGCGCCCGGGGTGCCCGTACCCGGTTCGTTCGGCCGACCGGCACCAGCGCCGCGACCTGCGGCGCCGTCCGGCCGGCCGGGACGCGCGGCTAGCGGTGGGCGCGTCCAGGTGCGCGGTGGGCGATCACGGAGGGCCGGCCTTGTAGCCGACGCCGCGGACGGTCAGCACGACCTCGGGGCGCTCCGGGTCGCGTTCGACCTTGGAGCGCAGGCGCTGCACGTGGACGTTGACCAGCCGGGTGTCGGCGGCGTGCCGGTAGCCCCAGACCTGTTCGAGCAGCACCTCGCGGGTGAAGACCTGGCGGGGCTTGCGGGCCAGCGCGACCAGCAGGTCGAACTCCAGCGGGGTAAGCGAGATCGGCTCGCCCTCGCGGGTGACCTCGTGGCCGGGCACGTCGATGGTGACGTCGCCGATGGCCAGCACCTCGGCCGGCTCGGCGTCGGTGCGGCGCAGGCGGGCGCGCAGCCGGGCGACGAGCTCCTTGGGCTTGAACGGCTTGACGATGTAGTCGTCGGCGCCGGACTCCAGGCCCAGGACCACGTCGACCGTGTCGCTCTTGGCGGTGAGCATGACGATCGGCACCACGGACTCGGTGCGGATCGCCTTGCAGACGTCGATGCCGTTCATGCCGGGCAGCATCAGGTCCAGCAGGACCAGGTCGGGCTTGAGCTCCCGCAAGGCCGGCATGGCCTTGGTGCCATCGCTGACGACGGCGGTCTCGAACCCTTCTCCCCGGAGCACGATGGTCAGCATTTCGGCCAGGGCCGGATCATCGTCCACCACGAGCACGCGTGCCTTCATGCACCACATCGTTGCACTAGTCACCTGGCGTCCGTGCATCCACCCGGCGGGTGTCGTCGCAGGTGGCGATATCCGAACCGGTTCGGCGCAGCGGATACCGCCGAACGGAGCAGCGCTGCGGGTGGTGTTCGACGCGAGGGCCCCGCCGAGCTCAGCCGAGGACGCGGTCGGCGAGCGCGGCGAAGTCGGCCTCGGCCGCGCCGTCGACGACCAGCCAGGGCGACCACCAGTTCGCCGCGGCGAGCTCGGCGTAGACCTCGGCGCAGCGCTGCTGCAGCGGCGCGTCGGACTCGAACCGGTCCCGCTGCCGATCGGCCTCGGTGCGCTCGCGGTGCGCGGCGCGCCCCGCGGCCAGCTCCGTCGAGACCCGCAGCAGGATCTGCAGGTCCGGACGCGGCAGGCCGAACCGGTCCACTTCGAGCTCCCGGACCCAGGCGACGAAGTCGCCGTCGGCGCGCTCGCGCAGCCGCGCGGCGCCGTAGGCGGCGTTGGAGGCCACGTAGCGGTCCAGCAGCACCACGTCGTGGCCGTCGAGGTCGGCGCGCAGCCGCTCGGCCGCACCGCGCCGGTCCAGCGCGTAGAGCACGGCCATGCCGTGCACCGAGGACCCCAGGTCGCCGTGCTCGCCGCGGAGCGCTTCGGCGACGAGCTCGGCGTGCACGTCATCGGTGTAGCGGGGGAAGGCCGCGGTGGTCACCTTCGCGCCGCGCGCGGTCAGCTCGGCGGTGAGCCCGCCGGTGAGCGTGCGCTTGCCCGCGCCGTCCAGTCCTTCGATGACGATCAGTCTTCCCACGTCGTCGACGTTAGCCGAAGGCGGTGGCCGGGTTGCGGTGGGAGGAAGGTTCCCCTGCCGCGCACGGCAGGAAGGTTCCCCTCCCGCGGGGTGGCACGACGGCTCCCCTCCCGCGGGGTGGCACGACGGCTCCCCTCCCGCGGGGTGACAGGAAGGTTCCCTTGCTCAAGTCGTGGGAATTCCGGTGCCCTCCGGGGCGCGGGCCCCTATACAGGGCACATGGCATCCGAGCACAGCTACGAGGTCACCGTCACCTGGACCGGCAACACCGGCGGCGGGACGGTCGCCTACCGCGACTACAGCCGGGAGCACCTCGTGGAGGTCGAGGGCAAGCCGGCGCTGCGCGCTTCGGCCGACCCGGCCTTCCTCGGCGACGCGGCGCTGCACAACCCGGAGGATCTGCTGGTGGCCGCGCTCTCCGAGTGCCACATGCTCTGGTACTTGGGGCTGTGCGCGAACTCCGGCGTGGTGGTGACCGCCTACCGCGACGAGGCGCGCGGCACGATGGCCGAGGTGGCGGCCACCGGCGGGCACTTCACCGAGGTGGTGCTGCGGCCGACGGTGACGGTGGCCGAAGCCGGCATGCTCGCCAAGGCCGAGGAGCTGCACGCCCGGGCGCACAGCCGCTGCTACATCGCCAACTCGGTCAACTTCCCGGTGCGGCACGAACCCGAGGTCCTGGTCGGCTAGGGCGGGCCCGGTTTCCTCCGAAACGCGGACAGCGGATCCGGACGCGATCAGAATCATCGGCGCAGAGGTCGCCAGACCTCGATCAACGATGGACAATCAGCTCGGCGTCCGATGATCACCAACGCTCGGGAGGATCCTGTGCAAATACCCGGGCCCGACACCCGCGTGGTCGAGCTGCGCGTGCACGGCATTCTCGGCACCACCGGGGAGGACCTGACCGACTCGGTCGCCTCGGTGGACGTGGCCGGCGACGGCGTCGGGCGCATCGTGCGACCGGCCGACCGGTTGCTGCGCCCCGTGCCCGGGCCGCAGCTGTCCGCCGGGGAGCGGTCGGTGCCGCGGATCGTCGAGGGCTACGTGTGGGGTGCGATGACCTCGGGCGGCCCGGCGAAAGCCGCTTGGGCGCTGCTGTTCCCGTTCGCGCTGGCCAACATGGCGCACTGGATGCTCCCGCCGCGCACCGACAAGGTGGTCGGGCGCGCGCTCTCGGCGGTGCTGCGCGCGCTGCTGCGGGTCTCGGCGCTGCTGCTGACGATGCTGTTCGTGGCGCAGCTGGCGGTGATCACCCTGGACCTGGTGGCCGCGCAGTGCCTGCGGCCCGGGGCGCAGTGCCTGGCGGTGGTCCCGGACGCGGTGCGCGAGCTGGACGTGCTGCGCTCGTCGGTGGCGCTGCTGCCGGTGGCCCTGGTCGCGGGCCTGATGTACTGGCTGTCCACTTCGTCCTGGCAGGTCTCGGCGCCGAAGACCGAGGGGCCCAAGCCCTCCGGCCTGGCGCCGATGCTGCCGGGCGAGAACGTGGTGTCCGATCCGGACACCCCCGCGCTGCGGGTGCTGCACCTGGTGGCCGCGCTGTCCACTGTGGCGCTGCTGGCGCTGGGCGGGCCGTTCGCGGTCAGCGCCGACCCGCGCTGGCTGCTGGCCGCGGTGCTGGTGGTCGTCGCCATCGCGGGCACCGCGGTGCTCGACGATCCCGCCAGCATGCGCTCGAACCGGACGCCTCGGGCGCTGCTCGGCCGCACCGCGCGGCGCGGACTGCTGATCGCCTCCGGGGCGCTGCTGGCCTCGGTGGCGCTGCTGCCTCCGGAGCTCGCCGGCGCGCTGCCGGGGTCCGGTCCGGTGATCGACGCGATCACCGGGCTGCTGGTGGCCACCTGCGTCGCGCTGGCCGTGCTGCTGGTGCCCGCGACGATGCTGGCCCGGCCGGGCTGGAAGTCGATCCCGCGCGGGCTG
Source organism: Saccharopolyspora griseoalba (assembly GCF_042665275.1). NCBI lineage: Bacteria > Bacillati > Actinomycetota > Actinomycetes > Pseudonocardiales > Pseudonocardiaceae > Saccharopolyspora > Saccharopolyspora griseoalba. The sequence goes on along the minus strand of NZ_JBHTCJ010000003.1, from coordinate 456,774 downwards.
CGCCCCTGGGCGGGCGGCTGGATGGCCGCGCCGGTGCTGATGCTGGCGGTCATGCTCGGCAACGGCTTCGGCGCCGGGCTGGCCCTGAGCGTGCGGCAGACGCTGGGGGTTTCGAGCGCGGCGGACGCTTCGCTGCTGCTGCCGCGCGCCTTCTACGACGTGACGATCTTCTGGGGGACCGCGGCGCTGCTGCTGGTGGTCGCGGCGATCGTGGCGGTGCCGTGGGTCCTGCTGCGGCGGTGGCGGCACGACGGGCAGAACCGGTCGATCCCGGACGAGGTGGCGCTGCTGCACGCCGGGCGCACCGAGGACCAGGAGGCCGCCGCCGGCGCCTGGAAGTGGGCCGAGCTGCAGCGCCGCTACTCGCACCAGGCGTTCCTGGTGGTCGCCGCGGTGCTGACCGCCAGCACCACGATGACGCTGGCCGCTCGGTTCGCGGGGCTGGAGTTCCACGGTTGGCGCAGCGGGATCGGCGTGGTGGTGCTGGCCGGGCTCGCGGTCGGGCTGATGCGGATGGTCTTCCTGGCCGCCACCAAGCGCAGCCGGGCCCGCCAGCTCGGGGTGCTCGGCGACCTGTCGCTGTTCTGGCCGCGCGAGGCGCACCCGGTGGTACCGCCGTGCTACGCGCTGAAGGTGATCCCCGAGCTGGTCGACCGGGTCACCGAGCACCTGGCCGAGCCGAACACGCGGGTCGTGCTGGTGGGGCACAGCCAGGGCAGCCTGCTGGCCGCCGTGGCCGCGGCCCGGTTGATGGACCAGCTGCCCGAGCAGGATCGCGAGCGCGTGGGCCTGGTGACCGCCGGTTCGCAGCTGCAGTGGGCCTATCCCCGGGCCTTCCCCGGCGCGGTCCCGCACCGGGCGCTGGCCGAGCTCTCCGGCGCGCTGGGCGGGCGCTGGCGCGCGCTGTGCCGGGGGACCGACCCGCTGGGCGGCGCGGTGACCACCTGGAACCGGCAGGTCTACGGCGGGATGCTCATCGGGGTGGGGCTCAAGGCCGACGGCACCGAGGGGCCGCTCCCGGCCGCGACCCGCGGTCCGACCGGTGCGCTGGTGCTGGGCGGCGACCACTGGCTGCCGGACCCGCAGCGGGGGCCGTTCTCCTGCCGTCGCTGGGTTCCCGGGGTGATGGGTCACTCCGAGTACAGCGGTGATCCCGAGTGGGATCGGGCGGTGGCGATGGCCGCCGGGTTGGAGACCCCGGTGCGCGGCGCTTCCCTGCCGCTGCAGCCGGAGACGCCAGCGCCGACCCAGATCCCGTCTCCCCCGGACCTGGACAAGCACCCGCTGCAGGCCATGGGCGGCGACGGTGGTTCGCTGCCGGACGACCTCCCGCAGCAGCGGGAGGAGGCCGAGCCCGACGAGGCCCAGGAGGTCGACGAGCCCGCGGCCGTCGAGGAGGCCGAGGCCGAGGTTCCCGAGCAGGAGGTCCCGGTCGAGCGGACCGAGCCCGCGGTGCTGCCCGAGATCACCGAGCCGCGCGGCCGCATCGCCCCGTGGGAGCGCGGAGACGCCCTGCGCCCCTCGGAGAACTAGCGGTTCGAAGACGACGAAGCGGTGCCACCCCGATCGCCGGGGTGGCACCGCTTCTCGCTCGTCGCGGGCTTCTCGCGCGAAGAGCCCCGCTTCGCGCGGCCGCTAGACCTGGCCGCCCTGGTCGACCTCGCCGCTCTGGCGCTTGCCGAGCACCGAGTGCGAGCGGCTGTAGACGAAGTAGATGACCACACCGGCGACCATCCAGATCACGAACCGGATCCAGGTCAGCGCCGTCAGGTTCAGCATCAGCCACAGGCAGGCCAGGATCGCCAGGATCGGCACCACCGGGACCAGCGGGGCGCGGAAGCCGCGCGGCAGGTCCGGGCGGGTGCGCCGCAGCACGATCACGCCCAGCGAGACCAGGATGAACGCGAAGAGCGTGCCGACGTTCACCATCTCCTCGAGCTTGTCGGCCGGGAAGAAGCCGGCCGCCAGCAGCACGACGATGCCGACCAGCAAGGTCGCCCGGACCGGGGTTCCGCGGTTCGGGTCGGTCTTGGCCAGGCCCTGCGGCACCAGGCCGTCGCGGGACATCGCGAACAGCACGCGGGTCTGGCCCAGCAGCAGCACCATGACCACGGTGGTCAGACCGACCAGCGCGCCGAGCGAGATGATCGTGGCCGCCCAGTTCACGCCGTGCAGTTCGAAGGCGGTGGCCAGCGTGGCGCGGTCCCCGCCGTCCGGCGTGGCCAGATCGGTGTAGGGCACCATGCCGGTGACCACCAGCGCGACCGCGACGTAGAGCACCGTGACGATCGCCAGGCTGCCCAGGATGCCGCGCGGGGCGTTCTTCTGCGGGTTCTTGGTCTCCTCCGCGGTGGTGGCCACGATGTCGAAGCCGATGAAGGCGAAGAACACCAGCGAAGCACCGGCCAGCAGGCCGAACACGCCGTAGGTGCTGGTCTCGCCGCCCAGCATCAGCGAGAGCAGGGACTGCTCGATCTTGGGCGCGTCCTCGACGGCCTTCTCGGCCGGCGGGATGAACGGGGTGTAGTTCTTGGCGTTGATGTAGGCGATGCCGACCACGATGACCAGCAGCACCACCGAGACCTTGATGACCGTGATCACCAGGGAGAACCGCGCCGAGAGCTTGGTGCCCAGCGCCAGCAGCGTGATCAGCACCGCGACCAGCAGCACGGCGCCCCAGTCGAACTGCAGCGGGCCCGCTTCGAACGAGGTCGGCAGGTTCACCCCGAACAGCCCGAGGGTCTGCTCCAAGTAGATCGACCAGCCCTTGGACACCGCCGCGGCGGCCACCGCGAACTCCAGGATCAGGTCCCAGCCGATGATCCAGGCGATGAACTCGCCGAACGTCGCGTACGAGTAGGTGTAGGCGCTGCCCGCGACCGGAACGGTGGAGGCGAACTCGGCGTAGCACAGCGCGGCCAAGCCGCAGGCGACCGCGGCGAGCACGAACGCCAGCGAGACCGAAGGACCGGACATGTCACCGGCGGTGCGCGCGGCCAGGGTGAAGATGCCGGCGCCGATCACCACCGAAACACCGAAGACGATCAGGTCCCAGGTGCCTAGATTCTTTCGCAGCTTGGTATCCGGTTCGTCGGTATCCAAAATGGATTGTTCGACCGACTTGGTCCGCCACAGCCCAGTGCCTGGCACTGTCGCCTCCTAAAACTTCTGGTTAAGTGCGGTGGGCCCGCACCTTAATCCCTCAGGATCACAGCAAGCGCCGAAGGCCCACACTCCGGGAGCGGATTCGTTAGCCCGGCGTGATCCGCCCGCAGCCCGCGGTGATCAGTGCAGGTGGATCAGCTGCTCCTGATCCGCGAGCGATCGAGGTCCGGCTCCAGGTAGATCAGCCGCGCGGCCGGAACCTGCTCCCTGATCCGCCGCTCAGCAGCATCGATCTCAGCGGCCACCTGCGCAACCGACAACGCGGGTTTGAGCCCGATCTTGGCCGCGACGAGCAGTTCTTCCGGACCGAGGTACTGGGTGCGGATGTGGATCACGCGCTCGACGTTCTCCGAGCGCATCTGCGCGATGATCTCGTCGAGCAGGTCGCGGCTCGCGCCTTCGCCGATGAGCAGGCTCTTGGTCTCCACGATCAGCACGATCGCGATGACGCCCAGCAGCAGGCCGATGCACAACGTGCCGATCCCGTCGAAGACCGGGTTGCCGGTCAGCACGGTCAGCCCGACGCCGCCGAGGGCGAGCACCAGGCCCACCAGCGCGCCGAGGTCCTCCAGCAGCACCACCGGCAGCTCGGGAGTCTTGGCCTGGCGCACGAACTGCCACCAGGACAGCTTCCCCTTGATCGCGCGGGACTCCTGGATGGCCGTGCGGAAGCTGTAGGTCTCCAGCGCGATCGCCACGACCAGGATCAGCACCGCCACCCACGCCGAGGCCAGCGGCTCCGGGTGCTGGATCTTGTGGATGCCCTCGTAGAGCGCGAACACCGAACCGAGGCTGAACAGCAGCAGGGCGACGACGAACGAGTAGAAGAACCGGTCCCGGCCGTAGCCGAACGGGTGCTCCTCGGTGGGCTTGCGCCGCGCGGTCTTCTGGCCCAGCAGGAGCAGGCCCTGGTTGGAGGTGTCGGCCACCGAGTGCACCGACTCGGCGAGCATCGACGAGGACCCGGTGAACAGGAAACCGGCGAACTTCGCCACGGCGATGCCCGCGTTGGCGGTCAGCGCCGCCAGGATGGCCTTGGTTCCGCCTCCTGCTGACACGTCTTCCTCCGCGATGATCGGGTCGCACCTGGTGGCGCGAGCGCTGCGGAGAATCTACCGGCCTCGGCGCGCCGCGGGGGCAGTTTGGTCGTGTGAGCTAGGGCTGTTTGGGAAGTGCGTGGCGGTGCGAGTAGCGGGTTGCGAGACGCCTCCCGGGCTCCGCGCGCCACTCCTGACGTATGCCAATCGGGGCGGTCATTCGCCGAACGCGCCGGCGGCCGCCCGGAAGACCTGGGCCTGCCCCTCCGCGTCCAGCTCGGTGGGCCGCACCCGCACCGCGGGGTCGGAGGCCGCCAGCCACACCGAACCGCCGCGGGAGAGCTCCACCGCCCGCTGCGGGTCGCCGCTGGAGCAGTCCAGCCGGACCGAGCCCTTGGTGCACAGGAGTATCTGCGGGCCCGGCGAATCCACGTGCACGGTGCCCGACTCGGCGGGCGTCCAGTCCAACCTGGACAGCTCGAACTCGTCGGCGGGCACCCGGTAGGCGGTGCGGTTGGCGTCCAGCGACTCGCCCTTGAGCACCCGCATGTCGCCGCAGGAGAAGTCCAGCACCTTGAGCAGTTCCGGCACGTCCACGTGCTTCGGGGTCAACCCGCAGCGCAGGATGTTGTCCGAGTTGGCCAGGATCTCGATGCCGGTGCCGTGCAGGTAGGCGTGCAGGTTGCCGGCGGGCAGGAAGATCGCCTCGCCGGGCTGCAGCACCAGTCGGTTGAGCAGCAGGCTGGCCAGCACGCCCGCGTCGTTCGGGTACGCCTCGCCGAGCTCCAGCACGGTCCGGCACTCCAGGGCGAACTCGCCGCGCTCGCGCACGTGGGCCACGCAGGCCTCCAGCAGCTCCGGCAGCACCTCGCGCAGGTAGTGCTCTGGCAGCGTGATCCAGGTGGTGAACAGCGCGCGCAGCCCGTCGGCGTCGGGCTGGCCCGCCAGCAGCTCGCGGTGCGCGCGCAGGCTCGGCACCTGCAGGGCGTCCAGCAACCGCACGGTGCGCTGCGCGTCGCGAAAACCGGCCAGCGCGTGGAACTCGGTGAGCGCGCAGACCAGCTCGGGCTTGGCGGTGGGATCGGGGTAGTTGCGGTTCGGCGCGTTGCGCGCGATGCCCGCGCGCTCCTCCCGGGCGAAGCCCTCGGCGGCCTGCTCGGCCGACGGGTGCGCCTGCAGGCTCAGCGGTTCGTCGGCGGCGAGCACCTTGAGCAGGAACGGCAACCTGCCGCCCCAGCGGCGCACGCACTCCGCTCCGAGGTGGTGCGAGGGGTGGTCGTCGAGCAGCGACAGCAGCGACACCTCGTCGCCGCCCGAGCGGAGCACCCGGGAGGGATCACCCGGGTGGGCGCCCATCCACAGCTCGGCTTCCGGATGCGGTGTGGGTACGGGCCGACCGAGCAGATCCGCAATAGCGGTGCGCGAGCCCCAGGCGTAGGGGCGCACCGCGTTGCGCAGTAGCTCCACAGTCGAATCTCGCTTCCTCGATCTCGCTTGCTCGTCCGCGTCGCCCCAGCACACCGCACACCACGAGCGGCGCCATCGGGGGTTTCCCGGAAGATTTCCCTCAGTGCATCGCCAGAGCAGGCCAACCGGGGCCGTTGAGCATGCCCGCGGCCAGTCCGAGGTAGACGGCTGCCAGGTCGAATCGGACGGCCAGCACCCCGGCGCGCAGCACCGGGTCGGCGCGCACCGAGTCGCCCGGGGCGACCACGTCGGCGCCCGGGAGGTCGCGCGCGGCCGCGCGCTCGTAGACCTCGCCCTGGTTGTCCAAGCGCGCGTTGATCAGGAACGCCCGCAGCGAGGAGGCGGGCGCATCCTCGGGGTCGGCGAAGATGTCGGCCTCCGAGCCGACCGAGGCCGCGGCCCGGTGCAGTCCGCGCTGCGCGGCGGCCTGCGGGTAGCCGGCGACGTGGCAGGGCACGCCCGCGTGCGCGCCGAGCGCGTAGGCGCCGTGCGCGGCCACGGCCGTCGACACCGGTTCCAGGCCCCACAGCAGCGGCGCGCGGTCGGCCAGCCGCAGAGCCAGCGACTTGGCCGGGTTGCTCAGCGACTCGTGGCCGGGGTGGTCGCGCTCGGCCTCCTTGTCGAGCTCCTCGGCGAGCTCGTCGGTGTCGAACTCCAGCAACCGCAGCGCGCGCAGCGTGCAGATGCCCGCGGCGAAGACGTAGCCGAACGACAGCGCCGGCGGAACCGGCACGCGCGGCGGCAGCAGCTTGGCGCGTCCGGCGCCCGCCGCGGCCACCGGACCTTCGTCGGGCACCGCCAGCACCACGCTGGCGCCCCGGCGGCAGGCGGTGGCCACGGATTCGGCCAGCGTCACGTCACCGACGTCGTCGGTGTGCGCGAACACCGCGTCCAGCGCACCGACCCAGGACGGCAGCTCCTCGGAGACCACCAGCGGCACCGGGCAGCGCGGGCCGGTCAGCGCGGCCAGCAGACCGGCCACGCCCGGCCCGACACCGGGCCTGGTGAGCAGCACCACGGCGCGCGGGCGCTCGTCGGCGAGCTGGTCGAGGCCGATCTCGCTCGCCGTCTCGGCGCAGGAGCGCACCTGGGCGCCCGCGAGCGCGGCCAGCCGCAGCAGGCCGGCCGAGTCGGTGTCGGCCAGCCTGGCCGGGTCGTCGAAGAGGCTGTCGTCCAACATCCGAGCTCACCCCTCACCGGCGGCGTCGGGGGCGGGTCCCCCGACGGCCTCCTCCAGCAGCAGCACCGGAATGCCGTCTCGCACGGGGAAGGCGCGGCCGCAGGAAGTGCAGGTCAGGTAGTCGGCCCGCGGATCGTCGCCGCGGCCGGGCTTCAGCGCGCCGTGCTGCTCGCACGGGCAGGCCAGGATTTCCAGCAACTGCGCTTCCAGGTCAACGGCCACGATTCCTCCCAAGCTCGCCATGCCCGCGGATCACCTGCCGCGAGGTCATCCTCGGACGACCGCGAGCACCTCGTCGCGCAACGCGGCCACGGCTTCAGTGTCCCTGGCCTCCACGTTGAGCCGGAGCAGCGGTTCGGTGTTGGACGGGCGCAGGTTGAACCACGACCCGTCCGCCAGCTCCACGGTAAGCCCGTCGAGCTCGTCGACACGAGCGCCATTCCGGTCACCGAAGGCCTCGGCGACCGCGCGCATCCTGCCCTGCTGGTCGTCGACGGTGGAGTTGATCTCGCCGCTGGCCGCGTAGCGGTCGAACTCGGCCATCAGCTGCGACAGCGGCCGGTCCTGCCCGCCGAGCGCGGCCAGCACGTGCAGCGCGGCCAGCATCCCGGAGTCGGCGCGCCAGAAGTCCCGGAAGTAGTAGTGCGCCGAGTGCTCGCCGCCGAAGATCGCGCCGGTCTCGGCCATCGTCTGCTTGATGAACGAGTGGCCGACCCGCGTGCGCACCGGCTTGCCGCCGTGCTCGCCGACGATCTCCGGGACCGCCTTGGAGGTGATCAGGTTGTGGATGATCGAGGAACCGGGTTCCTTGGCCAGCTCGCGGGTGGCCACCAGCGCGGTGATCGCGCTCGGCGAGACCGGGTCGGCGTTCTCGTCGACCACGAAGCAGCGGTCGGCGTCGCCGTCGAAGGCCAGGCCCGCGTCGGCGCCGACCTCGCGCACCTTGGCCTGCAGGTCGACGATGTTGGCCGGGTCCAGCGGGTTGGCCTCGTGGTTCGGGAAGCTGCCGTCGAGCTCGAAGTACATCGGCACCAGCTCGATGGGCAGGTCGGCGAACACGGTGGGCACGGTGTGCCCACCCATGCCGTTGCCCGCGTCCACGACGATCTTGAGCGGCCGGATGTCGCGCAGCTCGACCAGGTCGAGCAGGTAGGCCGAGTAGTCGGCGACCATGTCACGCTCGGAGACCGCGCCCTTGGCGCCGAGGAACTCCGGCACGCCGTGGGCGACCAGCTCCTGGATCTCCGACAGGCCGCTGTCCTGGCCCACCGGGGCGGCACCGGCGCGGCAGAGCTTGATGCCGTTGTACTGGGCCGGGTTGTGGCTGGCGGTGAACATCGCGCCCGGCAGCTCCAGCTTGCCGGAGGCGAAGTAGAGCATGTCGGTGCTGGCCAGACCGATGTTGATGACGTCGACGCCCTGACCGGTCACGCCCTCGGCGAAGGCCTCGGCCAGCCCCGGCGAGGAGTCCCGCATGTCATGTCCGATCACCACGGCCGGTCCCCCGACCAGCCGGGTGAAGGCGGCCCCGATCTCCCGCACCACGTCGGCGTCCAGACCTTCCCCGACCACCCCGCGGATGTCGTACGCCTTGACGATCCCCGACAGGTCCCGCACGCTGCACCCTCCCGTTCGCAACTGAACTGGTTGGCAGCCTACCGGCGATCGGCCGGAGCGTGGCCGCAACGGCATCGACCGAGCCGTTCGTCACGATCCACTACTCGTCGACCGGGTCGGGCAGCGCCCGCAGGTGCGCCCGGCGGCCGGAACCGGTACCGCCGGTCGGCGGCTCGACGGGGCGATCCGGGCGACCGGCCTCGCGCACGGCCTCGGCCAGCGCGGTCAGGTCGTCGTCCGAGGGGGTCGGCGGGGCGAACTCGCCTTCGTGCCGGACGACCTCCCAGCCCTTGGGCACGGTCAACCGCAACGCGTGCGCCTCGCACAGGTCGTAGCTGTGGGGCTCGGAATAGGTCGCCAACGGCCCGACCACCGCGGTCGAGTCCGAATAGGCATAAGTGAGCGTCGCAACGGCCGGGTTGGCACACCCGGTCCGCGAGCACCGCCTCACGCTCCGCACGGCAAGCACGATAGCGCCCCCTGTCCACCTCGCGGCGCAGGCACGCGGAATCGTTTCGCGAACCGCGCCGAACACCAGTTTCCCACCCTCCCACCGAGCGCCGTCACACCCTGTCCGCTTCCGGCGAACGCGTCCGGGCGATCACCACCGGAAATCCGGGTGGCGGATGTCCCGAACCGGGGGCGCGGAGGCGTACCCTCACCCCGTGGTTACCGCACGTGGATCTCGGAGTCGCTCCCGCATCAGGCGGGACCGGCGCGGCCGTGGCCTGCGCGGACCGCTGTACCCGTCGACGGTCCCGATCTCGCGCAGCCGCTCGCAGCGGTTCGACCAGCTGGTGCTGGAGGCGCTCGAACCCATCGAGCAGCGCTGGCACACCGAGCTGACCCAGCTCGACGTCGCCGTCGACGAGGTTCCCGAGGTCGGCACCACCAGGCCGGACAAGGTGGTCTGGGACGACGACGTGGTCGTCGACGCCAACGTCCCGCTGGCCAGGCTGGTGCCCGCCGGCGTGGACCGCCGGGGGCTGCCGACCCAGGCACGCATCGTGCTCTACCGCAGGCCGCTGGAGGCCCGCGCCCGCGACGGCACGGACATGGCCGACCTGCTGCACGACGTGCTCGTCGAGCAGGTGGCCACCTACCTCGGCCTGGACCCCGACGTCATCGAGGGCCAGTAGTCACCGCTGGCGGCGCCGTCCCGGGATGGACGCCACCAGCGTGAACAACGCCACGGCGGCCTGCACGACCAACATCGTCGTGCGCGGCAACTCGGTGTAGCCGACCTGCACCTCGGCCGGGTGGTCCGGCAGCGGGATGGCCACCTGGTGGTTCCAGGCCGTGGCCAGCGGCACCTCGCGACCGTCGACCCGGGCGTACCAGCCCGGCTCGTTCTCCGCGCCCAGGACCAGGGCGCGGCCCGCGCCTCCCTCGGAGACGCGGACGGTGAAGTCGGGCAGCTCCGCGCTCACCGGCAGCGGGCGCGCCTCCGGGGAGGGACCCGCTTCGGTCTGCGCGCGCCGAGCGAGGTCCGGGCCGACCAGCTTGACGGGCGTGTCCGGCAGCTGCAGCCGCAGCACGCGCCGGCCGTCGGGCAGCCTGCCGCTGGCGTCGACCAGGTCACCGCCGAGCTCGGCGATCCGGGAGTCCGGCGGGGCGATGATGGACCCGGTGCCGCGCGCGGCGACCGAGGCCAGCGCGCCGCGCACCCGCTCGGGGTCGTCGAGCTGCAGGTCCTGGTCGATCTGGCGCAGCCAATCGGCGGCGCCGCCTGCCGGGGCGAGCGCGTCGTCGCCGAAGCGGGGCCCGCTGCCGGTGACCAGCCGGGCGGGCTGCGGGCCTGCGGTGAGCACCAGCCGGGTGTCCGGCTGGCCGGTGGTCGAGCGCAGCTGCAGCGGCCCGGTGACCGCGGCGAAGGCCGAGCCCGCGGCCAGCGCGACCAGCCCGGCGGCGACCACCGGGGCGGCGATGGCCGTCGGGACCTCGGGCAACCGGGCCGACAGCAGGATCCAGGCGCACCCGGCCGCCACCAGGACCAGCGGCCCGCCGGTCCAGCCGGGGCTGGGCTGGCCGCCGATGAGCGGCTGCGCCTCGACCGTGCCGACGACCGCCGCCAGCGCGAAGCCGAACGCGGCCACGCCCGCGCCGAGCAGCATGCGGCGGCGCCAGCAGACCACCAGCGCCACGATCGCGGCCAGCACCAGCAGCGCGCCGGGGAGCGTGGCGGGCGAGCCGTCCGGGCTCAGCGCCGACAGCAGCGCGGTGGCGTGGACCTCGACGGTGCGCGCGCCGAGGCCGTGCAGCAGCAGTTCGGGATGGCGCGACCAGGTCACCGGCCAGGGCAGCAGGCAGGCCACCGACAGCAGCACGATCGCGACGAGCCCGGCGGCGCGGCGGCGGCCGAGCAGCTCCTGGTCGCCGGGCACCAGCACGTAGCCGAGCAGCGCGAGGAGCAGCAGCGCCAGGTGCACCAGCGGAGCGAAGGCTCCCAGCGCGGCCAGTCCGAGCGCGGTCAGGCAGGCCGTTCCCAGCCACTGCCCGTCGGAGCGCCGGATCACCGCGGCGATCCCGCCCAGCAGCGGCGGGACCAGCACGTGCGCGACGACGACGTCGAGGCGGCCCTCCCCGGCCGCCAGCGAGGCGACCGGGACCAGCGCGTAGGCCGCGGAGACCAGCACCCGCCGCACCGGTCGATCGGTGACGGCGCGACTGGCGAGGTAAGCGCTCAGCCCGGCCAGCGGTACGCCGAACAGCAGCAGCGCGGCGACCACGACGGGAGGCCCGCCGAGAACGGTGCCCAGCAGCGCCAGCACCGCGAGCGAGGGCGGGGCCATGGCCCCGGTTCCGCCGCTGACCGCGTGCCAGGAGCTCAGGTAGTCCGACCAGGTGGTGCCCAGATCCGCGACCGGGAAGAGGCGGCCGCCGACCAGGTTGGTGCCGAACCGCCCTGCGAGCCAGGCGTTGCCGACGGCGAACAGGGTCAGGACCAGCACCAGCAGCGCCGGGGGCAGCAACCGGCCGCGCAGGTCGTGCTCGGGGCGTCCGGCCGGGTCCGGCTCGCGCGGGGCCGGTTTCGGCCGGTCGTTGCCGGACCGCTCCGCGCGCCGCCACACCGGCCGCAACCACGATTTCGACGAGCGCTCGTTCACCGCCGCTGGCCCTCCCGCTAGCCCAGATCGCTACCGCGGAAAACGGTAGTGCACTGGCCAGGACCAACGACGCGCCCGCTCAACGGGTTCGCCACCTGGGCGCCCGAACCCGATCCGCACCGCTCGGCGCGGTCCGAGGAGGACGGAGCCGGCGCTCACCTCACCCGCGGCGCGAGGGCCCGACCGGGATCGAGCTCCCCGTCGGCGCTGCGGGACCGGCTCGGAGCGGCCTCTCACACCGCGCGGCGCTTGAGCTTGCGGCGCTCCCTTTCGGACAGACCGCCCCAGATTCCGAAGCGCTCGTCGTGCTGCAGCGCGTATTCCAGGCATTCGGAGCGAACTTCGCACCCGGCGCAGATGCGCTTGGCCTCCCGGGTGGATCCGCCCTTTTCCGGAAAGAACGCTTCGGGATCGGTTTGCGCGCACAGCGCGCGCTCCTGCCATTCCTGTTCTTCTTCGGGCATTTCGAACAGTTCGGCCAGGACGTCGATCTCGGCCAGAGCGGTGTTGCCGCTCTCGGCGACCCGGCTATCTGCTGTCTCCCACATGTCTCCCCCGATTTCTCCCCGTATTCCCGCCGGCCCTCCCCAGGGCCGGAGCGGGAAGCACTCCTGCTCGCAGGTCGCGGACTTCCCGCCGGAATTCCGCGATTTCGACGGCGAAGCCGTCGCCGATCGGTCGCGCCCTCGCTCTCCCGACGCCAACCCGATCGACCGTGCCCGACCGAGGTCTCCCGCTCCCGGCCGGTCGCCGCCGATCGTCCACTGAGCGGAACGATCTTTTCAGCAGCGAATAACACAACTGTGATTACACCCGTGCAACTCCCCGCGGTCAAGCGGAGACCTTCCGTAGGGGGACATCCGGATCAGCGGGTCCCCGTTCCACCGGAGCCCTTTCCCGTCGGCGTTCGGCACAACGATCATGCTCCGTCCGGAGCAGCGTACTGGGCCGTGATCATGCTTACCACCACGAGGTCGGCCCCGCACCGCGAAGGCGATCACCCGGACGCCGCTCCGTCGTGGAGACTGTGGGCGTGACTTCCGCACTTCGAGTCAGCCCGCTGTTCCTCGGCATGATCGCGGTGACCGTTCTCGGCGGCTTCCTGACCACGATGACCGACCAGACCGCGCTGACCGCGGGCGTGGTGCTGCTGGTGCTCGGCGGCTGGGCCGTATCGCTGTGCCTGCACGAGTTCGGCCACGCCATCACCGCCTACCGCGGCGGCGACTGGTCGGTGCGCGCGAAGGGCTACCTGACCCTGGACCCGCGGCGCTACACCGACCCGGTGCTCAGCATCGTGCTGCCGCTGATCTTCGTGGCCATCGGCGGCATCCCGCTGCCCGGCGGCGCGGTGTGGATCAACCACGCGGCGCTGCGCTCGCGCCGCACCGAGTCGATGGTCTCGCTGGCGGGCCCGTCGGCGAACCTGGTCGTCGGCATGCTGCTGGCCGGGGCGATCTCGCTGATCCAGATGCCGCTGGGCCTGGCCGCCGGGCTGTCCTACTTGGCGTTCCTGCAGGTCATCGCGTTCGTGCTGAACATCCTGCCGATCCCCGGCCTGGACGGCTACGGCGTGATCGAGCCCTGGCTGTCCCCGGCGGCCCGCAGGTTCGGGGAGAAGGCCCGGCCGTGGGCACCGCTGGCGCTGTTCGTCGTGCTCATCGGCGTCCCGCTGGTCGGCCGGATGTTCTTCGAGCTGGCCTACTTCGTCTTCGACGTCGTCGGCGGCGACGCGGCGCTGACCTCCTTCGGCAACAGCATCTTCCGCAGCATCCTCGGCGGGCTCTGAGCCGCCCGCGGACGGGGGCGTCCGGGTTCACATCCTCGCGGCGCGCGGGACGTGCGAGGATCGGAGCCGTGAAGGTCGTAGTTCTGGTCGGCGGAGTCGGCGGCGCGAGGTTCCTGCTGGGGGTCAAGGCGGCGCTGGGGCTGCCCGCGATCGGTGAAGCGGAGTCCGAGCACGAGGTCACCGCGGTGGTCAACGTGGGCGACGACGTGTGGATGCACGGTCTGCGGGTCTGCCCCGACCTGGACACCTGCATGTACACCCTCGCCGACGCCATCGACGCCCAGAAGGGCTGGGGCCGGGTCGCCGAGACCTGGTCGGTCAAGGAGGAGCTGGCCGCCTACGGAGCCGAGCCGTCCTGGTTCGGCCTGGGCGACCGCGACATCGCCACGCACCTGGTGCGCTCCCGGATGCTGCGCGCCGGCTACTCGCTGACCGCGGTGACCGAGGCGCTGTGCGACCGGTGGAGGCCGGGCGTGCGGCTGCTGCCGGTCACCGACGACCGGGTGGAGACCCACGTCGCCATCGACGACCCGGACAGCGGCGAGGGCCGCGCGGTGCACTTCCAGGAGTGGTGGGTGCGCCACCGCGCCGAGCCGAAGGCGCACGCGATCGTGCCGGTGGGCGCCGACGACGCCAAGCCGAGCCAGGACGCCCTCGACGCGATCGAGCACGCCGACGTGGTGCTGCTGGCGCCGTCGAACCCGGTGGTCAGCATCGGCACGCTGCTGGCGGTGCCCGGCTTCCGGGACGCGCTGCGCAAGACCTCCGCGCCGGTGGTGGGCCTGTCGCCGATCGTGGGCGGCAAGCCGCTGCGCGGCATGGCGGACGCCTGCCTGACCGCGATCGGCGAGGACAGCACCGCCGAGGCCGTCGGCAGGCACTACGGGGCGCGCGGCTCCGAGGGCGTCCTCGACGGCTGGCTGGTGCACACCGGGGACGAGGCCGAGGTGCCGGGCGTCGAGACGCGCGCGGTGCCGCTGCTGATGTCCGATGTGGACGCCACCGCGACGATGGCGCTGGAGGCCTTCGACCTGGCTTCGGCGGTGAAGCAGCGATGAGGGATCACGCCGCGAGCGGCGGCCTGCAGCTGTTCCCGGTCACCGGGTTGCCCGAGTTCGCCGAGGGCGACGACCTGGCGGCCTCGATCGCGGCCGGCGCGCCCTGGCTCGCCGACGGCGACGTCGTGGTGGTCACCAGCAAGGTCTTCTCCAAGGTCGAGGGCCGGATGGTGACCGCGCCCGCCGACCCCGAGGAGCGCGACGCGCTGCGCAGGCAGCTGGTGCTGCAGGAGTCCGACCACGTGCTGGCTCGCCGCGGGCGCACGCTGATCACGCAGAACAAGCTGGGCATCGTGCAGGCGGCGTCCGGCGTGGACGCCTCCAACGTCGCCGCCGACCAGATCGCGCTGCTGCCCGAGGATCCCGACGCCTCCGCGGACCGGCTGCGCGAAGCCCTCGCCGAGCAGCTCGGGGTGCGGGTGGGCGTCGTGGTCACCGACACGATGGGCCGCACCTGGCGCATCGGGCAGACCGACGTGGCCATCGGCTCCGCCGGGCTCGGCGTGCTGCACCGCTACGCGGGCAGCACCGACTCGCAGGGCAACGAGCTCGCGGTGACCGAGGTGGCCGTGGCCGACGAGATCGCCGCCGCGGCGGACCTGGTCAAGGGCAAGCTCGGCGGGGTCCCGGTGGCGGTGGTGCGCGGCCTCGGCATCGCCGACGACGGCTCGACCGCGCGGGAGCTGGTGCGCACCGTCGACGACGACCTCTTCTACCTGGGCACCCGGGAGGCGCTGGCGCAGGGCCGCCGGGAGGCGGTGCTGATGCGCCGGTCGGTCCGGGAGTTCGGCGAGGACCCGGTGGACGCCGAGGCGCTGCGGCGCGCGGTCGGGGCCGCGCTGACCGCCCCCGCGCCGCACCACACGAGGCCGGTTCGCTTCGCGTGGCTGCGCGACCGTCCACTGCGGACGAAGCTGCTCGACGCCATGCGCACGGCGTGGCTGGAGGACCTCAAGGGCGACGGGTTGTCCGCGGAAGCCGCGCAGCGGCGGGTGGCCCGCGGCAACCTGCTCTACAACGCGCCGGAGGTCGTGCTGCCGTTCCTGGTGCGCGAGGGGGCGCACGACTACCCGGACGAGACGCGCGGCGCGGCCGAGGAGCGGATGTTCACCGTCGCCGGTGGCGCTGCGGTGCAGGGCCTGCTGGTGGCGCTGGCCGCGGAGGAGCTCGGCTCCTGCTGGGTGTCCTCGACGATGTTCTGCCCGGACGTGGTGCGCTCGGCGCTGGACCTGCCGGCCGACTGGGAACCGCTGGGCGCGGTGGCCGTCGGCCACCCGGCCGAACCCGCGGGCGGACCGCGCCCGCCTCGCGGCCTCGACCAGGGATGGGTGGAGCTGTGAGCGGACCGCACGCCGACGCCGCGCGGGTGCTGGGCGGTTGGCGCCCGGTCGATCCCCAGCAGGAAGCGCTGCGGCAGTCGTTCCTGACGCTGCTGGACGCGCGGGAGGACGCCTGCCTGCGCGCGTGCGAGCCCGGGCACGTGACCTCCTCGGCGGTGCTGCTGGACGCCGCGGGCGACAACGTGCTGCTGACCCTGCACCCGCGGGTCGGCAGGTGGCTGCAGCTGGGCGGGCACTGCGAGCCGGAGGACGACTCGCTGGCCGGTGCGGCGCTGCGCGAGGCCACCGAGGAGTCCGGCATGACCGGGCTGGTGGTCGACCCGGAGCCGGTGCACCTGGACGTGCACCCGATCACCTGCTCGCTGGGCAAGCCGACGCGGCACTTCGACGTGCGGTTCGTGGTCCGCGCGCCGAGCGGCGCGCAACCGGTCCGCAGCGACGAATCCCTCGACCTGCGCTGGTGGTCGCTGGGCGCGCTGCCGGAGAACACCGACCTGCACCCGCTGCTGGAAGCGGCGGCCGCGGCGTGAGACCCGCCGCGGACTACATCTCGCGGTAGTCGCGCACCGGCAGTCGCGGCCCGAACCGGGGCCGCCGCGCGCCGGCGGCCGCCAGGTAGCGCACCGCCCGGTGGCGATGGCCCTCGTAGGGCGCCAGGGCCTGCAGCATTCCCTCGTCGTCGACCGGTCGCCCCAGCAGCGCGGTGCCCACGATCGTCGGCAGGTGGTAGTCCCCGACGCTGACCGCGTCCGGATCGCCCCACGCCCGCTGCGCGACCTCCGCCGCCGTCCACGGCCCGATGCCGGGGATCTTGCGCAGCAGATCGCGCCCGTCGGCGCCGCCGAGCCGGACGGCGCGTTCGAGGCTCGTCGCGCGCGAGGCGGCGGCGAGCAGGGTCTTGCGCCGGGCTCCGTCGATGCCCGCCCGGTGCCACTCCCAATCCCGGATCGCCCGGACCTGCCCCGGATCGGGCACCACCCGGAGGCCCTCGACCGGGCCCGGGGCGGGCGTTCCGAAGCGGTGGCAGAGCTCGCGCCAGGAGCGCCAGGCCTCGCGGTTGGTGACCTTCTGCTCCAGGACCGCGGCGACCAGCACGTCCCAGACCCGGCCCGTCGAGCACAGCCGCACCCCGCGCGAGGCGCGGCGACCGCGGTCGACGACCTCGTGCGCGGGGACGAACCCGCTGTCGTCGTCGGACGCGCCCAGCAGGTCCGGCACGCCTTCGAGCAGCACCTCGGCACCCGGGCCCCAGGCCGCGGCGCGCACCGCGGCGCCGTCGGAGGTCAGCCGCAGCGTTCCGGGGCCCGCGGCGGTGGTGCTGGCCCACCACACCTGGCCATCGGAGACGCGGCTGGCCGGATCACCGGTGCCGCGCCGCAACGGCGAGAGCACCCGCACCAGGTCCAGCGGGTGCGGCGGTCGCCAGTCGCGGGTGAGGGGTTCGTCCATGGTTCTCAACTCGCCGAGAACCGTACTCCGTTCGGCGGGAGATCGACTTCGGGCCAGACCCGCAGCCCGTCGCGCAGCTCGCACCCCTCGCCGACGCGGGCTCCGTCGCCGACCACCGCGTCGACCAGCTCCGCGCCCGGCCCGACCACCGCGCCCGCACCGACCACGGAGCGCTCCACCACCGCGCCCGATCCGATCCGGACCCCGTCGAACAGCACCGAGCCCGTCACGCGCGCACCGGATTCCACGACGCTGCCCGCCCCGACGGTGCTGCCTCCGGTGACGTGGGCGTCCGGGGCGATCTCGGCATCGCCGAGCACCAGCGCCTGCCCGGTCGGACCGGGCAGGGCTTCGGACGGCGCGTTGCCCAGCACCAGGTCGGCGCTGCCCCGCACGAACGCCGCCGGAGTGCCCATGTCCAACCAGTACGAGCTGTCCACGTGCCCCTGCACGCGCGCGCCCGCGGCGAGCAGCCCGGGGAAGGTCTCCCGCTCCACCGACACCGGCCGTCCGGCCGGGATGGACTCGACGACCTCGCGGCGGAAGACGTAGCAGCCCGCGTTGATCTGATCGACCGGCGGGTCGTCGGTCTTCTCCAGGAAAGCGGTGACCCGGCCGTCGGCGTCGGTGGGCACGCAGCCGAAGCGGTGCGGGTCGGCGACCTCGACCAGGTGCAGGGTCACGTCCGCGCGGTTGCTGCGGTGGGTGCGCAGCAGGCCCCCGAGGTCCACCCCGGAGAGGATGTCGCCGTTGAACACCACGACGTCCTCGGCGCTGAGCCGGTCGGCGACGTTGCGGATCGCGCCCGCGGTGTCCAGCGGCTCGTCCTCCACCACGTACTCGATGTGCAGCCCCAGGTCGGAACCGTCGCCGAAGTGCTCCTCGAAGACCTCGGCCTTGTAGGAGGTGCCGAGCACCACGTGCTCGATCCCCGCGGCCCGGATCCGGGACAGCAGGTGGCTCAGGAACGGGACCCCGGCGGTGGGCAGCATCGGTTTCGGGGCCGACAGGGTCAGCGGCCGGAGCCGGACGCCCTGACCGCCCACCAGCACGACGGCTTCCGCCTCCGGCGGCGAGGCCGATTCCTGCGTGTCCGCGGTCATGCGACGTGGTCCTCCTCTAACCCGGTGCATCTCGGTGACGTGACCCCATTGGGGGGAATACTCTGATATCGGCAACGGCATAATGACATCGGAACCGTCATGAATTGCCGTGCCCGGTTCGACGCCACACCCGAATTCTGCCCGGGGCCCGCGAGCCGCCGACCGCGAACGACTGAGAGGGCATCCACATGGACCCGCGCCTCCGAGCCGACGAAGCACTTGCTCACGCGCGGGCGCGTGGGGCGTTCGTCGTCACGCCGGACAACGCCACCTCGCCGATGGACGCGGACAGCACGGTCCGCATTCCCCGCGAAGTCGTTCAGCAGGTCGACGACGAGAGCACGCAGACGCTGCCGGCTCCCGGCGGGCAGCTGCCCCAGCAGCCCCAGTGGCCCACTCAGCAGGACGCGCAGGCCTGGCCCACCGAGGACTTCGAGCAGCACCTCCCGCCCAACCCCTACCAGGGCCAGCGGGCGACGAACGAGTTCGGCCCGCTGGGCTCGCAGCAGCACCCCCGCTACTAGAACCCCTTCGAGGGATCGCGCCGGACCTCACCACCTCCGCGCCCGGCACCGCCGCGGATCCCGAGCCGGTTCGCGGCGCCTCGACGTGCCCGAGGCGCTCAGGTCCCGGCCGGGGAGGTTCAGCGGGTCTGGAGGCGGGCCCGGGCGTCGAGGCCGAGCCGCAGGGCGAGGCGCAGCGGAGCCCACTTCGGGCCCCGGTACCGGTCGGCGAGGTAGCGGTAGGCGCTGCGGTGGTGCTCGACGAGCATCCGCTCGGAGGCCTGCGCGGTGGAGTGCCCGCCGATGTGCATCACCTTGGCGTCGGGGACGTAGACGTTGAGCCAGCCCGCCCGGCCCAGCCGGTCGCCGAGGTCGACGTCCTCGAAGTACATGAAGTAGCGCGGGTCGAAGCCGTTGATCGAGTCCCAGGCCTCGCGACGCAGCAGCAGGCAGGAGCCCGACAACCAGCCCGCGGTGCGCTCGGTGACGGTGGCCTCGGACTGCCGGTACGCGCGCGACCACGGGTTGCCCGGCCAGACCTTGCCGAACAGCGCGTGCCCGATCCCGCGCCCGATCGAGGGCAGCAGTCGCGCCGAGGGGTAGACCTCCCCGTTCGGCTCGGTGATCAGCGGGCCGAAGGACCCGCCGCGCGGCCAGCGCTTGGCGGCGTCGAGCAGCACGTCCAGCGAACCGGCGTCCCACTCCAGGTCGGGATTGGCGATCACCACCCAGCCGCACTCCTCGCCGAGCTCGGCGACACCGCGGTTCGCGCCGCCGCCGTAGCCGAGGTTGCCGCCGGTGGGCACCAGCTCGACGTGCGCGTGCTCCTCGGCCGCCCGCTCGGGAGCGCCGTCCGTCGAGCCGTTGTCGGCGAGGATCACCCGCACCGGGCGCTGCGAGGCCTCGCCCAGGGTGTCGATGAACCGCTGCAGGGTCGAACCGGGCGAGTACGTCACGGTGACGACGGCGAGCCCGTCGCCGTAGGAGCGCGTGTCGGTCACGCCGTCACATTCTGCCGAAGACCGCGGCACGCACCGGCACCGGCATGCGCCGAGGCTCAGCGGTGGAGGTGGCGGGCCCGGTCGTAGGCCTCGCGGTGCTGCGCGGTGCAGGACTCCCAGCTGAACTCCTTGGCCCGCAGCTGGGCAGCTGCGGCCAGCTCGGCCCGGCGGGCCGGGTCGTCGAGCAGGCTCCGCAGACCGCGGGCGATGTCCCCGGGCCGCACGCCGCAGTAGGCCACCGCCTCGCCGCCGACCTCGGGCAGGCTCAGCCTCCGGGTGGTCAGCACCGGCGCCCCGCAGGCCATGGCCTCCAGCACCGGCAGCCCGAAGCCCTCCCCGATGCTGGGGTAGGCGACCAGGCGGGCGCCGCCGAGGAATCCGGCGAGCTCGCCGAAGGGCAGGTAGCCGGCTCGGATCACCCGGACCTTGTGCGGGACCTCGTGCAGCGCGCGCCCCACCTGCGCGTCCCAGCCGGGTTGCCCGGCCAGCACCAGGGCGGGCCCGTCGCGGCGGGCCCCGCAGGCCTCGGTGAACCCGCGGACGAGCGCCGGCACGTTCTTGCGCGGTTCGAGCGCGCCGAGGAAGGCCACGTAGGGCTGGTCGAACAGGCCCAGCCGGTCGCGCACCGCCCGGATCTCCTCGGGTGCCGGCGGGTGGAAGCGGTCCGGGTCCACCCCGTGGTAGCTCACCGCCATCCGATCCCGGTCCGCCCCGGCCGCCGCGGCCAGCTCGGCAGCCGTGGCCCGGCTGGGCACGACGCACAGCTCGGCGCGCCGCAGCGCGGCGCGGGTCCAAGCGCGGAAGAAGCGGGCCTTGACCGGGTTGTGCACGGCCGGGTTGGTGAAGAACGTCGCGTCGTGCAGGGTCACCACCGAGGCCACCGGGTTGGCCAGCGGCGTGGTGTAGTGCGGCGAGTGCAGCACGTCGGCCCGCAGCTTCTTGACCAGCCGGGGCAGGGTGATCTGCTCCCAGGACAACCGCGCGGTGCGGGTCAGCACCGCCTCGGCGGCCGGCACGATCGCGGCGCCGGGGGCGATGCGCGCGTACAGGGCGGCGTCGCGGGGCTGGCAGGCGACCGAGAGCCGGGCACCGTCCGCGTCGAGCGCGGTCACCAGCGAATCGACGTACCGCCCGACGCCTCCCCGGTCCGCGGGGACGGCGGTGGCGTCGATCAGGATGTGCGGCTCGCCTCTGTGCACCCGTGCAGGGTAGAGCGCCGCGGACCGGCCGCGGGGTGAGTTCGCGAAAAACGCTTCATCCGATTTGCGCAGTCCGCTCCAGGTGCACCGCCCAGACCCGGCGGGCGGTGCTCTCCCAGCTGAACTCCCGCGCGCGACGCCTCCCGGCGGCGATCATCGCCGCGCGGCGCGACTGGTCGTGCACGGCGGTGCGCAGGGCGGCCGCCAGGGCTGGCGGATCGGCGCGCCGCACCTGCAGCCCGGCTCCCCCGGCGACTTCGACCAGCGCGGGGGCGTCGGAGTGCACGACCGGCACGCCCAGGGTCATCGCCTCCAGCAGCGGCAGGCCGAAACCCTCGGAGAGGCTGGGAACCGCCAGGGCGCTCGCTCGTCGCAGCACCGCGGCGAGCTGCTGGTCGGTGAGCCCGGCCAGCACCCGCAGCCGGGTCCCGGTCCGCTCGGCGACACGCGGGAGGTCCACGTCGCCCCAGCCCGGGCGACCGACGATCACCAGCGGCACGTCGGGCGCCTCCGGCTCGCCCATCGCCCGGACCAGGTCCGCGAACCCCTTGCGCGGCTCCACCGTTCCCACCGCGGCCACGTACGGCCCGTCGGGCAGCCCGGGGTCGCGCGGTTCGCCCAGCAGGTCGGCGGCGACGCCTTCGCCGACCACCTCGACGCGGGGCCGGGTGCCGAGGTGCTCGGCCAGCTCGGCGGCGACCGCGCGGGTGGGCACCACCAGGGCGTCGGCCTCGCGCGCTGCGCGGGCGATCGCTCGCCGGTGCCAGGCGGCTCCCCTGGCGGTGAGGGTCTCCGGGTGCGTCCAGGGCACCGCGTCGTGGACGGTGACGACCAGGCTCCGACCGCGGCGCGCCGGTGGGGCCAGCGGGGTCATGGCGTGCACCGCGGCACCGCCCAGTCGCGGCGGGAGGCCGCGTTCCCAGGCGGCGATCAGGGCGCGGCGCGGCAGCGGCAGCACCTGCGGGCCCTCGACGCCGGGGACCTGGGCGGCGGTCGGGTCGCCGGACCGGCTGACGACGCTGCGCACGCTCCAGCCCTCGGGCGCAGAGGCGGCCAGCGCGCGGAGGAGCTCGCGGGTGTAGCGGCCGGTGCCGCCGGGCACGGGGGCCAGCAGCTGCTCGGCGATGGCAACCAGCTCGGGCACCCGGTCAGCTTCGCACGCCGCCGCCCGGGGCGGGCTCGAAGGCGGGCGCTAACGTGACGTGCCGTGACCGACGAGCTGCGCAGCACGGTGATCGTGGTGACCTGGCGCGGTCGCGCGCACCTCGGGGACTGCCTGGACGCGCTGGCCGCCCAGGTCCGCCCGCACCGGGTCCTGGTGGTGGACAACGCTTCCGACGACGGCACCGCCGCACTGCTGGCCGGGCGCGGCGCACAGGTGCTGCGGCTGCCCCGCAACCTGGGCTACGCGGGCGGGATCGCCGCGGCGCTGCCCGACGTCGACACGCCCTACGTGGCCTGGCTCAACGACGACGCCGCACCGGAACCGGGCTGGTTGGCCGAGCTCGAAGACGCGCTCGACGGGGGTGCCGCTGCCGCCGCCTCGGTGCTGCGCGCGCCGGACGGGCGGGTGCAGTCCACCGGTGTGCGGCTGACCGCCGACGGGCACGGCGCCGACACCACCGGCGAGGAGGTCTTCGGGTTCTGCGGCGGGGCGGTGCTGCTGCGCACCGACGCGCTGCGCCGCGTGGGCGGGGTTCCCGCCGGGTTCTTCTGCTACTACGAGGACACCGACACCGCGTGGCGGCTGCGCCTGGCCGGCCTGCGCATCGCGACGACCTCGGCGACCGCCACGCACCTGCACGGCGCCAGCACCCACCCCGGTTCAGCGCGCTTCCACCGCTGGAACGAGCGCAACCGCCTGGTGACCCTGCTGCGCTGCGCTCCGCTGCCGGTGGCGGTCGGCCAGCTCGCCCGGTTCGCGGCCGTCACCGCGCTGCTGCCGTTCCGGCGGCTCGCCGAGCCACCCGCCAACTTCCGCACCGGGCTGCGCCTGCGGGTGCTGGCCGAGGTCGGCGCGCGGCTGCCCGGGGCGCTGCTGGCCCGGCGCCGGATCACCGGGGCGCGCCGGGCGGTCTGGGAGCGCTGGGCGGGGCGCTGAACCCGGTCACCCCGGACCGGCTGGTCGCGGCGACGCGATCGGGCACGGCCTGCTTTTTCATCGAAAGTCCCCGCTCGCGGGGGCTGCGGAGCACGGCCGAGGCCGGTTTGCCCGATCCGCCCGCGCGGCCGCCGAGCGATGAGGCAGGCTTGGGTCGTGGTCGAAGCCAACCTGCCCGTCGTGTCGGTGATCCTGGTCAACTACCGGAGCGCCGAGGACACCATCACCTGCCTGCGCGCGCTGCGCGACGACCTGGACTACCCCGCGGACAAGCTCGAAGTGCTCTGCGTGGACAACGCCTCGGGCGACGGCTCCGCCGAGCGGATCCGCGCCGCCGCACCGCAGGTGCGGTTGATCGAGGCCGGCTCGAACCTCGGGTTCGCCGGCGGCTGCAACCTGGCCGCGCGCGAGGCGACCGGCCAGGTGCTGGCGCTGCTGAACAACGACGCGCGTCCGGACCGGGCGTGGGTGCGGGCCGCGGTGGACGTGCTGCGCGGCGAACCGACCGTGGGCGCGGTCGCGAGCAAGGTGCTCGACTGGGAGGGCAGGCACGTCGACTTCGTCGACGGGGGGCTGACCTGGTTCGGCATGGGCTACAAGCGGCACGCCGGGCAGGTCGACGACGGTTCGCACGACGCGCCGCGCGACGTGCTGTTCGGCACCGGCTCGGCGCTGTTCGTGCGCGCCGAGCTGTTCGCCGCGCTGGGCGGCTTCGACGAGCGGTTCTTCATGTTCTACGAGGACGTCGACCTGGGCTGGCGGCTCAACCTGCGCGGCTGGCGGGTGCGCTACGAACCGCGCTCGCTGGCCTACCACCGCCACCACGCCTCGATGTCGGGCATCGCCAGCTCCCGCGAGCACTACCTCCTGGAGCGCAACGCGCTGGCCGCGCTGTACAAGAACGTCTCCGAGGAGACGCTGGCCAAGGCGCTGCCCGCGGCCATGGGGCTGGCGGTGCGGCGGGCCACCGCGCGCGGCGAGATCGATCCGACCCAGCTGGAGATCACCCGGCGCGGCGAGACCGAGGACGACTCGCCGGTTCCGGTGGACCGCTCCGCGCTGGCCGGGATGCTGGCCATCGACCAGTTCGTGGAGCTGCTGCCCTCGCTCAAGGAGTCCCGCGAGCAGGAGCAGCGCGCGCGGGTGCGCACCGACGCCGACCTGGTGCCGCTGATGCGCAAGGCCATGGAGCCCGCCTACCCGCTGCCGCGCTACCTCGCCGCGCACGACGCGCTGGTGGAGGCCTTCGAGCTGCACGAGGTGTTCGGCAGGCCGCGCAAGATCGCGGTGATCACCGGTGACGCGGTCACCGAGCGGATGGCCGGCCCGGCGATCCGCGCCTGGCACATGGCCGAGGTGCTCGCCGCCGAGCACGAGGTGCGGCTGGTCAGCGTCAACGACCGCGTCGACCCGCCGGAGACCGGCTTCGACGTGGTGGCGGCGACCCGCCGGGAGCTGGGCGCGCACGTGGACTGGGCCGACATCGTGGTGCTGCAGGGCCACGTGCTGGAGATGGTGCCCGCGCTCAAGCGGGTGGACTCCACCAAGATCGTGGTCTGCGACGTCTACGACCCGATGCACCTGGAACTGCTCGAGCAGGGCCGCGACACCGACGACGAGCGGCGCGCCAAGGACCTCGCCGGGGTCACCGAGGTGCTCAACTCGCAGCTGCAGCGCGGCGACTTCTTCCTGTGCGCCTCGGAGCGACAGCGGCACTTCTGGCTCGGGCACCTGGCTTCGCTGGGCAGGCTCACGCCGGGGCTGTACGACAGCGATCCCACGGTGCGCTCGCTGCTGTCGGTGGTGCCCTTCGGGCTGCCCTCGGCCGCGCCGCGGCGCACCGGCCCGGCGATCAAGGGGACGCGTCCGGGCATCTCGGCCGACGACAAGGTGGTGCTCTGGGCGGGCGGGGTCTACAGCTGGTTCGACCCGCTGACCCTGCTGCGCGCGGTGCACCGGCTGTCGGCCGAGCACAGCGACGTCCGGTTGTTCTTCCTGGGCATGAAGCACCCGAACCCGGACGTGCCGGAGATGGGCATGGCCGGGCAGACCCGCGCGCTGGCCGAGCGGCTCGGACTGACCGACAAGTTCGCGTTCTTCAACGAGACCTGGGTGCCCTACGGCGAACGGCAGAACTACCTGCTCGACGCCGACTGCGGGGTGACCAGCCACTTCGAGCACGTGGAGACCACCTTCGCCTTCCGCACCCGGGTGCTGGACTACCTGTGGTCCGGGTTGCCGGTGGTCACCACCGACGGCGATTCGTTCGCCGACCTGGTGCGCGGCGAGGGCATCGGCGTGGTGGTCCCGGCGGAGGACCCCGACGCGCTGGCCGCCGCGCTGGAGAAGGTGCTCTACGACGAGGACTTCGCCGCCGAGTGCCGTCGCCGGATCGGGCCGGTGCGCGAGCGCTTCACCTGGGAGTCGGTGCTGTCGCCGCTGACCGAGTTCTGCCGCGACCCGCGCCCGGCCGCCGACCGGCTCTCGGCCACCGCTCCCCTGTCGCGCGCGCCGCGCCCCGGCACCGGGGAGGCGGTCCGGCGCGATCTCGCGCTGCTGCGGGAGTACCTCGAAGCGGGCGGTCCGGTGGAGGTGGCGCGGCGCGCGAGCGGCAGGCTGCGCCGCCTCGCGGGAGAACGGCTCCGTGGCCGCTGAGCCGCGGGTCCTGCTCGACGGCACGCCGCTGCTCGGCGCGCGCACCGGGATCGGCCGCTACACCGCGTCCCTGGCCGCGGCGCTGGCGCAGCACCTCGACCTGCGACTGATCGGCTTCTCGGCGCGCGGTGCCCGGCGCCTGCGCGCGCTCGCGCCCCCGGGCAGCCGCGCGGTGGGTCCGCCGGTGCCCGCCCGGTTGCTGCGCAAGGCCTGGTCGCGCGGGCCGTTTCCACCGGTGGAGCTGCTCGGCGGGGCGGCCCGGGTGGTGCACGGGACGAACTTCGTGCTGCCCCCGTCGCGGCGCGCCGCCGGTGTGGTGACCGTGCACGACCTGGCGTTCCTGGACGATCCGCGGCTGGCCGAACCGGATCTGGCCGCGCTGGTGGCCGATTCGGTCCGCCGGGCGTCGGTGGTCTGCACCCCGTCTGCCGCGGTGGCCGCGGCGGTGTCGGCGCGGCTGGCGGTGGAACCGGCGAAGATCGCGGTGACCCCGCTCGGGGTCGATCCGGAGTGGTTCGACGCCGCACCGCCGAGCGCCGAGGACCGCGCCGCGCGCGAGATCCCCTCTGAGTACCTGCTCTTCGTCGGCGCCACCGGCCCTCGCAAGGGCCTTCCGAAGTTGCTGGAGGCCCTTCACCCCGGGCTGCCCCCGCTGGTGGTGGCCGGCCCCGGCCAGCCGGGTCCCGACGGTCGAGCGCTGCGCACCGGTTACGTGCCCGAAGCGGAGCTGCGCCGGCTCGTGGCCGGGGCGAGCGCCTTGGTGCTGCCCTCGCGCGACGAGGGGTTCGGACTTCCGGTGCTGGAAGCGCTGGCCTGCGGGGTCCCGGTGGTGTGCTCGGACCTGCCGGCCCTGCGCGAGGTCGCCGGCGAGCAGGCCGCTTTCGCCGATCCGGATGACCCCGTGGAGCTGCGCGCGGCGCTGCACCGCGCGTTGCAGGACCCGCCGGACGCCGACCTCAGCCGCGCGCGAGCAGCCGAGTTCACCTGGGAGGCCTGCGCGGGACGAACCCTGGAGGCCTACCGGCGGGCGACCGGGGGCTAGCCAGCCTGCCCTTCTTTCATCAGAAGTCCCTCGTGCGCCCCGGGACTTCCGATGCGAGAAGGGCTTCCCCGGTCATCCCGCCGAGAGGGCTGGTCCGTCCGTTGCGAAGGCTGCGGCGAGGGCTTCCCGCCAGGGCCGCAGCGGGGTCAACCCGGCCTCCTGCCAGGCCTCGCCGGAGAGCACCGAGTAGGTCGGGCGCGGTGTCGCCACCGGGTACTCCTCGGTCGTGCAGGGGCTGATCCGCTCCGGGTCCAGCCCCAGTTCGGCGAACACGGCCCTGGCGAACGCGAACCACGTCGTCTCGCCCGCGTTGGTGCAGTGCAGGATCCGGCTCTTGGGCCCGGATCCCTGCGCGACGCGCTCGGCCAGCTGCAGCAGGCCACCGGCCAGGTCCGCCGCCCAGGTGGGCGATCCGACCTGGTCGTCGACGACCCGCAGGACGTCGCGCTGCGCGGCCACCCGGGCCATGGTCTTGACGAAGTTGCCGCCGCGCGCCCCGTAGACCCAGGCGGTGCGCACCACCCAGGCGCGCGCGCCGGAAGCCAGCACCGCCTCCTCGCCCTCGAGCTTGGTGCGGCCGTACGCGGTTCGCGGGCCGGGCTCGTCGGTCGGCAGGTACGGCTTGGTGCCGTCGCCGGAGAAGACGTAGTCGGTGGAGACGTGCAGCAGCGGCAGGTCCCCGGCCGCGCAGGCCGCCGACAGCGTTGCGGGCCCCTCGGCGTTGACCCGGGCGGCCGCCCGCGGGTCGGACTCGGCGGCGTCCACCGCGGTGTAGGCCGCCGAGTTGATCACCACCGGGTTCAGGTCGGCGTCCCGCGCGGCCTCGGCGAACGAGTCCACCGCATCGCGCACCGCCTCGGCGTCGGTGATGTCCAGCTCGGCCGAACCGGGTGCGTGCACCAGCGCGCCGGGACGAGCTCCGAGCCGCGCGGTCAGCTCCGAGCCGACCTGCCCGCGCCCGCCGGGCACGAGCACGGCCAGCCGGGTCACCGGGCCACCGCCGCGCGCTTCTTGAGCGGTTCCCACCAGGCGCGGTTCTCCCGGTACCAGCGCACCGTCTCGCGCAGCCCGGTGGCGAAGTCGACCCGGGGGGCGTAGCCGAGCTCGGTGACGATCTTGCTGTGGTCCACCGAGTAGCGGCGGTCGTGACCCTTGCGGTCGGGGACGTGCTCGATCATGTCCGCCCCCAGCTCGAACTCGGCCAGCAACCGCTCGGTGAGCTCGGCGTTGGTCAGCTCGATCCCACCGCCGATGTTGTAGATCTCGCCCGCTCGCCCGGACTCGGCGACCAGCTGGACGCCTCGGCAGTGATCGTCGACGTGCAACCAGTCGCGCACGTTCATCCCGTCGCCGTAGAGCGGAACCCGCTTGCCCTCCATCAGGTTCGTGATGAACAGCGGCAGCACCTTCTCCGGGAACTGGTAGGGCCCGTAGTTGTTCGAGCAGCGCGTGATGCACACCGGCAGGCCGTGCGTGCGGTAGTAGGCCCGCGCCAGCAGGTCCGAACCGGCCTTGGCGGCCGAGTACGGGGAATTCGGCTCCAGGGCGTGGCCCTCCGGCCAGGACCCGGAGTCGATCGAGCCGTAGACCTCGTCGGTGGACACGTGCACGAACTTGCCCACCCCGGCGTCGACGGCGGCCTGCAGCAGGGCGTTGGTGCCCACCACGTTGGTGGTCACGAAGGCGTCGGAGCCGGTGATCGAGCGGTCCACGTGGGTCTCGGCGGCGAAGTGCACGACCACGTCGATGCCGCGCAGCAGGTCGCCGAGCAGCTCGCGGTCGCAGATGTCGCCGCGCACGAACCGCAGCCTCGGGTCCTCGGCGACCGGCGCGAGGTTCTCCTCGTTGCCCGCGTAGGTCAACTTGTCGAGCACGATCACCTCGGCGAGCTCCGCGTGGGCCGGGTAGGCCCCGCCGAGCAGTTGCCGAACGTAGTGCGAGCCGATGAACCCGGCTCCACCCGTGACCAGAATCCGCATGCCGCCTCTTCCTCGTGGTTCGCCGCGAACCGCTCGCGGGCCCGCCAGCGCAGTCTGACATGGGCGCGTCGGGCTCGATCCCACTGCTGCACTTACACACGGTCACCGACTCGTCTAGTCCATATGAGTGAGATCACGCACTATGGAGGGAGGTGAATCGGCTCCACGGATCACCGTTAGCCTGCCCACTGAAGCCGAGCAAAATCACTCGATAGTGGTGTAATGCTCGTCCCGCAGGCCAAGGAGGATTCGGCGTGGAGGACCGACCGAGGCGGTCTGGCGGCCCGGCTGGGCGCCCCGATAAGCCCGTTCCGCCACGCGGAGCTGCGGGAAGACCACCTCGAGCCGACTCGTCCCGCGCAGGCGGCGCGGCCGAGGGCGGCCCGAAGCCCAAGGGCCGGCCGGGCAAGTCCGCCCGGTCGAGCGCGGCGGCGGTCCCGCCCGACGACGTCTGGGACAAGCCCCGCCGCAGCGGCCGCACCGCCGTGCTCGCCGGCCGCACCGCGACCGCCCTGCTGTCGGTGGTGGTCCTGGTGGCCACCGGCTTCGCCTGGTCGATCTTCGGCGGCGCGGCCAACACCGGCACCGCGGACGTGATCAGCGACAAGCTGCGCGCCCCCGACGGGGCGACCGACATCCTGCTGATCGGCAACGACAGCCGCACCGACTCGCACGGCAACCCGCTCCCGGACGAGGTCCTGCAGCAGCTGAACACCTCCGACGACGAAGGCGGCGACCTCACCGACGCGATGATCCTGGTGCGCATCCCGAACAACGGCAAGGGCGCCGCGGCGATGTCGTTCCCGCGCGACACCATGGTCGATTCCGGGATGGGCGATGGCCAGCACAAGCTCACCGAGACGCTGAAGCGCGGCAAGGCCGCCGCGGCCGCCGAGCTCGAGCAGGAGGGCGGCTACTCCCCCGAGGAGATCGAGGACAAGTCCACCAAGGAGGGCAAGAAGCTGCTGCTGCAGACCATCGAGAAGCTCAGCGGCGTGTCCGTGGACCACTACGCCGAGGTCAACCTGCTCGGCTTCTACGAGATCACCAAGGCCGTCGGCGGCGTCGAGGTCTGCCTCAAGGAGCCCACCCAGGACTCGTACTCCGGGGCCGACTTCCAGGCCGGCGTGCAGACCATCCAGGGCTCCGACGCGCTGGCATTCGTGCGGCAGCGGCACGGCCTGCTCAACGAGCTGTCCCGGGGCAAGCGCCAGCAGGTGTTCATGTCCGGGCTGGCGCACAAGATCCTGTCCTCGGGCACCCTGACCAACCCGAGCAAGCTCAACAACCTGGTGAAAGCGATCAACAAGTCGGTTACGCTCGACCCGGAGCTGGCCAACGACATCCTCGGCTTCGCCCAGAAGATGAGCAACGCGGACCCGGCGAACATCCAGTTCTACAGCGCTCCGGTGCACCTGGTCGGCGAGTCCGGCGAGGAGGAAGTCACGATCAACATCCCGGAGGCCAAGCGCTTCGCGTCGAACCTGCTGCTGCCGCCGAAGCAGCGCGCGCAGAAGATGTCCCAGCTGGCCGACCCCACCACGCTCGCGGTCAACGTCTACAACGCCTCCGGCATCAGCGGCCTCGCCGCCAACGTCTCCGAGGAGCTGGCCGACCAGGGCTTCCAGGAGGGCGAGGCGGCCAACGCCGAGTCGCGCCCGGACACCGTCGTCTACCACGCGCAGGGCGAGGAGTCCGGCGCGCAGCTGGTGGCCGATGCGCTGGGCGGCGTGCGCACCGAGATGAAGCCGGACCTGGAGTCCGGGCAGGTCGACGTCTACCTCGGGTCGGACTACAAGGGTCCCGGCAAGCAGGCGTTCTCCGGTTCGGCCGAGCTGCGCCTGGACGGATTCCGCGCGGCGGGCCCGATGAAGGCCCAGAACAACGTCAACGACCAGGAGATCACCGCCGACGGCGTGCCCTGCGTGGAATGAGCCCGCTTCGCCGAGGACCGCGCTCTCCGGCTCGCGGTTCTCGGCAAAGCGTCCGAGCCGAGCGGACATCCGGCTAACCTGAGTCGCGTCACGACGACGGCGGGGAGAGGCCGAGTTGCCCGAGGAGTCCGAAACCGCGCACGACGAGCCGGTCGCACCGCGCCGCTCGCGCGCGCGGATCGCCGGTCGCGCGCTGCTGGCGCTGTGCTCGACGGCGGTGCTGGCGCTGACCGCCGTCGGCTGGTTCGTCGTCGACCGGCTCGGCGAGGTCAGCTCCGCGAAGGTCATCGACCAGCACGTCGCCCGGGCGCCCTCGGACGACGACGGGGCCACCGACGTGCTGCTGGTCGGCAGCGACAGCAGGACCGACGCGCAGGGCAACCCGCTGCCGCTGCGCGTGCTCAAGCAGCTGCGCACCGAGGCGACCAACGGCCTCAACACCGACAGCCTGGTGCTGATCCGGATCCCGCACGGCAGCGCGCAGCCCACCGCCGTGTCCATCCCGCGCGACACCTACGCCCAGGTGCCCTCCGGCGGCAGCGAGAAGATCAACGCGGTCTACGGGCTGACCAAGAAGGCCACCGAGAACTCGCTGCGGGACCGCGGCGTGGGCGCGGACGAGGTCGAGCAGCGCGCCAAGGCCACCGGGCAGCGGGCGCTGGTGCAGACGGTCCAGGGGCTGACCGGGGTGCGCGTCGACCACTACGCCGAGCTGAACCTGCTCGGGTTCTTCGAGCTCACCGAGGCCGTCGGCGGCGTGGAGGTGTGCCTGAACTCGGCGGTCAGCGACAAGGACTCCGGGGCGGACTTCGCCGCGGGCAGGCAGACCGTCTCGGGCGCAGACGCGCTGTCGTTCGTCCGGCAGCGGCACGGGCTGCCGCGCGGTGACCTGGACCGGATCGTGCGCCAGCAGGTGTTCATGGCGGGCCTGGCGAACAAGGTGCTGTCCACCGGGACGCTCACCGACCCGGCGAAGGTCGACGACCTGACCGCCGCGGCCCGCCGCACCGTCGAGCTCGACGAGGACTGGGACCCGCTGGGTTTCGTGCAGCAGATGCAGCAGGTCGCCACCGGCGCGGTCAACTTCGTGACACTGCCGGTGGCCGACGACAACGCCCGCAACGAGCGCGGGCGGAGCATCGTGGTGGTCGAACCGAGATCGGCTCAGCGGTTCGTGGCCGGGCTGGCCGAGACCGCACCGCGACTGGCACCGGACCCGGTGCTGCGGTTGGACGGGACCGCGGAGGAACCCCCGATCACCTCGGGCGAGGAAGTTCCCTGCGTGAACTAGCCCCGGACGGGCACCGCCGTGCTGATCCAGCTCGAAACCGGCCGCTAGGCTGCCCGCCATGAGCATTACCCAGGCACTTCTCGGCCCGCTGCTGGCCGGTGCCGCCAAGCCGCTGATCACGCACTACGACGACGCCACCGGGGCCCGCATCGAGCTGTCCCGCGCGACGACCGCGAACTGGGCGGCCAAGACGGCGAACTGGCTGGTCGACGAGGTCGACCTGGAACCGGGCACCCCGGTGGCGGTCTCGCTGCCCGCGCACTGGCAGACCGCCGGCGTGCTGCTGGGCGCCTGGTGGTGCGGCGCGCACGTCACCGACGATCCCGGGGACGCCGAGGTGGCCTTCGTGCCCGCGAGCGCACCGGACCGCGCCGAGGGCGCCCACGTCAAGGCCGCGGTCGGGCTGGACCCGCTGGGCGCGCCGGTGCGCGACCTGCCCGAGGGCTTCGTGGACTACGTCTCGGACATCCGGGTGCACGGCGACGACTTCAGCCCGATCGTCCCGCTGGGCGGGGACGCGCCCGCCCTGCTGGACCGGTCGGTGGACGAGGTGCTCGGAGCCGCCCGCGAGCGCGCGGGCGAGCTGGGCATCGGCCCCCGCGACCGGGTGTTGTCCACCCTGGACTGGACGCTGCCCGGTGGCGTCGTGGACGGCCTGCTGGCGGTGCTGGCGGGCGAGGCCGCGCTCGTGCAGTGCACCAACCTCGACCCGGCGAAGCTGGGCAAGCGTCGCGCCGACGAGCGCACCACCGTCGAGCTCGGCGAGCTCGGCGAGCTCGACGGGTAACCACGATCACACCGAAGTCGCTGGTCAGCTCCCTAGTGCCGCTATCTACTCGTCGGTAGCCTCCGAGTATGCGCGACACCGATTCGCTCTTCCGGGTCGAAGGCGATCACTTCGTCCCCAACGAGGCGTCCGGCAACCCCTGGGGCGAGCTGACCGGCGGCGGCCCGGTCGCGGGCCTGCTCGCGCGCGCCATCGCGCGGGCCGCGGCCGACGAGGACCTGTTCGTCGCGCGGCTGACCGCGGACCTGATGCGGCCGGTGCCGCGCACGCCGATCGCCGTGCAGGTCGAACCGGTGCGCACCGGCAAGCGCCTGCAGGTCGTGCGAGCCACCCTCACCAGCGGCGAGCAGCTGCTCACCCACGCGACCGCGCACCTGATCCGGAAGTCCGACGTGGACGGCCCGGAAGCGGCTGGGGCCGCGCCGTTCCCCGGCCCGGAGGGCATCGAGACCGCGCACCTGCTGCCCCCGGAGCTGGGACTGCGCTGGGGCGTGCACGACGTGATGGAGGTGCGCTGGGTCGCCGACCAGTCGGCCGCCGAGACCAGCAAGGCCTGGATGCGGATGCCGCTGCCGCTGCTGCCCGACGAGCCGCTCAGCCCGCTGGCGCACGTGGCGATCCTCGCCGACGCGATCAGCGCGGCCAGCCCGATCGGCGAGATCTTCGGGCCGTGGATCAACACCGACATCTCGCTGTACCTGCACCGCGAGATGCGCGGCGAGTGGCTGGGCGTGGAATCCCGCAGGGAGACCCAGCCCAGCGGCATCGGAACGGCCAGCGCCCGGCTCTACGACGTCGACGGCCCGATCGGCACCGCCCACGAAGCGGTCATGGTCCACCAGCTCGGCTGACCACCGCGCGCTCGCGACACCTCAGCCCTGAGCGGCCTTGTCCTGCAGGGCCGCGTGCTTGTCGTGCACCATGCTCTCCAGGCCGTCCTGGAACTCGGCCATCCGGGTGCGCAGTCGCGCGGCCAGCTCGCCGTCGCCCGCGGCGAGGGTGCGCACCGCGAGCAGGCCCGCGTTGCGCGCCCCGCCGACCGAGACCGTCGCCACCGGCACGCCCGCGGGCATCTGCACGATCGACAGCAGCGAGTCCATGCCGTCCAGGTGCTTCAGCGGCACCGGCACGCCGATCACCGGCAGCACCGTGGCCGAGGCGACCATGCCCGGCAGGTGCGCGGCGCCGCCCGCCCCGGCGATGATCACCCGCACGCCCCGCTCGGCGGCCCCGCGCGCGTAGTCCAGCATCCGCTGCGGAGTGCGGTGCGCCGAGTACACGCCGACCTCGAAGGGGACGTCGAACTCGGTGAGCGCATCACCCGCCGCCCGCATCACCGGCCAGTCGGAGTCGCTGCCCATGATCACGCCGACCAGGGGATTCCGCTCGGTCACTGCAGGTGCCTCCCTGTGGTTGGACCGGCACCGCGGCGGTGCCGGCGTGCGAGACCCGTCACCGGGCCGTCAGTGGATTTCGTAGCCGTCCAGCCACTCGCCGCGCGAGAGCCAGTGCGCGGCGAGCCTGCCCTGCTCCCGCAGCTCGTCCGCGTCCTCGCCGAGCATGTTGATGTGGCCGAGCTTGCGGCCGGGCCGCTCGCTCTTGCCGTACAGGTGCACCTTGGCGTGCGGGTAGCGGGCGAACAGGTGGTGCAGCCGCTCGTCGACGCGCATCTGCGGTTGGGCCGGCGCGCCCAGCAGGTTGGTCATCACCACCGCGGGCGCGGCCAGCTCGGTGCTGCCCAGCGGGTAGTCCAGCACCGCGCGCACGTGCTGCTCGAACTGCGAGGTGCGGGAGCCCTCGATGGTCCAGTGCCCGGAGTTGTGCGGGCGCATCGCCAGCTCGTTGACCACCAGGCCCTCGTCGGTCTCGAACAGCTCGACCGCCAGCACGCCGGTCACGCCCAGCTGCTCGGCGACCGTCAGCGCGATGTCCTGGGCCCGCTCGATCAGCTCCGCGGAGGCCTCCGGCGCCGGAGCCAGGACCTGCACGCAGATGCCGTCCTGCTGCACCGTCTCCACCAGCGGCCACACCGCGCCCTGCCCGAACGGCGAGCGCGCGACCAGCGCGGCCAGCTCGCGACGCAGCGGCACGGCCTGCTCGACCAGCAGCGGCGCACCGCCCGCGAGCAGCTCGGCCACGACCTCCTCGGCCTGGGCGGCGTCGTCGAGCATCCACACGCCGCGCCCGTCGTAGCCGCCGCGCGCGGTCTTGAGCACGCACGGCCAAACGTGCTCGGCGCCGAACTTCAGCACATCGCCGACCTCCGCGACCTCGGCGAACGCCGGGACCGGCAGGTCCAGCTCGGCGAGGCGGCGGCGCATCACCAGCTTGTCCTGGGCGTGCAGCAGCGCGTCCGGGCGCGGCTGCACGGACGCGCCCGCGGCCTCCAGGGCGCGCAGGTGATCGCCCGGCACGTGCTCGTGGTCGAAGGTGACCACGTCGCAGCCCTCGGCGAAGGACTTCAGGGCCTCGAGATCGGTGTGGTGGCCGATCTCCACGTTCGGTGCGACGAGGGCGGCCGAGTCGTCCTCGGATGTGGCCAGCACCTTCAGCGACTGCCCGAGCGGGATGGCCGCCTGGTGGGTCATCCGGGCCAGCTGGCCACCACCGATCATGCCGACAACTGGGGTTCCGGTGCGCTCGTCCACATCGTCAGCGTAAAGCCGCTGGGCTCGCGCACCAGCGGCAGGACCGGACAAGGCGATCTGCTTCACAGTGCGCCGATCACAGCGCCGCCAGCAGTTCGCAGGCCTGGGCGTGATCGGCGGGCAGCGGCTGCTCGCTGATCCGCACCCGACCGCAGTCGCGCAGCGCGGGATCCGCGGCCAGCCGGTTCTCGATCATCCAGCGCGCCTGCACGCAACGCGCCTCCAGGTTCGGGGTGCGTCGGGTGAGCACGCCCGCGGTGGCCGCGCGCAGCAGCGCGACCGTCTCGCCCGCGTCGAAGACGGTGCGCAGCGCGTCGGCGATGAGCACCATCGCGACCATCCGCGGATAGCCCCCGCTGGACACGCCGAGCGTGACCGTCAGCAACGCGTACTCGTCGCCGGCCCGGAACCCGCCCGCGCTCGCCGCGCGGTAGATCTCGTGCAGCCGGGTGCGCAAGTAGCCCGCCGTGTTCATGCCGGTCAGCGGGTCCTCGACCTCCCGGCCCGCGGAGAGCCCGCTGACCACGTCGGCCCAGCCCAGCGCGGTGATGCGCAGCAGCGAGGTGGGCACCGCGTCCGGATCGGCCGAGACCAGCCCGTCGCCGCCGGACTCGGTGACCGCGTGCAGCGCGGCCAGGTCCTGCAGGGTTCCGGCCAGCTCCACCCCCGACTCCGCTCGCGCCGCCCCCAGCTCCGCCAGCGGATCGCGCAGATCCGCCTCGGCGACGACGGCCGCGCACACCGCGTCGACCGCCGGTACCTCCCAGTCGCCGGGGAACGGCCACCCCGCTGCTAGGCTCGCGGTCCTCCAGCGGGCCCGCAACGCCCGCTGCAGCGACCGCGTGCCCGACGCGTCACATCCAGGTGACCAGTCCCGCATGCTTCAGATCCCTCCTTGTCGCGCCTACATAACCGGGACGCAGCAACGGCTAACTCATGACGGTGGAATCTATGGTCTTCGCAACACGCTCCGGATCGGAATTGGTCACCGGATTCCCCACCAGGTGGTTTTCGTCGACCCGGGCTTCCAGGTAGGACTACATAGGACAGCCCCTGCGGGGAGGAAGGTGCTGGCGTGGCGACCGTTTCAACCGACGTGCAGGGCCCCAGCGACGGGGAACTGATCGAAGAGGTGCGCGGCGGGTCCTCGCGCGCCTACGCGCAGCTCTACGAGCGGCACGTGGCCTCCGCCTACAACATGGCCCGCCAGGTCGCCAAGACCCCGGCCGAGGCCGATGACCTGGTCTCGGAGGCCTTCGCGAAGGTCCTGGACACGCTGCGCGAAGGCCGCGGCCCGACCTCGGCCTTCCGCGCCTACCTGCTGACCTCGCTGCGGCACCTCGCCTACGACCGCACCCGCCGGGATCGCAAGATCCACCTCGCCGACGACGTCGCCGAGGTCTCCGGCGCCGACGTGAGCGTCCCGTTCCAGGACACCGCGACCGAAGGGCTCGAGCGCACGCTCGCCGCGCAGGCCTTCGCCCGGCTGCCCGAGCGCTGGCAGACCGTGCTCTGGCACATCGAGATCGAGGGCCAGTCGCCCGCCGAGGTCGCCCCGCTGCTCGGCCTCACGCCGAACGGGGTCTCCGCGCTGGCCTACCGGGCGCGCGAAGGACTTCGGCAGGCCTACTTGCAGGTGCACCTCGGGCAGCTGGACGCCACCGAGTCCGGAGTGGAGCAGTGCCGGGCCACCGTCGACCGGCTCGGCTCGTGGACCCGCAGCGGGTTGTCCAAGCGCGAGACCGCGCAGGTCGAGACCCACTTGGACGGTTGCGACCGGTGCCGCGCGCTGGCCGCCGAGCTCGCCGACGTCAACGGCGCGCTGCGCGTCGTCATCGCCCCGCTGGTGCTGGGCGGATCGGTCGTCGGCTACCTGGCGAGCACCTCCGGCGGCACGGCCGCCGCCGCGGCCGGTGGCGCTGCCGCTGGTGGCGCAGCTGGTGGCGCCGCGGCGGGCGATGCCGCCACGTCGGGCCCGCGGCAGGCGGTCACCGCGGGAGCTGCCGCCGCGGTGCTCGCCGCCGCGGTGGCGATCGCGCTGACCTCGGGCGGCGACCAGTCCGTGCCGGTCGCGCAGGAACCGCCCGCACCGCAGGCACCCGCGCCCGCACCGCAACCGCCCGCGCCACCCGCACCGCAGCCACCGGCCGCACCGCCGCCGGCGCCGCAACCACCGCCGCCCGCGCAGCCGCCGCAGGCCCCGCCCGCGCCAGCACCGGCACCCGCGCCGGCACCCGCACCCGCACCGGGTGCGCCGTCGCTGAACGCGGTCGGCCCGTCGCAGCCCCTGCAGCTGATCGCCGGAGGCGATCCGGTGGCGCTGCCGATCACGCTGACCAACAACGGCACCGGTGATTCGCAACCGATCACCTCGACGATGCAGCTGCCGCCCGGGGTGACCGCCCAGATGCCGACGGCGGCCTCCGGCGGCCCGGCCAGCACCACACCGCAGAGCGTCAGCGCCTCCGCCGTGCCGGTCCGCACCCAGGCGCCCGGCGCGCCCGCGGTGACCTGCTCCAGCCAGTCCGATGTGCTGACCTGCACCACCGACCGCGGGCTGCGGCCGGGCGAGTCGATGGCCTTCGACTACCTGGTGCGAGCCGACTCCTCGGCCACGGGCGGCACGATCAGGGTGAACATCAGCGCGGGCGCGCAGATCGACCTGAACCTCCCGACCGTGCCGGTGATCGTCCAGCCCCCGGCGCCGCCGCCGGCGCCCGAGCCGCCGAAGCCGCCCGCGCCGATCGACCGGGTGGACCTGCGGGCGTACTCGGCCGATCAGCCGTGGCTGCCCCACAGCCGCATCGCGATCAACGTCCGGAACACCGGCACGAGCACGCGCGAGGCGGAGGCCGTGGCGAAGCTTCCCGACGAGGTGGAGATGAGCGCCACCCCGCACGGCTGCACCGCCGAGCCCGCCGCCGGCGGGACCGCGGTGACCTGCTCCGAGGAGCTCGCACCCGGTGAGCAGCTGGATCGCGACCTGTGGGTCCGGCACGACCGCGAGCACGGGCACCCGTGGTGGCCACCGCACGAGCGCGGCCACCACCGCCCCGTCTCGGTGACCGTGCCGATCACCGCCTCGCTCGGCCAAGCCACCGACAGCGAGTCGGTGCGCCTGCAGCTGTGGCTGCCGTGGTGGCCGCAGCCACCGCGACCGCCGCACGAGCCGCCCGCGCCGCCGACCAGCGAGACGAGCACCTCACCGACGACGACCACCGCGCCCACCGGGCCGGAGTGCCCGCCGTGGTGGCCGCCGGGCAACGGCGCACCGCCCTGGCCACCTGACGGGGACCGTCCCGGCAACGGTCACGGGCACGGGCACGGGCACGGCTGGGAGTACCAGCACGGCCAGGAGCACTGGTACGTCTGGCAGGACTGGGACGGCTGGCACTGCCGCCGGTCCCACCCGAGCACCCCCGGGCAGGCGCCCGCGACGCCGTCCGCGCCCGCGCCGACGAGCACGCCCGCGCCGTCGACGACCGAACCGCGGCCGACGAGCTCCACGCCCACCCAGGAGCCGAGCACGACGGGGTCGACGCCGCCACCGGAGCCGTCCACGACGTCGCGCTCCCCCGCGCCCAGCAGCACGACGGGCGGCACGACGACCTCGAGCACGACGCGACCGAGCTCGTGACCGCCCGCTGCGGGTCCTCGCCCACGAGCGAGGGCCCGCAGCGGGTTTCGCCGACGTGAGCGGACCAACACCTGCGTCGCTGGCAGCCTCGGGAAGGCTCCGTAGACTCGGGGCCGTGTCCGTCCCCGACCACGTGCTCGCTCGACTGCCGCGCGCCCTGCAAGCCCTCCTGCTGCGGCACCGCGAACTGCTCAAGTTCGGCACCGTCGGGGCGATCACGTTCTTCATCGACACGGGCATCTTCTACGCGCTCAAGCTGACCGTGCTCTCGCCGAAGCCGGTGACCTCGAAGGTCATCGCCGTCCTGGTGGCCACCCTGGTGTCCTACGTGCTCAACCGGGACTGGTCGTTCCGCACCCGCGGTGGTCGCCGCAGGCACCACGAGGCGACCCTGTACTTCCTCATCAGCGGCATCGGCGTGGCGCTGTACTCGGCGCCGCTGTGGGTCTCGCGCTACCTGCTGCACCTGCAGACGCCCCACACCAGCAGGCTGGTCGAAGAGCTCGCCGACTTCACCTCGGGGCAGATCATCGGCCTGCTGCTGGGCATGGCCTTCCGCTGGTGGGCCTTCCGCAGGTGGGTCTTCCCCACCGACCAGCAGGAAGGCCCGGTCGACCCGCCGTCGCGGCGGCGCGCCCTGGTGAGCTGAGCAGCGCCCGCACCGAACCCGCCCCGGCCGCTACCACCGGAGCTGCGGCCGACCCCGGCCCGCAAAGCGCGCCCCGCCAGCTCGCACCGGGGCTCGGGACCTCACCGCGGCGTCGGCTCGGGCTTCCACGGCAGCCCCAGCACGTCGTCGGCGCGGGCGATCGGCAGGAACACCTCGAACAGCGCGGGACGCGCCCGGCTGAGCTCGAGACGCCCCCCGTCGGCCTCCACCAGGGCACGCGCCAGCGCCAGCCCGACGCCGGTGGAGCCGTGCCCGGAGAAGCCGCGCTCGAAGACGTGCGGAACCAGCTCCTCCGGCACGCCCGGTCCGGCGTCGGAAACATCGATGACCACGGTTCCGGCGCCCTGCCGCGCGGTGAGCGAGACGGCCCCCTGCCCGTGCCGCAGGGCGTTGTCCAGCAGCACCCCGATCGCCTCGCGCAGCCGTCCGGGCGTGGCGCGGGCCAGCAGCTCGTCGGCGATCTTGACCCGCAGCGCGCGCCCCTCGGCGCGCAGCGGCTCCCGCCACTCGTCGGCGACCCTGGTCAGCAGGCTGGTCACGTCCAGCGGCTCGGCGTCGCGGGCGCGGGCCGCGGTCGCGGCGGCCAGCAGGTCGTCGAGCACCTCGGAGAGCAGCTCGGCCTGCTCCAGCGCCGCGCGGGCCTCCTCCTCGGCTTCGTCGCCGGTCGAGGTCGCCAGGACCTCCAGCCGCAGGTGCAGCGCGGTGAGCCTGCTGCGCAGCTGGTGCGAGACGTCCCCGACGAGCTCGCGCTCCCGCTGCACCAGCTGGGACAGCGCGGCGCCGGAGGCGTCCAGCGCATCGGCCACCCGATCGAGCTCCGGAACCTGGTGCCTGCGCTGGTCCGGCCGGAAATCACCGGCGCCCAGGCGGGCCGCTCGCGCCGCGACGTGCCGAAGCGGGTCGGCCAGCCTGCGCGCGGTCAGCGAGGCGACGACCATCCCGGTGCCCGCCGAGATGACCACCAGCATCAGCACCAGGCCCCCGACCTGCAGCTGCTGGGTGCGCACCGGTTCGATCGGGGTGGCGATGGTCACCGTTCCCCTGCGCACCATCGGCACGCTCTGCAGCAGCGCGTTCTCCCCCGGGTCCGGGCCGTAGGTGTAGTCCTGCCCCTGGACGGAGGTCACGGTCAGCCGGGCGCCCTTGGGCACCGCGACGTGCACCACCTTGAGGTTGATCGGCTGCCCGGCGGCGATCTGCTCGTCGAGCGCGGTGGCGATCTGCTGGGCGCGCTGGGCGATCTCCTGCTCGGTGATGTCCTCGACGAGCTTCAGCGCGGTGAAGCCGAGCGGGACGCCCAGCACGACCACGGCTACCGCGATCGCCAGCAGCGTGGCCTGAAGAATCCGACGACGCACGGCGGATCAGTCCGAGTTGAACCGGAACCCGACGCCGCGCACCGTGGCGATCCGCGTCTCGTCCAGGCGCCCGTCGCGGTCGCTGAGCTTGCGGCGCAGCCAGGAGATGTGCATGTCGAGGGTCTTGCTGCCCTTGCGGTCGGACTCGGGCCAGACCTCCTCGAGGATCTCCTCGCGGGTGACGACCTGCCCGGCGCGCTGCATCAGCACCCGCAGCAGCTCGTACTCCTTGTTGGCCAGCTGCACCTCGTGCTCGTCGACCAGCACCCGCCGCGCGGTCAGGTCCAACCGCACGCCCGAGGCCTCCAGGGTCTCCGGGGCTCCGCGGCGCAGCAGGGCGCGGATCCGGGCCATCAGCTCGGCCAGCCGGAAGGGCTTGGCGACGTAGTCGTCGGCCCCTGCGTCCAGCCCGACGACGAAGTCGACCTCGTCGGTGCGGGCGGTGAGCATCAGCACGGGCAGCCCCCTGCCCTGAGCTCGCAGCCTGCGACACACCTCCAGCCCGTCCATTTCGGGCAGTCCCAGGTCCAGCACGAGCAGGTCGACACCGCCCGAAGAGGCCATGCGCAGCGTGGCGGGGCCGTCCTCGATCACCTGGACCGTGTAGCCCTCGCGCTGCAGCGCACGGGACAACGGCACAG
This sequence comes from Saccharopolyspora griseoalba, assembly GCF_042665275.1. Lineage (NCBI taxonomy): Bacteria > Bacillati > Actinomycetota > Actinomycetes > Pseudonocardiales > Pseudonocardiaceae > Saccharopolyspora > Saccharopolyspora griseoalba. The sequence goes on along the minus strand of NZ_JBHTCJ010000003.1, from coordinate 415,016 downwards.
CGATGGCCGGATCATCTTCTGCCAGCAACACCACGCTCACGGCGTCCAGCGTAGTTGCCACCGGAGAGCACGTCCGCCGCGTGGCAGGTTCATCGCGCGGAGTGAGCACGCCCACTCCCGCCCGCGGCTCGACCCAGGTCCGCCAGGAGCTAGGGTCGGACGCGTGACCAGCGATCTCGATCTCGCCCAGCGGCTGGCCGATGTTGCGGACTCGATCACCGCGGCGCGCTTCCGGGCGCGCGACCTCGGCGTGGACCGCAAACCGGACCGCACGCCGGTCACCGATGCGGACCTGGCCGTCGAGGACGCGGTGCGCGAGGTCCTCGCCGAGGACCGCCCGGAGGACGTGGTGGCCGGCGAGGAACGCGGCGGCGACGTCGGCGCGGGACGCGCCTGGGTCCTGGACCCCATCGACGGCACCAAGAACTTCCTGCGCGGGATCCCCGCGTGGGCGACGCTGATCGCGCTGGTCGACCGGGGACGGCCGGTGCTGGGCGTGGTCAGCGCCCCGGCACTGGGCAAGCGCTGGTGGGCCGCCGCGGGCGAGGGCGCCTGGTGCAGGACGGGTCAGGCGGAGCCGGAACGGATGTCGGTGTCCGGCGTGCGAGACCTGTCCGACTCCTACGTTTCCACCACCCACCTCGGAACCTGGGTCGAGCACCACTCGCGGGAGGCGTACCTGCGGCTGGTCGACGCCTGCTGGGAGAACCGGGCTTTCGGCGACTTCTGGCAGCACTGCATGGTCGCCGAGGGCGTCATCGACATCGCGGCCGAGCCGATCGTCAACCCGTGGGACGTGGCCGCGGCGCAGGTCCTGGTGGAGGAGGCCGGGGGCAGGTTCACCGACCTCTCCGGCGAGGCCCGCTACGACGGCGGCAACGCCCTGTCCACCAACGGCCACCTCCACGACGAGGCCCTGCGCCACCTCAGCGAACCTGCCTGAGAAGGGCGCTCGAGCGCGGTGCGCGGTTCGGCGCGTCCTCGGACGCCGTCCGGCGGCGCGCCCGTGCCGCACCTGAAGCGGCGGGTCGCCCCGCACCGCCGAACGGTGCTTAGGCGGACCGGGCTTCCCGGCCCAGCAACCTGGCGTAGCCCACGCCCGCCGCGAGCAGGATCAGACCGGCGCACAGGAACGCGACCACGCGTCCGAACCCGTCGAGCGTGGCCAGGTCGAACAGCAGGAGCTTGGCCAGCGAGACCGCCGTCAGCACCATGCCCGCGATGCGCAGGTGCTTGAGCCGCACGCCGCGCAGCAGCATCGCGATCGCGGCGAGCACCCAGCACAAGGTGATCAGGACGTGCCCGACGAGGAACGCGTCGTGCGACTCCGAGACCAGCAGGCAGGCGGCCATGATCGCGCTGGCGGTGCCGTAGAGCGCGGCGACGAGCGCACCCGCCCAGATCGGCAGCGATTCCGGCAACCTGCGGATCGCCCCTATGGCGACCCCGGCTGCTGGCAGCGCGGCGGCCACACCGGTGATCAGCAGACCGGCCACCAGGCCGGGGACGCCGACGCCCTCGTCGAACCACAGCATGCCGCCGACCGGCGCCTCGTTGCCGATGGCGATCCAGAACCCCGCGAACGCGTAGATCCCGGCTCCCAGCAGGATCCCTCCGCGTCGCAGCAGGTACCCGGCGAGCGCCAGCACCAGGGCCTCGAACAGCAGGGCCGTCGCCCAGCTCGACGAATCCAGCGCGCTCGCGGTGGCCTGAGCAGCGGCGACCATCGCCAGCGCCCCGGTGGCGATCAGGAACCGGCCGGACAACCAGTCGGCGAAGGCCGGCAGGTAGCGGCCGACGCCCCAGATCGCGCCCAGCAGCAGGGCCGTGCCCGCGCCGGTGGCGGTCGCCTCGACCCGTTCCAGCAGCAGAGGGCCGGCGAGGAACGCCGGGGTCGGTGCGGCCACCAGCAGACCGATGTTGGTGCGGTCGGCATCGGGCCGGGCCCCCGCGGTGATCGCGGCGAGCACCACGCCCAGCACGGAGGCGGCGAAGATCGCGACGATCAGCGCGTTGCTCGGGTAGCCCAGCGACCACGCGGTGCCGATCAGCGCAGCCAGCACCGCCGGGATGCCCGCCACCACCGCCAAGCCGCGCCAGGCCCGGCGGACCTGGATCGGCGTGGCGGCGATCTGCAGCAGGACCAGGAACCCGATCAGCAGCGCCGTCGGCCGCGAGGTGATCATCGGAGCGCAGATCGCCGACCCGAGCACCACGCCGACGGCGAGCGACTGAGCGCGCCAGCGGTCGGCCAGGACCAGCCCGCCGAAGGTCGCGAGCAGGCCGACGCCGAGCCCCGCGGCGACCGGCAGGAAGCGGTACAGCGCGGTCGCGGCGACGACGTCCAGGAACAGCGCGGCGAAACCCGTGGTGGCCAGGGCGATTCCGCCGATGCGCTGCTCGGCGGCCTTCTGGTGCACCCACCACCCCGCCGCGATCAGCAGCGCGGCCAGCGCCGCACCGCCGCCGATCCGGGCGACCGGTCCCAGCCAGTCCTGCTGCACCGCCAGCACCAGCAGGAACACCACGCCGAGAAGGGTGATCCCGGCGCCGACCCAGGCCAGCACGCGGCTGGGTTCGAGGTCGGGCCGCCGACGGCGCGGTTCGGCCGCAGCCCGCCGCGGGTACGGCGGCAGTTCCGCCTCGCCCGCCGCGGGCGCCGGTGGCGCCGCGGGCTGTCCGGGCGCGGCTTCCTGCTGCGGAGCGGCCGCTCGCGCCTGAGCAGCCGCCTGGGTCTGCAACACGCTGCCGAGATAGGACAGGCGCTGCCCGATCGCGTTCAGCTCGCCCGCGACGAGTTGCAGGGGATCATCGGTCTGCGGTTGCGACATGCCGACATGCTCCGCTGCCCGGGCGCACCGGACATCCGTAGCACTACTCAGATCCTGCCGGTGCGCTCGCGCAGGCGGGCGGTTCGGGGCCCGGTCAGGGCCGCGGGATGCCCTGCGGCGGGGTGCTGGTGACGTCCACGGGGCCGACCACGCCGCGCAGCGCCTGGGTCCAGGTCAACCTGCCGAACAGGTAGAAGCAAGCCACCTGCTCGTCGTTGAACCGCGCCCAGTCGTAGCGGTTGCCCTGCTCGCGCCAGAAGACCTCCCACGCAGCGGTGCCATCGGCCTCGTCGCGGACCAGGCACCAGGCGTCGTCGACCTCGGCCCCGATGGAGACCAGCTCCTCCGGCACTTCCATCGCCACGAGCCAGCCCAGCACGGACTCGCTGTTCACCCCTCGACCTCCCGCTCGTCGTCGCCGCTGAGCGCGGCGTCCCCGGACATCTCGATGCGCAACGTCGACGCCTCGGCGATCCGCCGCCCCCGGGTCAGCTCCACCAGCCAACCGAGGCCGACCAGGTCGTTCGCCGAGCAGGTCGCGCGGTAGCGCAGCCCACCGCCGGGCTGCTCGAACCACGGAGCCACCACCGAGCGCCACACCGGCAACGGCCGCACCACCCGGTAGCTGCGGTGCTCGCGCTCGGCGTGCCCGGGCGGCAACGAGCGCTGCGCGAACGGGGTCCCGGCCGCGTGGAAGATCCGCCCCGCACCGTCGCCGAGCAGGTCCAGCTCGGTTTCGGGTTCGAGCACCACCGGCTCGCCCGCCTCGTGCCCGCCCTCCGGGAACTGCTCGGAGGGCGGCCAGGCGCGGCTGCCCCCTGCGGTGTAGCGCTGCTCCCACTCCAGCTCGCTGAGCTCGCCGAGCTCGTCGTACCCGGCCAGCAGATCCTCGGGCAGGCGCTCGGGATCGCCGCGCTCGCGCCGTTCCCGCTGCGCCTCCCGGTAGAGCTCGCCGGAGCCGATCCCGGCCAGCGCGTCGGCGTCGTCGACGAGCCGCGATTCCGGGTGATCCTGCGGCGGGAAGTTCAGGCCGGCCCGCGGTTCGCCGGTGGACGGCGGTGGCAGCTGCCTGCTCGCGCCGTGCGAGGCGACCGGCAGGTGCCCGATCGGGAACTGGTGCAGCACGATCGCGACCGCGTCGGCGTTGCGCGGCCCGTTGCGCAGCCCGCGCTGCGGCGATTCCGGAGCGTGCGATGGCGCCTGCGGCGGGTTGTGCGGGGGCATCAGCGGAGCGCGCTGGACCTGCTGGTTCGGCGGTCCGGCGCGGTGCGGCGTTGCGCCCCGGCCAGGTGGGACGGGTGCGCCGACCTGCCCGTAGGCGCCTGGACCGGGCGCGCGCGGGCCGGCGGCGTGCGGGGGCGGTTGCCCGGTCGCACCGGCGTTCGGACCCGCGGTGCCGCCAGGAGCGGCGAAGTACCCGCCCTGCTGCGCAGGTGGCGGGCCGTAGGCCTGGGGAGGCTGCGCGACGGGCGGCTGCGCGGGCTGGCCGGGCGCTGCCGCCCAAGCCGACTGCACCCCGTGCGGAGCGGTCGCCGGATCGGCAGCGGGCGAGGGGCCCGCGGGCCCGGACCCGCCGCTCACCGGGATCGGCCCGGTGCTGGGATCGGCGGCGTCCCGGACGGCCTCGCCGGATTCCTCCACCGTCGGGGCCACCTCGCCGGCGCCTCCCGGCGGGGCGCCGTCCATCGCGTGCTGCGCACCTGCTGCCACTTCCCCAACGCTCTCCTGCACCCCGCCGACGACCCGACCGGCGGCCTCCGGCGCACCCGGCTCCGCACCGCGGGCCAATTCGTCCACTGTGGACTTCTCGTTCCCGATCGCGCGGGTTCCAGCTTCCACGACCGCACCCGGTTCCGGCCCCACCGCAGTGGCGAGCGTCTCGTGCAACCGAGCGAGATTCACCGTCGCGCCGCGGATCTCGGAGTCGACGGCAGCCAGCGCCTGCGGATGACCGGCCTTCGCCGCTTGTTCCGCGACGTCGGTGCGCCGGGCCAGCGCGGTCAGCTCGCGCACCAGCTCCACCTTGGTCTCACCGATGCGCTGCGCCGCGTCGTCCAGCCGATCGGCCGCCGCGGTGCACCTCCGCGCCGAGACCGGCAGCAGGCCGTCCTCCTCGACGAAGCCACGCCACTCGCGGCCGGCGGCGTCGGCCGCCTCGCCCCGGAACGCGCGCAGGGCTCCCTGCGCGGTGGTGTCCGCGTCACCCGCCAGCGATTCGATGGACCTGGCGGCCTCCCGCCAGGCGGTCGCCGATTCGCGCATCCGGTCCTCGTCGGCCTCCGGCCAGCGCACACCCGCCTTCTCGGCGACCCCGGCGAGCTCGGCCGGAAGTTCGATCCCCACGTTCAGACCTCCCCCGCGAGACGACCGATCTCGTCGGCGTTGGCCAGGTCCGCGGACCGGGCGGTGTCCGCGGTCGCGGCGAGCTTGTCCCCCATCTCGCGCAGTCGCCCGGGAATCTCCTCGACCGCGGCGAGGGTCTCCTCGGCCGGGGCGCGATGAGCGGCGGCGAAGCGCTGGCCGATCTCGTCCCGGCCCCAGCACTGACCGGCCGACTCGACCGCCCGCCGCAGGTCGGCGGCGGCGCGCCGAGCGCGCTCGGCGTGCTCGGCGAACTCGTCGGCGCGCCCGCTCAGGCTCGCGAGATCGCTGCGGAAACCGCTCATCGTCACCTCCGCTCCGCCGGCCCGGAGCTCAGCCAGCTGGTCTGCGAGAAGTCCTCGTCCTCCAGGTCGTCCTCCGCTGGGCGCGCCGCGGCGCGCGGCTGCGGCCCGGGTTTCGGGGTCTCCCCGAGGAACGTCTCCGGATCGGCACCGGGAGGCAGCACGTCGGCCAGGATCTCGGCGGCGCGCTCGGCCGCGCTGGCCGCGGCCTGGCCGGTCAGCCGCACGACGGTCGCGGCGAGCTCCGCGGGACGCAGCCTGCGGTAGACGTCCTCGGCGAGCACCACCTCGCGCAGCACGCCCTGATGACCGACGACGACGCGCACGGCCCCGTCGGAGCTCCGCGCTTCGGCGGTGACGGCCTCGAGCGCGCGGTGGGTCTCCGCCAGGCGCTCCCTGCTGCTGCGGTACTCCGCCAGCAGCTCGTCCACCTCCGCCCGGTGGTTCTGGGCGGTTCGGTCGGTCGGCACTGCCGCTACCCTCCCCGTGCTCGTGGGCGGCTCCTCGGTCGTGGCGCGCGCTCCACTGGGTCGATGGTTCCACGTCCGGCTCGCGATTTCACCGTCCGCCGCAGCGGGCTGCACGATCCTCGCAGGCACGACCACCTGGTGTGATCGGCCTCGCAGCCCTCCGGGTCCGGCGTGCTGCGAGGATGAGCAGATGGGCGGTATCGCGTACGAGGACTTGACGCCGGGCAGCACGTTCGACCTCGGGAAGGTCGTGGTCGACCGCGCCGAGATGCTGGAGTTCAACGAGCGCTTCGACCCGCAGCCCTTCCACCTGGACGAGGAGGCGGGGCGGAACTCGGTGCTGGGCGGTCTGTGCGCCTCGGGATGGTTCACCGCCTCGCTGTGGATGCGGGCCTACGTCGACAACGTGCTGGCCGGGTCGACCTCCCAGGGATCACCGGGCGGCAACGAGTTGTCCTGGCCGGCACCGGTTTTCCCGGGTGATGTGCTGCACTTCGGCATGGAGATCACCGGCAGGCGGCGTTCCCGCAGCAAGCCGGACCTGGGCCTGGTGGAGATCACCGGAACGGCCGACCGCGAGGGCGAGCGCGTGCTTCGCTTCAGCTTCCTCGGGATGTTCGGCACCCGCGAGCAGGGCTAGGACCTGCACGGAGGAGGCCTCGGCGACCGCTGACCGCGAGCCACCGGGCTCGTTCCGGCCGTCCTCGGCGGAGAGCCGGGAAGCAGCAGCCCCGCACGGCCCGGGAACTGCTCGCGGATGCGGCGGAGCCGCCGTTCCAGGTGTGGGGGTCAGCTCGCACTGCCGCGGGTTCGACAGCCGCGTCGCGGCGAGCAGAGCAGTCCCGCCCAGAAGCTAACTCGCACCGCCGAGAGCTCGGACGACTCCGGACGGGCTCGGACGGCCGAGCTGGCCCGCCATCCAGACGCTGGTGTCCACCAGCGCGGCGAGGTCGACCCCGTGCCGGATGCCCAGCCCGTCGAGCATCCAGACCAGGTCTTCGGTGGCGAGGTTGCCGGTCGCCGACTTCGCGTACGGGCAACCGCCCAGACCGCCGGCCGAGGAGTCGATCGTCGACACCCCGAGTCGCAGCGCGGCGTAGGTGTTGGCCAGCGCCTGGCCGTAGGTGTCGTGGAAGTGCACCGCGAGCCGGTCGACCCCGATCCCGGCGGCGGTGAACCCGCCCAGGAGCACCTCGACCTGCCCCGGGGTGGCCACGCCGATGGTGTCGCCGAGCGACAGCTGGTCGCAGCCCATCTCCAGCAGCCGGGCGCCCACCGCGACGACCTGCTCGGCGGGCACCGGGCCCTCCCACGGATCGCCGAAGCACATCGAGAGGTAACCGCGCACGGACAGCCCCTCGTCGACCGCCCGGCGCACGACCGGGTCGAACATGGCGAACTGCTCGTCGAGACCGCGGTTGAGGTTGCGACGGCTGAACGACTCGGTGGCCGAGGCGAAGATGGCGATCTCGGCGACTCCGGCCTCCAGCGCGCGGTCGAACCCGCGCTCGTTGGGCACCAGGACCGGATACCGCACGCCCGGTGCCCGCTCCAGGCGATCGAGGAGGTCGGTGGCGTCGGCCAGCTGCGGGACCCACTTCGGGTGCACGAAGCTGGTCGCCTCCAGAACCCCGAGCCCGGCGTCCGCCAAGCGCCGCAGGAACTCGATCTTGACCTCCACCGGGACGGTCTCCTGCTCGTTCTGCAGGCCGTCGCGCGCGCCGACCTCCCAGATCGTCACGGCGGCGGGCAGGTTCTCCTGATCCGGCGCGGGGATCGGCATCGGCAGCCCGAGTTCGCGTGTCACCGGCCCTCCTCGAAGTGCGGGTCGAAGTCGTCGTGCGGATCGTCGTTGACCTCGCGGTAGAGCAGCGTGTGCACCTGCTCGACCTGCGGGATGTCGTCGAACTCCAACGGCTCGTCGGAGGCGGACTCCACGATGAGCGTGCCGCACCCCAGCACGCGGTCCAGCAGCCCGTGCCGGAAGCGCACCGAATTGATCCGCGACATCGGGATGTCGATGCCGGTTCGGGTGAACACGCCCTCGCGGACCATCAGCCGGTGCGTGGTGACCACGAAGTGCGTGGTGCGCCACCGGGCCAGCGGTGCCAGGGTGAACCAGATGATCAGGGCGGCGGCCAGGACGCCCAGCCCGATCCAGATCGGCAGGTGCCAGGCCATGCCCGCGGCCAGCGCGGCCAGGTAGGAGCCGCCGCCGACCACCGCGAACAGCACCAGCACCGGGAAGACCAGCATCTTCCAGTGCGGGTGCTTGTGCACGACCACGTACTCGTCCTCGCCGAGCAGGCCGTCCGGGTAGGCCACCGCTTCCCTCCTCAACCGAATCGCCGGTCGACGATCACGTTACCGGCCGCCGCGCGCCCGAGAAGACCTTCACGCTCGACGCACGTGCACCACGTCGCCCGCCGCGACCGCCGTGGTGCCGCCGTCCTCGGTGCGAACGACCAGGCGCCCGGAGGGATCGACATCGGTGGCGACTCCGGACACCCGGGTGTCGCCGTCGAGCTCCACCCGCACCTGCTGCCCGACCGTCCAGCACAGCCCGCGGTAGCGCTCCAGCAGGCCGTTGGGCTCCACGGCGCCGCCATCGGCTCGCCAGCGCTCCTCGACCTCGGCCAGCGCGGTGAGCAACGCCACCGCGAACTCCTCGCGATCGACCTCGGCGCCCTCCGCGGCCAGCGAGGTCGCGCTCAGCCCGCCGGCGCCGGTGGGCAGGTCGGCCCGTTCCTGCAGCAGGTTGACGCCCATGCCCAGCACGATCGCCATGCCGTCCGGCCCGGCCACCGCCTCGGAGAGGATCCCGGCGCCCTTGAGCCACTCGTCGCCGGACCCCAGGAGCAGGTCGTTGGGCCACTTCACGCCCGCGGGCACACCTGCGGTGCGCTGCACCGTCTCGGCCAGCGCGATACCGGCCAGCAACGGCATCCAGGCCAGCAGCGAGGGCGGGACCTGCGGGCGGAAGAGCACGCTGACGAACAGCCCCTGACCGCGCGCGGAGAGCCACGGCCGCTGCAGGCGACCACGACCGGCCCGCTGCTCCTCGGCGAGGAGCACGGTGCGGTCCGCGGCGCCGGTCCCGGCGGCCGCGGCCAGGTCGCTGTTGGTCGAGCCGGTCACGTCCACGACCTCCAGCGCCGCGTACGGCCCCTCGTCGACCAGCCGTTCGCGCAGCCGATCACCGTTCAGCGCAGCCCCGATGCTCATAGCTCCAGCGTATGCCAGGGCTGCGCGGCGCCCCGCGCTCGCGTGCGCGGAGCGCCGCGGGGCCGCGCCGGGCGACGGCGCGGCGCGCGGGCTCCGCCGCGCGAAGCGAGTTCCGGCGCGGGTTCTAGGATCGCGGCGTGCGTTTCGTGCTTGCTTCGGCTTCTCCCGCCCGGCTGTCCGTGCTGCGCTCCGCGGGCATCGAGCCGCTGGTTCGGGTGTCCGGCGTCGACGAGGACGCGGTGACCAGGGCGCTCCCGGCGCCGAGCCCCACCGAGGTGGTCACCGCGCTGGCCACCGCGAAGGCCGACGCCGTCGTCGCCGAGATCGCCCACGAGGTTCCCGACGGGGTCGTGGTCGGATGCGACTCCATGCTGCTGACCCCGGACGGGGAGATCGTCGGCAAGCCCGGCACCGCCGAGGTGGCCGCCGAGCGCTGGAAGCGCAATGCCGGTTCCCGCGGCGAGCTGATCACCGGGCATTCGATCGTCCGGCTCAGGGGTGGCGAGGTGACCGGGCGGGCCGACGGCCACCTCGGCACGACCGTCCGCTTCGGCGAGCCCACCGATGCCGAGCTCGACGCGTACCTGGCCACCGGCGAACCGCTGCACGTGGCGGGCGGCTTCACGCTGGAGGGGTTCGGCGGCTGGTTCATCGAGGGCGTCGACGGCGATCCGTCCAGCGTGCTGGGCATCAGCCTCCCGCTGACCCGCAAGCTGCTCGCCGAGGTCGGGGTCAGCGTCACGACCCTGTGGAACAAGCCCTCCGCGTGACGCCTCCCGCGCGGTGGCCCCCGCCGAGGGCGCGGACCCGCGCATTCGCACGCCCTGGCGACCGGCGCTGCGCCAGCGCTGCGGGCCCTGCTGATCCATCCAGGTGAACACGAACACAATTCATGCCTCCCGGGACTTCATGACCCGTTCGAGTGGTTATGAATGTTCGCAATGGGTTCCTCGCGACCGCTCTACCTGACCTCGCGCCTGCACGTCGATCTGCGACGGCAGGCCAGCTGCGTCTGTCGCTGACCCGCATCCGGCCCGTTCGCGATCTCGCGCGGCCGGCGGGTCATCGAACCGCTGCGGTCCTCCGCCGCCGGCGCCCGCCCGCGCCGCCTCGGCACCAACCCATCTTGTGATTCCGGGAGACACCTGTGTCCACTTCCGCCGGCTCCGCTGACGCCGGACCCACCTCCGCCGGGCGAAAGCCCCTGCGCTTCAACCCCAAGCTGTTCGCCATCGCCGTGGTCGCCTCGCTCGTGCTCGGTGCGCTGCTCGGCTGGATCGCCAAGCGAACCGGCGCCGACTGGCTGATCACGACGCTGGACACGATCGGCTCGACGTTCACCGACCTGCTCAGCTTCACGGTGCTTCCGCTGATCTTCACCGCGATCGTGGTGGGCATCAACAGCCTGCGCGACGTGGGTGGCGGGCGAACCGCAGCCCGCCTGGGCGGCAAGACCGCGCTGTGGTTCGCGATCACCTCGCTGATCGCGGTGACCATCGGACTGGTCGTGGCCAGGTTGTTCAACCCGGGCCTCGGGCTGGTCATCGAACCCGACCCGGAGAAGCTCCAGGCCATCGGCGAGAAGACGCAGGGCTCCTGGCTGGACCTGGTCACCGGCCTGGTGCCGGACAACCTGATCAGCGCCTTCTCCGAGGGCGAGACGCTGCAGGTGGTGTTCATCTCGCTGATCATCGGCGCCGCCGCGTACAGCCTGGGCGACAAGGCCGCTCCGTTCGTCGAGTTCAACAGGTCGGCCTTCGAGATCATCCAGCGCGTGCTCGGCTGGATCATCCGCCTCGCCCCGCTGGGCACCCTGGGCCTGATCGGCAACGCGGTGGCCACCTACGGCAACGAGTTCTTCGTGCCGCTGCTGAAGCTGATCGGCTCCACCTACCTGGCCTGCGCGCTCGTGCTGTTCGCCGTCTACCCGCTGCTGCTCGGGCTGGTGGCCCGGGTCAGCCCGGCCAAGTTCTTCGCCAAGGCCTGGCCGACGCTGCAGTTCGCGTTCGTCTCCCGCTCCTCGGGCGCGAGCGTGCCGCTGAGCAAGCAGACCGCCGAGAACCTCGGCGTGCCCTCCTCGTACGCGAGCTTCGCGGTGCCGCTGGGCAGCACCACGAAGATGGACGGCTGCGCGGCGATCTACCCGGCCGTCGGATCGATCTTCATCGCCAACCTCTTCGGCATCCACCTGGGCCCGGCCCAGTACCTGACGATCGTGGCCGTGGCCGTGTTCGGCTCGATCGCCACGGCGGGGGTGACCGGCTGGTTCACCATGCTGACCCTGACCGTCGGCGCGCTCGGCTTCCCGCCCGCCGCCGTGGCCACCGGCATCGCCATCGCCTACGCGGTCGACCCGATCATGGACATGATGCGGACCATGACCAACGTCGCCGGTCAGATCACCGTTCCGGTGGTCGTCTCGCGAACCGAGGGCATCCTCGACGACGAGGTCCTCGCCGCGCCCGCCAACCCGGTGGTCACCGACCGCTCGCTGGCGAGCGCCTGATCCCGCCGTCCGGTGAGCGCGCCAGCTCCGGCTGCGCGTTCACCGGACCGGAAAAACCGGGCGCTGCGTCTCCTGCGCCGAGCTCGGGCTCCGTAGGATGACGGATGTGGACAGCGGTCGACGGGGCAGGAACCTCCGCATCGGTGACCCCGAGCGGGAGCAGGCGATGAAGCTGCTCGGCGAGCACTTCTCCGCCGGGCGGTTGGAGATCCACGAGTACGACGAGCGCTGCCAGCAGATCGCGCAGGCGCGGTTCGGCTCGCAGCTGGACGCGCTGTTCGACGACCTCCCCGAACCCCGCCCGCGGACCGGCGAGCCCGCTCCGGTCGCCTCGGCCCGACCACCCGCGGTCGCGGGGAAGGCCGTGCTCGCCGTGGGCGCGGTGGTGCTGCTGGTGTTCCTCGTGGTGGTCGCGCGGCAGTTCGGCCTCATCCTGCTCCTGCCCCTGGTGGCGGTGTTCCTCTTCACCCGATACCGCAGGTGATGACCTAACATCACGCCGCGCGCACGCTTCGTTACGGTGAGAGTCATGCATAGCTCGCGGCCCCCCGGGACGTGGCGCCTCAGCGCGTTGCTCGGCCTCGGCGCGCTGACCCTCACCGGGTGCGGCGTCTGGCAGTCCGCGCCCGCCGCCGACACCGCACCGCCACCGCCACCCCCGGAACCTCCTCCGGCCAGCAGCACCGCCGACCCCTTACCAACGCGACCGTTCGAACTGAGCTTGCAGGACACCGACCCCTGCGAGCTGCTGTCCGAGGAGCAGCGAAGTCAGCTCGGGTTCGACCGCGAGCCGATCCCCGACTCGGAAGCGGGCTTCGGCAACGCCGCGACCTGCAGCTACCGCAACACCACCGCGAAGGTCGGCGCCCGCTTGGCGCTGATCACCACCGAGGGCATGAGCGTGTGGACCGACGACACGGCGCAAGTGGACGCCACCCCGATCTCCGTCGACGGGTTCCCCGGCCTCGTGATCAAGACCCCCGGCTTGGACCTGACCTGCAACGTCGCCGTGGACACCGCCGAGGGGCAGCACCTCGACGTGCTCTACCGGGACGACGGCGGCCAGCCTCCACCACCCGTGGACGAGCTCTGCGAAGGCGCCGAGCGGGTCGCCGAGGAAGCAGTGCGCACGCTCAAGACACCGCCGACATCGGCCCCGCCGGGGACCCGACCGTCCGAAGCCGCTCCGCAGGAGCGGGCACCGGACTCGGATCCGACCCAGTGATTCCCGCGCGTTCACACCGCGTGTGTGGATGCACCACGCTCATGGAGCACTCCCCACCGTGATCAAACCTGGTTAAGGTGTTCGAGAACGTTCGCCGGGCGGGAGCACCCGGTGCGAGGGCCCGGGCCGGAGACGTTGCGGGCCGTCGGTGCTCCGGAGACGTACCCCCTGGAGGGATGGCCGTGCCTTCAACCGGACCGTCGGAGGGCAGTTCGATCCCGGGCGCGCCCGGGGTGTCGGGAGGCTCGGCGCAGATCGAGCCCACCGCGATCCCGCGTCTGGTCAACGCGCTGCAGGACTCGCTGGACCAGGTGGGCCTGCAGATCGAACATGCCATCACCGAGCTGCGGATTCGCCCGTGGGCCGGTGACCCGGTCAGCACCGAGGCCGCCGAGCAGTTCAACGAGCGATCCGTCGGCGGCGGCGAGGACGCGCTGACCGCGCTGTGCGGATACCGCGACCAGCTGCAGGCCGCCGCCGACGCACTGGCGCAGGCCGGACTCGAATACCACCAGATCGATCAGGACAGCGCGACCGGACTGGGCGGCTAGCGAGATGAGCGACCACCGTTGGCAGGGCTACCGGCACTCGGAGCTGTACGCGCAGATCCACGACGGACCGGGCCCCGATTCCTCCACCGCGAGCGTGCACCGCTGGAGCGAGCTGACCAGGGCTCTCGAGGAGATCGACGACGGCCTGGCCGCCGCGATCACCGCGGCCGCGAGCGGATGGCAGGGCGCCGCCGCGGACAGCGCGCGCTCCGGGCTGCGCCCGCTGGGCGACTGGGCATCGCTGGCCAGGAACGCCAGCGAGGTGATGCGGGAGCGCGCCGAGCAGCAGGCCGAGTTCATCGGGCGGGCCCGCCGGGAGATGCCCCCACCCGTGCAGGTCACGAGCGAGGACCCGGGAACGGCCGTGTCGGCCCTGACCCACCTGTTCGGCGGGCAGACCGACTTCGAGCTGCAGGAGGCCGCGCAGGACGCCGCCGAGCAGCGGGCGTTCGACGTGATGCGCACCTACGAAGCCTCCACCCGGGGCAACCTCACCTCGTTGGCCTCGTTCTCCGCGCCGCCGCAGGTCGTGGTCGACGCGCCCGGCTCCCCCACCTCGGCCGGGAGCGGAGGGTCTTCGCAGATCACGGTCAGCTGGGGAGCCGTCGCCCCGAGCGCCCTCCGAGACTCGGAAGCGCGCACCGCCCCGGCCCCGCGCGAGCCGGCGGACGCGCGGGAGCGCGGTCGGCGCGGCGAGCGGGACGGCGCGGCGCGCTCCGGGCGCAAGCGGGCCGAGAACCGGGGGCACTCAGCCGGCAGCGAGGTCACCGAACGCCTCGGCCAGCCCGGGGCGTTCTTCGACGAGCCCCAGACCTCGTCGCGCCCGGTCATCGGTGGTGAGCCCGGCCGGTGAACGCTCTCGACGCCGTCGGGCGGGTGAGCCTGTCCCCCTTGGAGTTCGACGTGCTCACCGAGTACCTGCGGCTCCCCCGGGTACCGCTGGTGCTGAAGGTGCCCTCGCCCGGACGCACCTATCCCGAGCGCGCCCGGCTGGTCGAATCGGCGTGGCGCTCGCTGGGCCAGCGCGGGCTGCGCGATGTCGGCGGCCTCGATCCGGACCTGGAGCGGATGCTGCACCTGCTGGCCGCGCCGGAGCGCGAGGTGGACGGCCGGCTCTGGCTCGACCGCAGCGTGCGCGTTCTCGCGGCTACCGACGCCGAGCGCGCCGTGCTGGTGACGAAGGAAGCCGAGTCGCTGGCCCTGCGACCGGCCTCGCCCACCGGGCTCCCCCGCGAAGCCGTTTCGGTGCTGCCCCCGCTACCCGCCGGCCCGGGCAGATCGGTGTCGGTGCGCAGCACCGACCTCGACGCGGCCGCGCGAGAAGCCGGGGAGAGCCCGGAGCGGCTGCCCGCCGAGCTGCGGCGCCGCGGGGTGCGCGCGGACGACGCCGAGGGCCTGGCCGAGATGGTCGCGGGCGCCACCTCCCGGGGCCAGTTCGGGGCCGCCGCTCGGCAGCGCGACCGGCGGGAACGCGCCGAGCGCGTCATCGGCTTCTTCGACACCGCGCACGGTCGCTACGCCCAGCTGCGGAGGCGATCACCGTCCGGGGAGGACTGGAGCACGATCGCCCCGGCCGACGACCCCCGGCTGATCGGTCACCTCGCCGAGCTGCTCGACGAGGTGACCGACGACCGGGATCACTCCACGGGTTCGAGCAGCTCCTGACGGGCCTCCGGGGCCGCGGCGCGCTTGGCGTCGGCGGCCTGGTCGTCGGGTTCGCTCTGCGAGTTCCGCTCCGCCTCGACGCGCTTGGTGTAGACGTCGATCTCGCGGGCCACGGTCGCCTCGTCCCAGCCGAGGACATCGGCCATGAGCCGCGCGACCGGCTCGGCGCACTCAACACCCCGGTGCGGGTACTCGATGGAGATCCGGGTCCGCCGGGTGAGGACGTCCTCCAGGTGCAGCGCGCCCTCGTGCGTGCAGGCGTAGTAGACCTCGGCCTGGAGGTAGTCCGGCGCCGCCGGCACCGGCTTGAGCAGCTCGGGGCGCTCATCGCCCGCGGCCAGCACGTCGTGGATCTGCGAGCCGTAGCGGTTGAGCAGGTGGCGGATCCGGTACGGGTGCACGCCGTGCTGCGCCGCGAGCTGATCGGCCTGGTTGACCAGCGCGTGGTAGCCGTCCGCGCCGAGCAGCGGAACCTGATCGGTGATCGAGGAAGCCACCCGCGCGGGGATGTCGGACGCCACCGCGTCCACGGCGTCCGCGGCCATCACGCGGTAGGTCGTGTACTTGCCGCCCGCGATGGCGACGAGACCGGGCGCGACGCGGGCGACCGCGTGCTCGCGGGAGAGCTTCGAGGTCTCCTCGCTCTCGCCGGCCAGCAGCGGGCGCAGCCCCGCGTAGACGCCCTCGATGTCGTTGTGCGTCAACGGCGTCGCCAGCACCGTGTTGACGTGTTCGAGCAGGTAGTCGATATCGGCCTTGGTCGCTGCCGGGTGGGCCAGGTCGAGGTGCCAGTCGGTGTCGGTGGTTCCGATGATCCAGTGGTTGTCCCACGGGATCACGAACAGCACGGACTTCTCGGTGCGCAGGATCATGCCGCTCTCGGCCACGATCCGGTCCCGGGGGACGACGATGTGCACGCCCTTGCTGGAGCGCACGCGGAACCGGCCACGGCCACCGGAGAGGCTCTGCAGCTCGTCGGTCCACACGCCGGTCGCGTTGATCACCGCGTGCGCCCGGACCTCCACCTCGTCGCCGGACTCCACGTCGCGGACCTTCACTCCCGCGACCCGGTCCGCCTCCCGGAGGAAGCCGGTGACCTGAGCGGAGGTCATGACCACCGCGCCGTACCGGGCTGCCGTGCGGGCCACGGTCATGGTGTGCCGGGCGTCATCGGCCTGCGCGTCGTAGTAGCGGATCCCGCCGATCATCGCGCTGCGCTTGAGCGCGGGCACCATCCGCAGCGCACCGGCGCGGCTGAGGTGCTTCTGGCCGGGCACCGAGCGCGAACCGCCCATGGTGTCGTACATCAGCAGGCCGGCTGCGGTGTAGGGCCGCTCCCAGAAGCGCTTGGTCAGCGGGTAGAGGAACGGCACCGGCTTGACGAGGTGCGGCGCGATGCGGGTGAGCATCAGCTCGCGCTCGCGCAGGGCCTCGCGCACCAGGGAGAACTCCAGCTGTTCGAGGTAGCGCAGCCCACCGTGGAACAGCTTGCTCGACCGGCTGGACGTTCCCGCCGCCAGGTCGCGCGCTTCCACCAGCGCTACTCGGAGCCCTCGAGTCGCCGCGTCCAGCGCGGCACCCGCACCGGTGACGCCGCCACCGATCACCACCACGTCGAACTCCTCGGAGCCCAGACGGCGCCAGTTCTCGGCGCGCCCGGCGGGCCCCAGCGCGCCGTTGATCCGGTTGTCGGTCTTGTCCTTGGACACCGCGTCCTCCTCGCTTGAATCGAGTCCCACCGTTAACCCCACCGCCGACGCGGAACGACTGTTGGTACCCGCAGCGCCCCGGTGGTCATCATGCCCGACCAGCAGTTTCCGTGCTGGGCGCAGCGCGCCCCGCGCGCTCGACCAGCGCTCCTCGGTCACGCAGCACTTCGATCTCCGCGTTCGGGGTTTTCGAATCCACGATCACGATGTCGAAGTCCTCGACGGGCGCTACCGCGTGCAGCGCGCGCCTGCGGAACTTGGTGTGGTCGACGTAGAGCACCTTGCGCTGCGCGGCGGCGAGCATGGCCTTCTTGATCTGCACCATCTCCTGCTGCGGATAGCAGCCGATCCCGTCGGTGACCGCCGAGACCGACATGATCGCCAGGTCGACGCGCAGGTTGCGCAACGAGTCCAGCGCCATGCCGCCCACGAAGGCGTCCGCCCACGGCAGGTAGTCGCCACCGATGCAGATCAGGCTGATCCCGGGAGCGTTCGCCAGTTCGTTGAAAACCCCTCGGTGGTTGGTGACCACGGTCAACGGCGCTTTCTCCGGCAGCAGGCGCGCCAGGTGCACGCCGGTGGTGGAGTCGTCGAGCACCAGGGCCTGACCCGGCTCGACCAGCTCCGCCGCTTCGCGGGCGAGCTCTTCCTTCTCGGCCTCGTTCTGCTGCAGCCGGTATTCCGAAGCCGCCTCGTACAGCAACGACGAGGCCGCCGAGACGTTCCCGCGATTGCGGTGGACCAAGCCCTGGGACTCGAGCTCGGCCAGGTCCCGGTACACGGTCATGGCGCTCGCCCCGACGGTGGCCACCAGGTCGTCGATGCGCAGGGTCCCCGCGTCCATCACCAGTTCGGTGATCTTGCGGCGGCGGTCCTGCTGCTTGCCGGACGGTCGTCGGCCGGACATGGGCGTCTTCCTCGCTCCCGATGATCAGTTGATCCCAGCGGCGCTCGGCACCGCTTGGCATCACCATACAACTTGATAAAAACACCATCTGCATCGATGCGCAACGCTTCAAATCACATGAACTATGTGATTAAGTGTTGCCCGGTAGTCGGGATCACCGCGGATCCATCCCGCTCCTCCCATCGGTGCAGCCGCTGACGGAGATGCTCGCGGACCTTCGGCGTTCTCGCGCTACCGCCGAGCGAGCCCCCGTCGGCCATCACCGCCCGACATCGGGCAACTGGCGGCAGACATGGACACGTGTTGACATGCGGCAGTACTGTCCCGGCTCGCTCCAAGTCGGACGGACACCGAACACCCGCCTGTGCCAACGGCGGCATGACGAGGGGAACGGGAACAGATGCACAGTGTTGGCGAAATCTTCTTCTGGGAGTTGTGCGGTACCGCGCTACTCACCTTGATGGGCTGCGGCGTCGTCGCCAACGTGACCCTGAACAAGAGCCTCGGCGTCGGTGGCGGGTGGCTGCTTGTCAACTTCGGCTGGGGCTTCGCGGTCTTCACCGGCGCGAGCGTTGCGGCGCCCTCGGGCGCGCACATCAACCCGGCGGTGACGATCGGCCTGGCCGTTTACGGCGACCTCCCCTGGGCGGAGGTGCCGATCTACTTCATCGCGCAGCTCCTGGGCGGGACGCTGGGCGCGATCGTGTGCTGGGCCGCGTACAAGCTGCAGTTCGACACCCACGACGACCCCGCGAACACTCGCGGGATCTTCTGCACCGGCCCGACCGTTCCGAACGCGCCCTGGAACCTGATCACCGAGATCATCGGCACCTTCGTGCTGGTGCTGTGGATCATCACCAACCCGTCGGCGACCGCGGGCGAGAACGGGGTTCCCGACTTCGGCAACTCAGCGCTCGGGTACGCGGCGGTGGCCTTCGTCGTCATCGGCATCGGCAACTCGCTGGGTGGTCCGACCGGGTACGCCATCAACCCGGCGCGCGACCTCGGCCCCCGCATCGCGTACGCGATCCTGCCCATCCGCGGCAAGGGGTCCGCGGAGTGGGGCTACTCCTGGGTTCCGGTCGTCGGGCCGCTCCTCGGCGGAGCGTTGGCGGCTTTCGTCGCACTCGCACTGCCCGCTGCCAGCTGATGTGACAAGGAAGGTTTGAGACCAATGGCTTCGTACGTCGCCGCGATCGACCAGGGAACGACCTCGACGCGCTGCATGATCTTCGACCACTCCGGTCGGGTCGTGTCCGTCGACCAGAAGGAACACCGCCAGATCTTCCCGCAAGCGGGCTGGGTCGAGCACGACCCGGTGGAGATCTGGAACAACACGCGCCAGGTGTGCGCCGGCGCGCTCGCCAAGGCCGACCTCGTCTCCTCGGAGATCACGGCCTGCGGCATCACCAACCAGCGCGAGACCACCGTGGTGTGGGAGAAGGCCACCGGCAAACCGGTCTACAACGCGATCGTCTGGCAGGACACCCGCACCGACGGGATCGTCAGCGAGCTCGCCCAGAACGGCGGTCAGAACCGCTTCCAGGCGAAGACCGGGTTGCCGCTGGCCACCTACTTCTCCGGCCCCAAGGTCAAGTGGATGCTCGACAACGTCGAGGGGGTCCGCGAGCGCGCCAACAAGGGCGAGCTGCTGTTCGGCAACATCGACACCTGGGTGTTGTGGAACAGCACCGGCGGCCCGGACGGCGGTCTGCACGTCACCGACCCGACCAACGCCTCGCGCACGCTGCTGATGGACCTGGAGACCCTCCAGTGGGATCCGGAGATCTGCGCCGAGCTGGGCATTCCGATGTCCATGCTGCCGGAGATCCGGTCCTCCTCCGAGGTCTACGGCCACTTCCGGGAGCGCGGGGTGTTCGCCGGCATCCCGATCGCGGGCATCCTGGGCGACCAGCAGGCCGCCACCTTCGGCCAGGCCTGCCTGTCGCCCGGCGAGGCGAAGAACACCTACGGCACCGGCAACTTCGTGCTGCTCAACACCGGCACCGAGCGGGTCATCAGCGAGAACGGGCTGCTGACCACGGTCGGCTACAAGATCGGTGACAACGACACGATCTACTGCCTGGAGGGATCGATCGCGGTCACCGGCTCGCTGGTGCAGTGGCTGCGCGACAACCTCGGCCTGCTCAGCAACGCCCCGGAGGTCGAGGAGGTCGCCCGCTCCGTCGAGGACAACGGCGGCGCCTACTTCGTACCCGCGTTCTCCGGGCTGTTCGCCCCGCACTGGCGTTCGGACGCGCGCGGCGCGATCGTCGGCCTGACCCGATACATCAACCGCGGCCACCTGGCCCGCGCGGTGCTGGAGGCCACGGCCTTCCAGACGCGGGAAGTCATCGAGGCGATGAACGCCGACTCGGGCGTGCCGCTCAAGGCGCTGAAGGTCGACGGCGGCATGGTCGTCAACGAACTGCTCATGCAGTTCCAGGCCGACATCCTCGGGGTTCCGGTGATTCGCCCGATGATCAACGAGACCACCGCGCTCGGCGCCGCCTACGCCGCCGGCCTCGCGGTCGGCTTCTGGGCCGGCGAGGACGACATCCGCAAGAACTGGGCCCGCGACAAGCAGTGGGACCCGATCATGTCCGAAGAGGAGCGCGAGAAGCAGTACAAGCAGTGGCAGAAGGCGGTGACCAAGACCTTCGACTGGGTCGAGTGAGCTCGTCCGCCCAGAGCGCCCCGGTGCGGATCGCTGCCGCGCCGGGGCGCTCTTCGGTCGTGCCCGGTGATTCGAACCGCCGGGCTCAGTCGAGGCAGAACTCGTTGCCCTCGACGTCCTGCATCACGATGCAGGACTCCTCCACGCCATCGGCTTCCAGCAGCCGCACGCGCACCGCACCGAGCTCGACCAGTCGTGCGCACTCGGCCTCCAGGGTCGCGAGGCGCTCTTCGCCGACGAGGCCAGCGCCGGCGCGGACGTCGAGGTGCACCCGGTTCTTGGCGACCTTGCCCTCGGGAACGCGCTGGAAGAACAACCGCGGCCCCGCACCCGAGGGATCGACGCAGACGAAGGCCGAATCCTGCTTCTCCGGGGGGAGCGAGCGATTGAACTCGTCCCAACTGGCGAACCCGTCCGGTGGTGGCGGCACGACGTACCCCAGGACCTCGCACCAGAAGCGGGCGATGCGCTCGGGCTCGGCGCAGTCGAAGGCGATTTGCACCTGCTTGACCGTTGACATCGGCCCACCGTAGCGGCGAGAGCCGTTCGGTGTAACCAAATTTCGCGACGTCGTTCGCGCCCCGCGCATCAGCGGCGGTGCACCGGGCGCATCGGGGAAGCAGGGGGCGGGTGGCGCGTGCCGTTCGCGCCACCCGCCCATGCGGCCGCCGGGCGGCGGCCGAGGGGGAGCCGTCGCTCGTTCCAGCGGCGTGGTCTCGGCCGTGCCCCTGAGCGGGTCAGTCCGGGAGGTGGGATTCGACGATCTCGACCGCCGCGTTGAGGCCGCCGGATCGTCGGATCTCGCGCCGCATCTCGCGGACCGAGCGCCGGATCTTCTCGTCGGTCGACACCCGGTCCAACGCGGTGCGCAGCTCCTCCGGGGTGACTGCCCCGGCATCGACCTGGACGCCCAGCGCGAGCTCGTCGATCCGGGCGGCGTTGGCGAACTGGTCGACCGCCTGCGGTGCCGCGATCAGCGGGACCCCGTGGTGCAGCCCTTCCATCACACCTCCCGTGCCCGCGTGGGTCAGGAACGCCGACGCCTGGGAGAGGACCCGCAGCTGCGGGATCCACTGGTGCACCTCGAAGTTGGCCGGCAGCTCGCCCAGTTCGGCCGGATCGATCGCGCGACCGGTGGCCAGGACCACGTGCCAGTCGAGATCGCCGAAGGCGAGAAGACACCTCCGGTAGAAGTCCAGCCGGTCGTTGTAGGCCGAGCCGAGCGAGATGACCAGGACCGGGCGCTCGTCCGGCGCCTGCCAATCACCCTGGAACCCCCGTTCGGAGAGCATCGGGCCGACGAACGTGAAGATCTCGTCGACCCGGTCGCCGAAGTACTGGAACGTGCGCGGGATCGTCACGATCGAGCGCACCGGGAAGCCCACGTCCCGGAAGGTCAGGTTCGTGCCCTGCTCGGCGAAGAACTCCGCGTAGCGAGCGCGCACCGCCTCCTTCTCCGGCGTCGTCTCCCCGTTGCCCATCACCTCCTCGATGCCCTCGGAGTACACGTGGGTCGGGGACAGCTGGACGCGCGGGATCACCCACTTCTCCGAGAGCACCAGCGCCGGGAAGCCCGCGATGTCGTAGATGATCAGGTCCGGGCGGTCCGCCGCGAAGGCCTCCTCCACCTGTGGGAGGACGGCCTTGGTCTCGTCGAGGAACAGCTGCTGCGCCTCGGCCTCGTCCTCCGGCCACTCGTCGCGGCTGATGCCTGCCGAACCGGGGAGCAGCGAGCGGTAGACGACCGGGGTCGCCCCGGCCTCGGTGACCTGCGGCGCGAAGTCGTGGGTGGTCGCGTAGCTGACCCGGTGGCCGCGAGCGGCGAGCTCGGCGACCAGCCCCAGGCCGGGATTGACGTGCCCGTGCGCGGGGATCGAGAAGAAAGCGATGTGGGCCGCGCGGACGTGCTGGGAGTGCTGCGCTGATCTGGACATGCCGATCCTGCTCTCTGATCTGTGCCCGGATCCGGGACGTGGGCGGGAAGAACCGACGCGCGGCGGGATCGCTGTGCCCGCGGCGCGGTGAAGCCGTCGACGACGGACTTGATCAGAGGTAGATCTGCGCCTGCATGCGATCAGCCTAAGCAGACCCCGGCCCCCGCGTCGCGTGATTTTTCCGGGGGCGGGGCTCGCCGGTTCCGAACCGATCGGCACCGGCGAGCCTCAGCCACCGAGCCTGGATGGAATTCCGCTCTGCAGTTGTCAAAGAGCGATGACGGCTCGTCGCGCGAAAACCGGCGTCGGCCACCGACGCGGAGGAGTCAGGAGGAAAGGATCAGCACGGCCGAATCCCAGGAGGAGGCCGTGCCGGTAGGAGACCGCTCTCCGAGCACCGCGGTCTGGATCGGACGGTGCGAGGACGTTGCGAACGAGGCGAATTCCGTTGGGAATTCCGATAGTGGAGCATCGCCGGTCACCTGCCGCTCGTCGCGGTGTCGAACTGACACGAACAACGCTACGGCCGGACGCGGGCGAGCGGTATTGGCCGATCGGCCATTCTTTCGCTCCGGGGATCACCGGGGCGCAGGAGCGTCACTCGCCGCGGGGACGCTGCTCCGGGGGGAGCTGGCAGGCCGGCGTGGCACCGGGCAGGCGGTACCGGTTGTCGGCCACCCACCGGTAGACGCGCTCGGCGAGTACGCGCACCAGAGGAGCCGACATCGCGCGCCCCAGCAGCGGCCAGGGCGCGCGGCAGGACTCGAACAGGTCGGCGACCGCGGCAGCTCCGCCGGAGACCCGGCCGGAGGTCGACACCCACAGCACCTCGTGGCGGGCGCGCCGCTCGTCGGTGCCCAGCGCGGCGAGGTCGACCTCCTGCCAGGGCCGCACGCGCATCCGCACCGGCAGGCGCGTGGCGAGCCGAGCGCTGCGGGTGCAGAACCCGCAGTCGCCGTCGTAGATCAGCTGGGGAAGTTCGGCGGCCATGACCACTCCCCTCCGGGACGATCAGTCCAGGTCGTCGTGCCGCATCAGCAACCGGCCCGCCTCGGTGAGCGAGCCGGACAGCGACGGGTACACCGAGAACGTGTTGGCCAGGTTGTCGACGGTCACCTGGTTCTGCACGGCCAGCGCGATCGGCAGGATCAGCTCGCTGGCGTTCGGGCCGACCACCACGCCGCCGACGACCACGCCGGTCTGCGGGCGGCAGAAGACCTTGAGGAAACCGCGGCGCAGCCCCTCCATCTTCGCGCGCGGGTTCGTGGCCAGCGGCATCATCACGGTGCGGGCCGGGACCTCGCCGCTGTCGATGGCCTGCTGGCTGATCCCGACGGTGGCGATCTCCGGGTGGGTGAAGACGTTGGCGGCGACCGTCTTGAGCTTGATCGGCGTGACGCCCTCGCCGAGGGCGTGCCACATCGCGATGCGGCCCTGCATGCCGGCCACCGAGGCCAGCAGCAGCAGTCCGGTGCAGTCACCGGCGGCGTAGATGCCCGGCACGTTGGTGCGCGACACGCGGTCGACCGGGATGTAGCCGCTGCGGTCGGTCTCGATGCCGACCCGCTCCAGGCCCAGCTCCTCGGTGTTGGGGACCGAGCCGACGGTCAGCAGGGCGTGGCTGGCCTCGACCTTGCGGCCGTCGGCGAGGTGGATGAGCACGCCGTCGTCGGTGCGCTCGACCTTCTCGGCGCGGGCGTGCTTGACGACCTCGGTGCCGCGCTCGGCGAAGACCTCCTCCAGCACGGCCGCGGCGTCGGCGTCCTCGTGCGGCAGCACGCGGTCCCGGCTGGAGATCATGGTGACCTTCACGCCCATCTCGGTGTAGGCGGAGGCGAACTCCACACCGGTGACGCCGGAGCCGATCACGGCCAGGTGCTTGGGCAGCTCGGGCAGGTCGTAGAGCTGGCGCCAGGTGAGGATGCGCTCCCCGTCGGGCTCGGCGCCCTTGAGGATCCGCGGGGTCGCGCCGGTGGCGATGAGCACCACGTCGGCGGAGAGCTCCTCGTGGCCACCGTCGGCGAGGTCGACGCCGACCTGGTGCACGGCCATGCCCTTGGTGGCGTTGGTGAACCGCGCGCGACCGGGCAGGATCCGCACGCCCTCGCGGCGGACCCGGGAGCGGATGTCGGCGGACTGGGCCAGGGCCAGGCCCTTCACCCGGCCGTGCACCACGGCGACCTCGACGTCGGAGTCGTCGTTGTTGGCCCGGATGCCGAGCTCGGCGGCGTCCCGGATGGACGAACGGGCGCCCGCCGAGGCGATGAAGGTCTTGGACGGAACGCAGTCGTAGAGCACGCACGCCCCGCCGAGCCCCTCCGGCTCGACCAGGGTGACGTCCGCTCCGTTGGATGCCGCGACCAGAGCCGCCTCGTAGCCGGCCGGGCCGCCTCCCATGATCACGATGCGGGTCACTTCGCTGTCCTCCCCTGTACCACCTTATGGGCGCCGGACTCACCGTACGCTGCGTCGAGTCCGGGCAAACCGGGTGGTAACCAGAGTGGTGAAGGCCACTTCGCCGATCGGCACCGTCCGTAATCAAGCCCGGTTCCGCGATCGCGCGCGGTGCGCCCGCGCCGAGCGGTGCGGGAAAAATTCGCGCCCAACCCTCGTTCGTGCCGTGGTCCGCTCCGCTTTTCGCGTTGGCGATCGTTACCCTGGTGCACGTGCCTCTGTACGCCGCGTACGGATCCAACATGGATCCGGCCCAGATGTTGAAGCGCGCACCGCATTCCCCGATGGCGGGGACCGGGTGGCTGATGGATTGGCGCCTGACCTTCGGTGGCGAGGATTACGGCTGGGAAGGCGCCCTGGCCACGATCGTCGAGCAACCGGGCTCGCAGGTCTTCACGGTGCTCTACGACGTCAGCCCGGAGGACGAGCGCAACCTGGACAACTGGGAGGGCGCCGAGCTCGGCATGCACAAGAAGCTCCGGCTTCGGGTGCAGACGCTGGACGGGCCCGTGCTGGCGTGGCTCTACGTGCTCGACGCGTACGAGGGCGGGCTGCCCTCGGCGCGCTACCTCGGAGTGGTGGCCGACGCGGCGGAGGCCGCCGGCGCGCCCGAGGACTACGTGGAGAAGCTGCGCACCCGCCCCTGCCACAACGTGGGACCGGGTTCGCCGCGCGACCTCTAGAGCCAGCCCCGGCCGCGCAGCTCATCGCAGAACCGCCGGTAGTTGTCCTCCAAGCGCTCGTCCGGGCGCGGGTCGACGAGCTCGGCCGCCGGGACCATGGCCTTCGCCGCCGCGCTGAGATCGGGGTGGACGGTGCCGGAAGCGGCGAGCAGCGCCGCTCCCAGCGCGGTCCCGGCTCCCTGCAGCCTCAGCACCGGCCTGCCCAGCACCGCAGCGCGGATCGCGCACCACTCGCGGCTGCGGGCGCCGCCGCCGGCGGTGCGGATCGCCCCCTCCGCGGCGGCGCCCAGCTCGGACAACCGCTCCAGGGCGAGGCGCTCGCAGAACGCGATGCCCTCCAGGCGGGCCCGGTGCTCCTCGACCCGATCGGCAGGGGTGCCCAACCGGAAGGCCTCGGCTTCGGGCGCCTGGAACGGGAACCGCTCGCCCCGACCCCGCAGCGGGTAGTCGACGACGTTCGCCGGGCCGCGGGCGAGGGCCGCGGCATCCAGATCGGCCAGCTCGCCGGGGGGCCGGTCGGCCAGCGCCGAGCCGCCGATGTTGGCGGCTCCCCCGGGCAGCCATCCGCCGTCGGGGTGCAGGTGGCTGTAGACCGCACCCGCGGGGTCGTGCACGGGCTGCTCGGCGACGCCCTTGAGCACCATCGTCGTGCCCAGCACCGTGACGAACCGGCCGAGGTCGACGGCGCCGCAGGCCAGCTGACCCGCGCAGCCGTCGGTCATGCCCGCGCGGACCTCGCAGCCCACCGGTAGTCCGGTCGCCGCGGCGGCGACGGTGCTCACCGCGCCCAGCACCGCGGTCGGTCGAACCACGTGGGGCAGCGAGCTCGTCGGCACGCGCAGCGCGGCAAGGGCCTCCTCGGCCCACTCCTCGGCCGTCGCGTCGTAACCGCTCTTGAGCGCGTGGCTGGTGTCGGTCGGCACCGGGTGACCGACCAGCTCGCGGGCGACGACGTCCGGGGTGTGGCACACCAGCTCGGCATCGGGGTGGTCGCGGACGAGCCGGCCGATCCGGGCCAGGCCGGACCCGGCCGTGGGCACCATTCCGGTGCGCCGCCAGCGGGCCTCGCCCGCCCGCCGCGCGGTGCTCGCCTCCTCCTCGGCCCGCCGGTCGTCGTACATCAGGGCCGGCCCGAGCGGTCGTCCGTCGCGATCCACCGCGACGACCGTGCCGGAGGTGGCCGAGATGGCCAGTGCGGTGATCTCGGCGCTGCGCGGGCCCAGCTGCTCGGTGCACGCGGCGAGGCAGTCGCGCACGGCGGGCCACCAGCTGTTGGCGTCCTGCTCGGAGCGCGGCCCGGATCGCTCGGGCGGCGGCAGCGCGCGCGAGGCCGCGGCGAGCAGGTTGCCCGCCGGGTCGTGCACCTGCACCCGAGCGTTGGCGGTGGCGATGTCGACGCCCGCGACCAGCTCGCCCATCACGAGGACAGCTGCTCGAGCGCGTCGGGGAGCTCGGCCAGCGTGCGCACGGCCAGGTCGGTCTCGGCGAGCTGCTCGGGCGTGGGGTTCGGCGGGGCCTCACCGCGCAGCACCCACACCGTGCGCAGCCCGACGCCCTTGGCACCGCGCACGTCGGAGTCGAGGCGGTTGCCGACGTGCACCGCGTTCGCGGGGTCCACGCCGGCTTCGCGCAGCGCGTGCCGGAAGATGCGCGGGTCCGGCTTCTCCACGCCGAGGGCTTCCGAGATCGCCCAGATGTCGACGTGCTCGGCGACGCCGTCGCGGCGCAGCGCGCGGAGCACCTCGGTCCGCTGGTTGGCGACCAGCGCGATCCGGTAGCGCTCGGAGACCAGGCGCAGCGCGGGAAGCACGTCGTCGTAGAGGCAGGAAGCCGGGTACTCCCAGTAGCGCTGCGCCAGGTCGGAGAGCCGTTCGCGCAGCGCCGGGGTGAAGAACCGCTCGGCGATCTTGGAACGCAGCGAGCCGGCCTGCTGCTGCCGGTGGTCGTCGCAGACCCGCTGGAACTCGGCCTCGTCGATGTCGCGACCCTCCTCGGCGGCGAGCTCCTGCGCGGCGCGCAGGAGGGCATCTCGGTAGGCCACGTCGTCGTAGATCGGGCCGCCGACGTCGAGGAGCACCAGGTCGATTCGCTCAGCTGTGGGCACGGGACGTCCTTCCAGTCGAGTTCCAGCCCCAAGTTAACACAAGCAGTGATTATCTTAACGGAAATTCCTGTGATAAATACCGTCATCGGGTGCCCCCGGTCAACGCCGGATCAGCGGTCGGCCAGGGGTCCGCCCAGGCGAGCCGGAGCAGTTCGGCGGCCTGCCGGGTGCCGCGGCGGTCGCGGCGGTGGTCCAGCCGCTGACCGACCAGCGCGCGGAACCGCTCGGCGCGATCCCCGAGCGCCCCGAGCGCCCGCTCCAGGCAGTCCAGCGCCCGCCGCTGCGGGCCGAGGCAGAGCAGATCGGCCAGCGCCACGTCCAGCGCGTGCACCCGCAGCCCGTCGAGCAGGTGCACGTCGACCTCGCGGATCCAGGACTGGCGCACCACCAGCCCGGTCTGAGAGCGGAGCTCGCAACCGTAGGGCACGGTCAGGTGGACGTCCTCGGGAACCGGCCCGCAGCCGTGCACCGCCACGGCCGTGGCCCCGGAGAGCACCGCGTGCTCGTCGGCGCGCAGCAGAGCGGCCGCCGCGCGGGTGCGCGGCTCCGCGGCCAGCGCCGCCGGGACCAGCACCCCGCGCCAGGGCTGCACCCATTCGCCCTCTTCGAGGGCTTCGACCACGGCCTCCTCGCCGAGCAGCCGCTCGGCTTCCCGGCGGGTTAGCGCGCCGTGCCCGGCTTGCGGCGGGCTCTGCGACGCGGGAGCGGACAGGAACTGCGGGCAGGGGATTTCGGTTCGCATACTTGTAAGAGGACCGAGAACCGCCCGCTGATACACCGGAGCGCCTGATACACCCCGTTCCGGTGGAGTTGTTCCCGGGCGAGATCGCTCGCCCGGGAACCTCAGGAGTCCAGGGCTCGCAGCGCCGCGTGGACCATCGTCCGGACTCCGACGAACAGGGCCCGCTCGTCGAGCGCGAAGGTCGGCTGGTGCAGGTCGAGCGTGGGCCCGCTGCCCGAGTGCACGCCCAGCCGGGCGAACGAACCGGGGACGTGCTCCAGGTACCAGCCGAAGTCCTCGCCCCCGGAGGACTGCGGAGTGCCGGCCTCCGCGTCGGACCCCATCGCCGCGGTGACGGCCGCGCGCAGCAGCTCGGTGCTGGCGGGCTCGTTGACGACCGGCGGGACGCCGCGCCGGTGCTGCAGGTCGAAGCCCACGCCCAGCGGGCTGAGCAGGCTGTGCACCAGCTCGTGCACCAGCGGCTCCAGCTGGGCCCAGGTGTCCCGGTCGGCCGTGCGCAGCGTGCCGGTGAGGACGCCCTCCTGCGGGATGGCGTTGGGCGCCTCCCCCGCGTGCACCGCGCCCCAGGTCAGCACGGTTCCGGCGCGCGGGTCGACGCGGCGCGCGAGCAGGCCGGGCAGCCCGGTGATGACGGCGCCGAGCGCGTGCACCAGGTCGCCGGTCAGGTGCGGCCGCGAGGTGTGCCCGCCGGGCGAGGTGAGCCGCAGCTCCAGCAGGTCGGTGGCCGAGGTGATGGCGCCCTGCTTGATGCCGACCCTGCCGACCTCCAGCTTCGGGTCGCAGTGCAGTCCGAAGATCCGCTCGACCTCGTCCAGCGCGCCGGTGGCCAGCACGTCCAGCGCTCCGCCCGGCATGACCTCCTCGGCCGGCTGGAAGATCAGCCGCACTCGGCCGGGCAGCCGCGGCGCGGTGGCCAGCGCGAGCGCGGCGCCGAGCAGCACCGCGGTGTGCGCGTCGTGCCCGCAGGAGTGCGCCACGCCGTCCACTGTGGAGGAGAACGGCAGGCCGGTGGCCTCGGTCAGCGGGAGCGCATCGATGTCGGCGCGCAGCGCCACCATGGGCCCGGATTCACCGATGTCGCAGATCAGACCGGTACCGGTGGGCAGCTGCCGGGGCTTGAGCCCGGCCTCGCCGAGCCGGTCGGCCAGGAACGCGGTGGTGCGGTGCTCGGCGCGGGAGAGCTCGGGGTGGGCGTGGACGTGGCGGCGCCAGGCGAGCAGCCGGTGGGCGTTCGCCCGGATCCAGGCGTCGAGCCAGGACGGACCGCGACCGGCACCGAGGTCGGCCACCTCCGACTCCACATTGGACCCCATGTCCCCCATCGTGCTGCCCAGCTCCGCGCCGGGCTCGTTGGTCGGCACGAGGGTCGCCTGGGCGGCGGAGGTGATCTCCGCCGCGCCCCACTCCTCGTCCCGCGGATCCGGGCCGCGGGAATCCACCACGGTCACGCCGTCCCTCCAGACGTGTTCTTCGGTTCGGTCGTTCTCTCGCGCGCGCCGGCCAGCAGCCGCTCGCGCTGCGCGCCGTCGGTCGCCGCGGCCAGCGCTGTCCAGGCCATCGCCACCGCGCCGTCGAGAACCGCCCGGTCCGCGGACGGAGTGGCGCAGGCGGCGGCGAACTCCGCCTGGTGGTTGACCGCGTCGCCGCAGTCCACCGCGATCATCGGGTGGATCGCGGGCAGGAACCCGGTCACGTTGCCCATGTCGGTGCTCCCGATGACCCGGTCCCGCTCGACACCCCGGTCGAGCGGTTCTCGCCCGAGCTCGGTGATCGCGCGGCGGTACGCCTCCGACAACCAGCGGTCGGGGTCCAGCTCCGCGTACACCGGCGAGACCTGCACGATCTCGTGCGAGCACCCGGTCGCGGTGGCCCCGGCCTCGAAGCAGGCCCGGATTCGGTTCTCCAGGCGCCGCAGGGAGCTTTCCTCGGCAGCACGCAGGTTGTAGACCGCCGCGGTGCGCGCGGGCACGATGTTCGGCGCCGCGCCACCCTCCGTGACGATACCGTGCACCATTTGTCGCGGTTCCAGGTGCTGCCGGAGCAGGCCCACGGCCACCTGCGCGAGCGTCAGCGCGTCCGCGGCGTTGACCCCGAGCTCGGGAGCGGAGGCGGCGTGCGCGGCGCGGCCGGTGTAGCGGATCTCCAGGTCGTTGATGGCCAGGGAGCTCGGCCGGCAGATCTCCTCCGGGCCGGGGTGCACCATCGCCGCCAGCGCGACGTCGTCGAACACGCCCTCGCGCAGCATGACGACCTTGCCGCCGCCGACCTCCTCGGCCGGCGTGCCGATCAGCCGCACGGTCAGCCCGGCCGCGTCGGCGACCTCGGCGAGCGCGAGCGCGGCGCCCACCCCCGCGGCGGCGATGACGTTGTGCCCGCAGGCGTGGCCGACCTGCGGGAGGGCGTCGTACTCGGCGCAGATGCCGACGACGAGCTCGCCGCTGCCGCGCTCGCCGATCAGGGCGGTCTCCAGGCCGGCGACCGGGGCGCGCACCCGGAACCCGCGCCGGGCCAGCAGGTCGGCGATCTTGGCCGAGGCGCGGTGCTCCTCGAAGGAGAGCTCGGGATCGGCGTGGATGCCGCGGGAGAGCCCCACCAGCTCGTCCTCGACTTCGCGCACGGCGGCTCGGCAGCGCTCGCGCAGCCGCTCTCGCGGCGCGGAGTCCTCGACGGATGGGGTGGTACGCATTTGCGCTCATCCTGCCGCAGCGGGATCAGCGGCGCGCCGCGAACGCGCTTCGCAGCGGCCACCGGTAGCCCTGCTGCGCCGAACGGGTGGTTCTGCTTCGCCCCGACCGATTACTACTACCAAAGAATCTCGTGATCTCATACTTTCGAGTGAGAGAACGCGAAATACGGACAAACCGACAATTGCTGTCTCGAAATCCATCTAAACTCGCGGCGATCGGTGAAACGCGATCACTCGGCGATGACCGCAGCGCACCGGGAATGGAGCCGCGGAGGTAGGTGTGGGCCGGCACCGGTCGGGGGGCTTCCCGGCGCCGGCCCACGTCTGGGCGGGTTACTCACCCGGAACAGCGCGCTCGGCCGTGGAAAGCATCGCGCGCACGATCATGTGTGAAAATCCCACACGTTCGTCGTCAGGTCTAGTCCATGGCGAGAATTCGCGGCGAAGAATCCGTGTCGAAACCGAACGCTCGACCGGTTTTCCCGCGCCGTTACTTCTTCTTCCACTCGACGAACAGCACGGGCTTCTTGCGCATCCGGCGGGTGAGCAGCACGGCGCCGATGAGCACCAGCCCGGCCACGCCCATCGCGGTGCGCTGCTTGCGCTCGGCGGGGGTCTCCTCCTGCGCCGGCTGTTCGGGCGCCGGTTGCTGGGCCACCACCGCCGTCACCGGGGCCGCCTCCGCGAGCGCGGCCGCGGGCGGGGTGAACAGCAGGGATAACCCGATCGCGACTCCGGCGAGCAGGCGGCCGATCCGCCTCATGTTGGCTCCACATCCTTCTGCGCCACGTCGGCGCACCACCGACGCTTCCGTGGTAACCCGTACCGGTCCATTTGATCATATTGAACGCTGTGAGTAACCGGCCGTTGCCAGCTTGCCCAACCCGGACGGTTCTAGATCGGACCCGCTGGGCACAACCGCCAGTTCAGCGACTCGCGGGCGGCCCGCCGACCCGTCCGGTCCGCTCGCGCTCGATGCGCTCCCCCAGCTCGTCGACGACCAGGGTGCGCCGGTCGATGCTGTCGGTCCGGTAGGCGGCGCGGCCGATCAGCTGCGCCAGCACCGGAGCGGTGAGCATCTGGAACAGCCCGACCAGGATCAACCCGGTGGCGAGGCTGAAGTTCAGCTGCACCGCGGTGCCGACGAGGATCAGCAGCAACCCGAGCGTCTGCGGTTTGGTGGCCGCCTGCAGCCGCGCTGTGACGTCCGGGAACGTCAGCAGCCCGAGCGCGCCGAACAGGCAGGACAGCGCGCCGCCGATGAGGCAGACCGCGGAGAACGCGTCGAGGAGGATCACCGGTAGGGCTCCTTCCGCTCGATCAGCCGGGCCGCGCTGATCGACCCGATGAAGGCCAGCAGCGCGAACGCGGCCAGCAGCGCGATGTTCGAGCCGTCCTGCTGCCAGCCCATCCCGGCGCAGGTCGCCGCCACGATCAGCGTGACCAGCACGTCCACCGACACGATCCGGTCCAGGGTGGTGCGGCCGATCAGCAACCGGACCACCACCAGCAGCCCGGCGACCGCCAGCAGCGCCAGCGTGGTCAAGAACACCCAGGTCATCCGGCCTCCTGCAGCATTTCCCGCTGCTCCGCCGAGCCGACGGCCGCCACGACGAACCGCTCCAGGCGGGCGACCTCGCGGCGCACCGATTCCTCGTCGTCGATGCAGAGCGCGTAGACGTAGCAGATCCGGTCCACCCGGTCGATCTGCAGCACGAACTGGCCGGGGGCCAGCGAGATCGCGCTGGCGATCAGCGCGGTGAGGTGGTCGGAGTCGACGTGCAGCCGGGCCGCGACGATGCCCGCCGTGGCGTTCGGCCCGAAGCGCAGCGCCTGCCAGGTGACCCGCATGGTGGAGATCACCAGGTCCCAGGCCAGG
Source organism: Saccharopolyspora griseoalba (assembly GCF_042665275.1). NCBI lineage: Bacteria > Bacillati > Actinomycetota > Actinomycetes > Pseudonocardiales > Pseudonocardiaceae > Saccharopolyspora > Saccharopolyspora griseoalba. The sequence continues at coordinate 382,105 of NZ_JBHTCJ010000003.1, read as the reverse complement.
TAGCCGATCAGCCGCAGCAGCTGGAACGGGCGCAGCACCATGCCGGTGCGGATGGGCGGCGCCGGGAACAGCACGCTCACCAGCAGCGCGACGCTCAGCCCGAACACCAGCGTGCCGAGGTCCAGGGTGCCCCACAGCAGCACCCACACCAGGGTCAGCCAGATCACCAGCGGACCCCTGCGCAGCAGCCGCTGCTTGCGGGTCAGCCGCTTAGCCATGGCGCTCACCGCCCAGCACCGCGCTGCGGTAGGTGTCCTCGTGCATCAGGTCGGCCGCCGCGCGCTCGCTGATCCCGGCCAGCGGGCCGGCCAGCGCGGCGATGATCACGCTGGCGGCCACCAGGACCCCGGTGGCCGCGACCATCGGCCGGCTGGAGCTGGCGGTGCCCACGACGAGCTCGTCGGTGGGGTCCGGGTCCGGAACGGGCGCCTTGACCTGGCCCCAGAAGGCGCGGGTCCACACCCGGGCCATCGCGTACAGGCTCAGCAGGCTGGTCAGCACCGCGGTCGCGGTGACCAGGTAGGCGCTGATCGTCCCGGCGCCGACACCGGACTGCAGCAGCGCGAGCTTGGCCACGAAGCCGGAGAACGGCGGCACTCCGGCCAGGCTCAGCGCCGGCAGCGCGAACAGCACCCCGATCGGCGGCGCCGCCTTGGCCAGCCCGCCCATCCTGGTCAGCGCCACGGTTCCGGTGTGCCGCGTGATCAGACCGCTGACCAGGAACAGCGTGGCCTGCACGGTGATGTGGTGGACCACGTAGAGGATCACCCCGGTCAGGCCCAGCACGTCGTAGACGCCGAGCCCGAACAGCATGTAGCCGATGTGGCTGACCAGCAGGAACGACAGCAGCCGGTTGAGGTCGTTCTGCGCCAGCGCGCCGAGCGCGCCGACGATCATGGTGATCAGCGCGATGCCCAGCATCAGCTTCCAGCTCGGCGAGTGCGCGAAGACCAGGGTCTGGGTGCGGATCAGGGCGTAGATGCCGACCTTGGTCAGCAGGCCCGCGAACACCGCGGTGACCGGGGCCGGCGCGGTCGGGTAGCTGTCCGGCAGCCAGAAGTGCAGCGGCACCATCGCGGCCTTCACGCCGAAGACGATCACGACCAGCAGCGCCAGCGCGGTCTGCAGCCCGTTGGGCAGCTCGTGCACCTTCTGGCCCAGGTCGGCCAGGTTGACCGTGCCGGTGGAGGCGTAGACCAGCGCGATCATGGTGATGAACAGCAGCGAGGAGGCCAGGCTGACGATCGTGTAGGTCATGCCCGCGCGCACCCGCTCGGCCTTGGTCCGGCGGGTGATCAGCACGTAGGACGAGCTGAGCATGATCTCGAAGGCCACGAACAGGTTGAACAGGTCGCCGGTGAGGTAGGCCAGCGACACCCCCGCGCACAGCATCAGGTACATCGGGTGGAACGTGGTGCTGGAGGCCTCCCGCCCGTAGTCGGTGATGCGCTGGCCGATCGAGTAGATCAGCACCGCGAAGGTCACCACCGAGGACACCAGCAGCAGCAGCGCGGAGAGCCGGTCGGCGATCAGGGTGATGCCGAACGGGGCGGGCCAGGCGCCCATCTGCAGCACCACGGGCCCCGCGGTGTCGGCGAGGTAGAGCAGCGCGGCGGCGTCGGCGATGATCGCCCCGAGCACCAGCAGCCCGAGCAGGCGCTGCACGTCGGCGTAGCCGCCGAGGGCGAGGGTGAGCCCGGCGGCGGCCAGCGGGAGCAGCACGGGCAGCGCGACCAGGACCGTCACGCGGCCTCCTCCTCGTCCTCTTCGACCTTGCGGCGTTCCAGCCGCTGGATGCGCCGGTCCTCGACGTCGTCGCGGACCTCGTCGTGGCCCAGCAACGTCCAGGACCGGTAGGCCAGGGCGAGCAGGAAGGTGGTGAGCGCGAAGGTGATCACGATCGCGGTCAGCGCCATGGCCTGCGGCAGCGGGTCCGTCATCTGCTCGGGCCGCGCGGTGGTGAGCATCGGTGCGCGACCGGGCGGCCCGCCCGCGGTCTGCAGCAGCAGGTTGGAGCCGTGCCCGAGGATCACGATGCCGAGCAGCACGCGCATCAGCGAGCGCTGCATCAGCAGGTAGAAGCCGACCGAGTACAGCGCGGCGATCACGATCGCCAGGGTCAGGTTGATCGTCATCGCTGCCCCCTCGCCGCGGCGTCGGCGTCCGCTTCGATGCCCGAGCCCAGGGTGCGCAGCAGGTCCAGCACCACGCCGACGATCAGCAGGTAGACGCCGGTGTCGAGCACCAGGCTGCTGACGAACTTGATCTGGCCGAGGCCGGGCGCGGTGAACTTGTAGATCGAGCTCTCCAGCAGGCCGCCGCCGAAGAGCAGCGGCAGGAACGCGGCCACCGTGGCCAGGGTCAGACCCGCTCCGATGAGCACCGGAGGGCGCATGGACACGATCGCGCTGTCGTCCATCCGGCCGCCGACGAGGTAGCGCAGCACGAACGCCTGACCGGCGACCAGCCCGCCGCTGAAGCCGCCGCCCGCCCTGTCGTGCCCGGCGAACAGCAGGTACACCGACAGCACCAGCACGGTCGGGAACACGATGCGCGCGGCCAGTTCCAGCAGCATCGAGCGCTTGGCGCCCTCGCGGCGGAAGCCCGACAGCAGCCAGCGCTCGGTGGGGGCGTCCCACCGCGACCAGTCCGGGTCCCGGGAAGTCATTCGCCCACCTCCTGCTTGATCACGCGGGTGCTGCGCCGCCGGCGCTCGTGCCGGGACGCGAGGATCAGGCTCGCCACGCCGGTGGCGGCGACCGCCAGCACGGCGATCTCGCCGACGGTGTCGAAGGCGCGGAAGTCGACGATGATCGCGTTGACCACGTTGGTCGCACCGGCGCCCTTCTCGGCGTTGGCGATGAAGAAGTCGCTGGCCTCGGGCGGATGCCTGCGCGCCGCGCTGAACACGATCGCGGCCAGCGCGACGAACGCGCCGGCCGCGGTGGCGATGAGGGCCTTGGGCAGCGCGAACAGCTTCGTGCTGTCGGTGTCGGTGAACCGCTCGGGCAGGCGGCGCAGCACGAGCACGAATGCCACGATGGTCAGCGTCTCCACCAGGAACTGGGCCAGCGCGAGGTCGGGCGCACCGTCCACGATGAACAGCCCGCCGATGCCGTAGCCGACCACGCCGACCAGCAGCACGGCGGTGAGCCTGCGCTTGGCGCGCAGCACCGCGATCGCGCCGACCACCACGCCCGCGCCGAGCGGCAGCTGCATCAGCGAGTCGTAGCCGCGCAGGTCCTCGGGAACGGTGGTGCGCAGCACCAGCGCGGTCCCGGGCACGACCAGCACGGTGACCAGGATGATGCCGAGGTAGGTGGGCAGGGATCCGACCTGCAGGCGCGCGGTGACCGCGACCGCGACGCGCTCCAGCAAGCCGGTGAGCCGCTCGTAGCCGCGCTGCGCGTTCAGCGGCTGCGGCCAGCGGCGGCGCATCGCGGTCAGCGGGTCGCGATAGGCGTGCAGCACGACACCGCCGGCCAGGGCGATCGCCGACATCAGCAGCGGCGGGTTCACCCCGTGCCACAGCGCGAGGTGGTACGGGTTGGCCGAGGCGGGGAAGGACTTCGCGAAGGCCCCGGCGAGCGCGTCGGCCAGCGGGTAGCCGATGCCCAGGGCGAGCCCGGCCAGCGCGGGCAGCGCGGTGGGGATCAGGGCCTGCAGCTCGCCGGGCTTGACGGTGGTCGGGCCCGGGCGCTCCTTCGTGGTGAAGGTGCCCAGCCACATCCGGAGGGTGTAGGCGGCGGTGAACGCCGAGCCGAGCACCAGACCGGCGAGCAGCACCGGGTCGTCGAAGGAGCTGAAGGCCGCTTCCTTGCCGAGGAAGCCCACCAGCGGCGGCAACCCGGCCATCGACGCGGCGGCGAGCCCGGCGACGACGGCCAGGGCCGGCTGCGCGCGGCCGATCCCGGAGAGCTTGCGGATGTCGCGGGTGCCGGTCTGGTGGTCGACCATTCCCGCGACCAGGAACAGGGTGGCCTTGAACAGGCCGTGCGCGAGGAGCATGCTCGCGCCGGCCAGCTCGGCGTCGTAGGTCCCCGCGCCGAAGAGCACCATCAGGAAGCCGAGCTGGCTGACGGTGCCGTAGGCCAGCAACCGCTTGAGGTCGTACTCGTGCAGCGCGCGCCAGCCGCCGAAGATCATGGTGGCCAGGCCGAACGCCGCGGTCAGCCAGCCCCACTCGGGCTGGGCGACGAACACCGGGCCCAGCCGGGCGACCAGGAAGACGCCGGCCTTGACCATCGAGGCGGCGTGCAGGTACGCGCTGATCGGGGTGGGCGCGACCATCGCGGCGGGCAACCAGTTGTGGAACGGCAGCTGCGCGGACTTGGTGAACGCGCCGACGAGCACGAGCAGCGCGGCCGCGGTCATCACCGGTCCGGTCGGCGGGTGCGCGGCGAGCTCGGAGATGCGGTAGGTGCCCGCGGTCTCGCCGAGCAGCACGAAGCCGAGCAGCATCACCAGCCCGCCGAGCGTGGTGATCATCAGCGCCTGCAGCGCCGAGCGGCGCGACTCGCGGCTGATGCCGGCCTGGCCGACCAGCAGGAACGAGCAGATGGTGGTCAGTTCCCAGAAGACGTAGACGGTGATCAGGTCGTCGCCGAGGACGAGCCCGAGCATGGCTCCGGCGAAGGCCAGCAGCAGCGGCGCGGAGCGCCGGGCGTCGCCGCGGTCGCGCGGGAAGTAGGCGTCGGCGTAGATCAGGATCAGCGCGCCGAGGCCGGAGACCAGGATGGTCATCAGCAGCGCCAGCGGGTCGAGTCGGAAGTCCAGGGACAGCCCGATCTGCGGTGCCCACGGCACGGTTTCGGTCCGCACCTGCCCGGCCAGCACGTCGGGGGCCTGGGCGAGCATCCACGCGCCCGCGGCGGCGGGCGGCAACGCCGCGACCAGGAAGGCCGCCCGGGTGCTGCGCCGGGCGACCAGCGGCAGGGCCAGGGCAATCAGCAGGTGCGCGAGGACGAAACCGAGCACGAACACCTCCCTCTCGCTGCACCGGACCACCGGCCACCGGGATTGTTCGCCACCGCCACCGCGCGCGCACCGCGGCGGACCGGCGGGTCGCCGCACGACTGCGGCGGGAAGCGGGTCGGGCCGGACGGTGCCCGGAAGGTCCGTTCGCTGATCAACCTATCTGCATCTGCCGTCGATCGGCTAAACCGGACGCGCTGGGGTTCCGCTGCCGTCGGCACCGGTTTCGGTTGCGGTGAAAGGACTTCGCCTCACCCCGGCGCGTGATCGCCGGAGCTCCGCGAGTGGGATTATTCACTGCGCGTAACGCGCTGAGCAGGCGCGGTCGATGCCCCTCGGGCGCGGTTTTCGGCATCGATCCGCTCAGTTCGCCCTCGAAGATGACCACGAGGGTGGAAAATGTGGTGGTGCCCGCCGAAAGCCAAGACACCCTCGCCGGCGCAGGCCGGCTGATCGCCGACCGGTACCGCCTGGAGCGCAAGCTCGGCGGTGGCGCGATGGGCCGCGTCTGGTACGCCACCGACGAGCTCCTGCAGCGCCCGGTCGCGGTCAAGGAGATCAAGCTCGCTCCCGGCATGCCCGCCGAGGAGGCCGCCGAGCTGCGCGAGCGCGCGCTGCGCGAGGCCCGAGCCATCGCCGCGCTGTCTCACCCGAACGTGGTCACCCTCTACGACGTCGCTCGCGAGGACGACGAACCGTTCGTGGTCATGGAGCTGGTCCCCTCGCAGAGCCTGGCCGCGGTGCTGGACGACCACGGCCCGCTGGACGACCAGCAGCTGGCGGTGATCTGCGACGGTGCCGCCGCGGGACTCGAAGCCGCGCACCGGTCCGGGATCGTGCACCGCGACGTGAAGCCCGGCAACGTGCTCATCGGCGACGACGGCCGGTTGAAGGTCAGCGACTTCGGCATCTCGCGCAACGTCGCCGAGCACACCATCACCAGCACCGGGATCCTGCTGGGCACGCCCGCCTTCATCGCCCCGGAGGTGGCCTCCGGCGACGCGGTCACCGCTGCGGCCGACCTGTGGGGACTCGGCGCCACGCTGTTCGCCGCCGTCGAGGGCCGTCCGCCCTACGACGTCAACGGCGATCCGCTGGCCACGATCAACGAGGTGGTGCACGGTCCGGTCCCGGAGATCCGGCGCGGCGGGCCGATCGGCGAGGTGCTGTCCGGGCTGCTGGTCAAGGACCCGGCGCAGCGGATGGCGTTGAACGAGGCGCGCAGGCGCATCCAGCACCTGCTGCCCGAGCCCGGTGCCCGACCGTTCGCCACGCTGCTGGACCCGGAGGCCCCGACGGTGCGGGTGCGGCGGCAGGTCATGCAGCACCCGGGGCAGAACACCCCGCAGATGAGCTCGCAGGTCGCCGCGCCGAGCGCGCCCGCGCCGCTGGCCGCCGACCCGGGACCACCGCCGTTCCCGCTGCAGGACCCGCCGGCCAAGTCGCGCCGCGGGCGCCGATCGGTGCCCGCGACGATCGCGCTGGTGCTGGCCGCGGTCCTGCTGTTCGGTTGCGCGCTGGTCGGCGGGTTCGCCGTCACCCGGATCGCCGCGGGCAAGCCGGCGCTGCCGGACCTCACCCCCGACGCCGCAAAGCCGCCGAGCACCTCGGGCCTCCCCGCGCTGGCGCCCTACCAGGACGAGGCCAAGCACACCGAGGCGCCGACCGGCGGGCAGTTCACCATGCAGGTCCCGGCCGAGCCGGGCTGGCGGACCTTCCACAGCGAGCGCGACGACCTCGCCAACAGCGCCGTGGTGTCGTTCGTCTCGCCCGACGGCAGCACCGAGGTGTCGGTGCAGCGCTACGGCGACTACCTCGACGACCAGACCGTGGCCGATTTCGAGGCGCAGCTGCCGCAGGAGTTCAGCGGGCAGTTCACCGCGCTGCAGGTCGACGCGGCCGTCGGCGCGGGCGAGGACCGCAGGATCTCCTACACCACCAGCGTCCGGCCGGTGTTCACCGAGGCCGCCGGCCTGATCACCCGGCACACGGTCGCGGCCCCGCTGCGGCGCGGCGACGACCTGTGGGTCATCCGGGTGACGGGACCGACCGGCGAGGCCGCCGAGCAGGAGGAGCTGCTGGCCTCGATCGCGCCCAGCTTCGAGGCCAGCACCAGCTGACCGCGCCCCGCGCCACGCCCGGGTCGGGTGTGGCTCGTGCGGTGAACGAGGCGCCCTGGCGACTAAGCTGCCCGGCCGTGACGCCTACGACTAACTCCGACCCGTCCGCCGCGGCGAGCACGGCCGCCGCGAAGCTCGCCGGGATCACCGGTTTCGAGCGCCACGACGTGGCCGTCGTGCTCGGTTCGGGCTGGCAGCCCGCAGCCGACGAGATCGGCGAACCGGACTCCGAGTTCGCCATGTCGGACCTGCCGGGCTTCGCCAAGCCGGGCGCGGTCGGCCACAGCGGGAAGATCCGATCGGTGCAGGTCGGCGGCAAGCGCGTGCTGATCATGCTCGGCCGCACCCACCTCTACGAGGGTCACGGCATCGAACCGGTCGCCCACGGCGTGCGCACCGCCGACGCGGCCGGTTGCGGCACGATCGTGCTCACCAACGCGGCGGGCGGCCTGCGGGAGGGCATGCGGGTCGGGCAGCCGGTGCTGATCAGCGATCACATCAACATGACCGCCAAGTCCCCGCTGGTCGGGGCGAACTTCGTGGACATGACCGACCTGTACTCGCCGCGCCTGCGCGAGCTGGCCCGCTCCATCGACGGCACCCTGGAGGAGGGCGTCTACGCGGGCATGCCCGGGCCGCACTTCGAGACCCCGGCGGAGATCCGGATGCTGCGCGGCCAGGGCGTGGACCTGGTCGGCATGTCGACGGTGGTGGAGGCCATCGCCGCGCGGGCCGCCGGCAGCGAGGTCTTCGGCCTCTCGCTGGTGACCAACCTCGCCGCGGGCCTGTCCGGGCAGCCGCTGAACCACGAGGAGGTCCTGGAGGCCGGTCGCGCGTCGGCCAGCCGGATGGGAAGCCTGCTCAAGAGCCTCCTGGAGGCGGCGTGACGGATCGAGTGCGCCCTGTTCGGGGGCGGTATGGCACTGGATGAGCAGCTGCGCGCCGCGGCCGAGCAGTGGATCGCCGACGACGTCGACGAGAGCAGCCAGGCCGAGCTGCGGGCGCTGCTGGACGCCGAGGACCCGGAGCTGGTCGAGCGGATGTCCGGCCTGCCGCGCTTCGGCACTGCCGGACTGCGCGCGCCCGTGCGCGCGGGCGCCAACGGGATGAACCGCGCGGTGGTCGTGCGCACCACCGCGGGGGTCGCGGCCTGGCTGGCCGAGCAGGGCCAGCGCGGCGGGGTCGTGGTGATCGGCCGGGACGCCCGGCACGGTTCCGAGGAGTTCGCCGCCGACGCGGCCGGGGTGCTGGCCGCGGCCGGGTTCGACGTGCGGATGCTGCCCACTCCGCTGCCCACTCCGGTCCTCGCCTACGCGACGCGCGCCCTGGAGGCCGTCGCGGGCATCCAGATCACCGCTTCGCACAACCCGCCCGGCGACAACGGCTACAAGCTCTACCTCTCGGGCGGGATCCAGCTGGTCGATCCGGTCGACGGCGAGATCGAGCGGGCCATCGCGGACACCCCGGCCGCCACCGCGGTGCCGAGGTCGCGCAGCTGGTCGATCGCCGATTCGGTGCCCGACCACTACGTCTCGCGGGTGGCGCTGCTGCCGCGCGGCAGCGATCGCGAGCTGCGGGTGGCGGCGACCGCGCTGCACGGCGTGGGCGCGCGCACGCTCAAGCAGGCTCTGCGCCGCGCGGGCTTCGAGGACGTCCACCTGGTGGCCGAGCAGGCCGATCCGGATCCGGACTTCCCCTCGGTGGGCTTCCCGAACCCCGAGGAGCCGGGAGCCACCGACGAACTGCTCAAGCTCGCCGCCGACATCGACGCCGACCTGGCGATCGCGCTGGACCCGGACGCCGACCGCTGCGCGCTGGGCGTGCCCACCGCGGACGGCTGGCGGATGCTGCGCGGCGACGAGACCGGGGTGCTGCTGGCCTGGCACGTGCTGTCCACGTTGGACCCCGAGGAGCACCCGGATCCGCTGGTGGCGACCACGATCGTGTCGTCGAACATGCTGCGCTCCATCGCCGCCGAGTTCGGCGTGCGCTACGCCGAGACGCTCACCGGCTTCAAGTGGCTGGTGCGGGCGGGGGACGGCGCGGGAACCGGCCTGGTCTACGCCTACGAGGAGGCGCTGGGCCACAGCGTCGACCCCGAGCGGGTGCGCGACAAGGACGGGATCTCGGCGGCGGTGCTGGCCTGCGACCTGACCGCGAGCCTGATCGCCTCCGACGACCACCTGCTGGACCTGCTCGACGAGCTGTCCACCGAGCACGGGGTGCACGAGACCGGCCAGGTCTCGGTGCGGGTGACCGACCTGGAGGTCATCGACCGGACCATGCGCAGGCTGCGCGAGCAGCCGGTCGCCGAGCTCGCGGGCACCGAGGTCAGCACCGGGGACCTGCTGCCGGAGACGGACGGGCTGGTGCTCACCGGCTCCGGCGGGCTGCGCGTGGTGATCCGCCCGTCGGGCACCGAGCCGAAGCTCAAGTGCTACCTGCAGGTGGTGGAGCAGGTGTCCGACGACCTGGCCGGGGCCAAGCGGCGGGCCGCCGAACGGCTGGAGGAACTGCGCCGCGCCGTTTCCGATCTGGTGAGTGAGTGATGGCGAAGCTGCTGATCGTGCACCACACCCCGTCGCCGGGCATGCAGGCGATGTTCGAGCAGGCGGTGGCCGGGGCCACCACCGACGAGATCGAGGGCGTCGAGGTGGTCCGGCGCGCGGCGCTCAACGCCACCGCCACCGACGTGCTCGAAGCCGACGGCTACCTGCTGGGCACCCCGGCCAACCTCGGCTACATCAGCGGGGCGCTCAAGCACTTCTTCGACACCGTCTACTACCCGTGCCTGGACTCCACCGCGGGACGCCCGTTCGGTGCTTTCGTGCACGGCAACGAGGGCGTGGAGGGTGCGCTGCGGGCGATCTCCACGATCACCACCGGGATGTCCTGGAAGCAGGCCGCCGAACCGGTGACGGTGCTCGGCACTCCGCAGCGGGAAGACCTGGAGAAGTGCTGGGAGCTCGGCGCGACCCTGGCGGCCGGCCTGATGCCCTAGCGGCTCGGCGGCGGCGCGGAGCGGGGCTGAGCTGGCGGAGGGGGCCGAAAGGGTGGTCTCGGGACCACCCAGTTGATCTTGGTCAGGGGGTTCCGAGTAACCTGATCGTGTCGCCGAGGCCACAGGTCTCGACGACGGCGGGGCGCCCCGGACAGAGCCCGCCTTCCCTCATCACGTGCGATGTTCGGGGCGCCCCGCGCCTTCGCTCATCGTAATCGGCCGCACCGGTTCAGCCGGAATCCACCGCCCTCCCAACAGCACTTTCAGGGCGGTAGGGGTTACCCTGCGACAGTGAGTGAGGAAACGATCCGACTCGAACTCGACGACTCCGGCGTCTCCGTGAACCTTCCCGCCCCCGCTGGTCCGAACGACCAGGTTCAGGGCGTTCCCTACCGCCCGGTCGAGTTCCGCGACGACGACCTGCCGGCCGCTTTGGAGCGTTCCGCGAAGTGGCTTCGGGAAGCTCAGGAGTGGCTGGGCGAACCCATCGATGTGATCGCGGTGCACCTCGATTACGACGACCGCGAAGGCGCCCCGTACTACGACCTCAAGCTGATGTGCAACGAGGAGGACCTGGCAGGCGCGCCGATCGCGCTGCGCAGGCTGAAGGCCTAGGCAACCGAACAACCTCGGGGCCCGGCCGCCCGGCCGGGCCCCGTCGTCCTAGAACTCGCTGCTGCGGCCCTTCCACTGGTCCCGGCCCCGCCACGCGCGAACGGCGCCGTCGAGCAGCAGCACCCCGAACAAGCTCCCGGTCACCGGAGCCAGCGGGGCCAGCTCCGGGTTGGCCCGCATGAACCGCGCGGTGCGCGCGTGCGCGGTGGTCTGCGCGGCCCAGCCGAGCAGGCCGATCGCGGTCAGCAGCGGACGCTTCCGCCCTCCCGCGGCCACCGCCAGCGGGGCGCCCAGCGAGGCGGCCAGCTGCCCGAGGCCGATCGAGGCGAGCACCGGCGCGGAGCCCTTGGTGCCGGCCACGAAGCTCTTCCGGAACGACGCCCAGCCGGCCCGGAACGGGTCCATCCCGCTGGTCGACAGGTGGTCGAGCCCGTCGACGGTTCGGGTGGTGCCGCCGTGGTCGCGCACCGCGGTGGCGATCGCGACGTCCTCGTTGCGGATCGCGGCGAACGAGGTCCAGCCGCCGATCTTCTCGTAGTGCGAGCGGCGCACCAGGATGCAGTGCCCGATGGCGAACGCCTTCGCGCCCTTGCCGTCCGGTGCGGCGTTCTCCCCGATCAGCTGCAGGCCCGGTGGCATCAGCAGCGGCCAGGACGCCGAGCGTCCCGGCGGCGGACCGCCCGGGGTGGACACCAGGTCGGCGTCCACCGACTCCGCGGTGGCCAGCAGCCTGCTGACCAGCTCCGGTCCGGCCACGGTGTCGGCGTCCAGGAACAGCAGCCACTCCCCGGCTTCCGGCGGCCCGGAGGCCTCCACGCCGATGTGCATGGCGTGCACCTTGCCGCCCCAGCCCGGTGGCGGACCGTCCACCCGGACGATCTTCACCCGCGGGTCGCCCGCGGCGGCCTCCCGGGCGATCCGGCCGGTCCCGTCGGTGGAGCCGTCGTCCACCACGACCACTCGCAGCAGTTCTTCGCCCTGCGTCCCGTGGGTCTGCGCGGTGATCGAACGCAGGCAGTCGCCGAGCACGTCGGCCTCATCGCGGGCCGGGACGACGACGGTGACCTTCGGCGGGGCCAGCGCCGCGGGTTGCGGTTCGCGCAGGTCCACGATCGCGCGCGTTTGCCTGATCGTGCGCACGCTGCGCACCAGCACCCCAGCTGCCGCCGCGCCGAGCACCGCCGGCAACCAGCGGTTGGAATGTCTTCGCGGAGAAACCACCGCCACAGAGTGCCACGAACCAGGCCTTTCGGCCCCGGGCGATTGCACGAATTGGTATTTAACTCTGAGTTGCGCGGGCGCGGAGCTCAGACGGCGCCGTACTCGCGATCGCCCGCGTCCCCCAGGCCGGGGACGATGAAGCCCGATTCGTTGAGCCGGTCGTCGATGCTGGTGGTCACTATCCCGACCGGCAGCCCGGACTCCTCCAGCCTGCGCACGCCCTCCGGGGCGGCCAGGGTGCAGATCGCGGTGACGTCGGTGGCGCCCCGGTCGACCAGCAGGCTGATGGTGTGCACCATCGAGCCGCCGGTGGCCAGCATCGGATCGAGGACCAGCACCGGACGACCGGTCAGGTCGGCGGGCAGCGACTCCAGGTACGGGGTGGGCTTGAGCGTCTCCTCGTCGCGGGCCAGCCCCACGAAGCCCATCTGCGCCTCCGGGATGAGCTTGTGCGCCTGGTCGGCCATCCCCAGCCCGGCGCGCAGCACGGGCACCAGCAGCGGCGGGTTGCCGATCCGGTAGCCCGTGGTCTTGGCGACCGGCGTGTGGATCGGTTCCTCGGCGAGCTCCCAGCCCCGCATGGCCTCGTAGATCAGCATGAGCGTGAGCTCCTGCAACGCGGCCCGGAACGCGGCGCTGTTGGTCCGCGCGTCCCGCATCGTCGACAACCGCGCCTTGGCCAGGGGGTGATCCACAACCCGAACGTCCATGGCCGTCCACAGTAGCGGCCACCCCGCGCCAACACGCAGCGACGTGCGAAAACGTGTTCCCGATCGCAATCAGGGGTGCAGCACCACCTTCGTGTAGCCCTCGATCCGCTTGTCGAACTTGCGGTAGGCGTCCGGCGCCTCGTCCAGCCCCAGCTCGTGGGACACCACGAAGCTCGGCTGCGCCCGCCCCGCGATGATCATGTCGCGCAGCTGCCGGTTGTACCGCTTGACGTTGCACTGACCGGTGCCGATGACCTGCCCCTTCTCGAACATGCGCCCCACGGCCACCAGGAGCATGCCCTTGCGGGCCTCGTCCGAGGGACCGCCGGGGTCCGAGGGGACGTACAGGCCGGGCACGCCCAGCCGACCGGTCGGCCGCACGCTCTCGATCAGCGAGTTCAGCACCACCGCGGGCTCCTCCTTGGACGCGTCGTCACCGCGCTGCGCCTGGTAGCCGACCGCGTCGACGCCCTTGTCGGTCCCCTCGCCGTCGGTCTGGTCCTTGATCGCCCGCACCGGGTCGGTCTTGGAGAAGTCGATCGGGATCGCCCCGATCTCCTCGGCCTTGGCCAGGCGCTCGGGAACCCGGTCGACGGAGAACACCCGCGCCGCCCCGCGCAGCAACGCCGAGTACGCGGCCATCAGGCCCACCGGGCCCGCCCCGTAGACCACGACGCTCTCGCCCGGCGAGACCTGGGCGAGCTCGCACCCGTGGTAGCCGGTCGGGAAGATGTCGGCCAGCAGCACGAAGTCGGTCTCGTGGCTCCCGTCGGCGGGCAGCTTCAGGCAGTTGAAGTCCGCGTAGGGCACGCGCAGGTACTCCGCCTGGCCGCCGGTGTAGGGGCCCATCGCGACGTAGCCGTAGGCGCCGCCGGCGAAGCCGGGGTTGACGGTCAGGCAGAACGCGGTGTTGCCCGCCATGCAGTTCTTGCAGAACCCGCAGGCGACGTTGAACGGCATCACGACGCGATCGCCGCGCGTCAGGCCGGTCACCCCTTCCCCGGTCTGCTCGACGATGCCCATGTTCTCGTGGCCGAAGACGATGCCGGGCTCGGCGGCCGTGCGCCCCTCGTACATGTGCAGGTCGGATCCGCAGATCGCGGTCGAGGTGACGCGGACGACGACGTCGAAGGGATGCTGGATCGCCGGCCGTTCCACGTCGTCGATCGCGACGGCGAACGGTTCCTGGTAAACGACTGCCCTCATTGCTGACCACCTCTGCGAGCGATTTGTCGGGCTTCCGCACCGGACTACCCGCGCACCGGCCAGGTCACCGTCCCCGAACGAGCGTTATTGCCGGCGTCGATCAGCGCTCACCGGCCCGGTGCGCGCTCTGCCGGTCCCGCGCGGCGGTCGCGATCCGCCAGCACGCGTCGCAGGTCGGCGACAACCAGTCGACCGCGGTCGGGTGGCCCACCTCGACCGCGCGGCCGCAGAGCGCTGCGCGCTCCTGCCCCGCTCGCGGCGGCTCGGTGGGGTGCAGGGCGTGGCGCAGCCCGCCGTGCGGGCGCCAGTAGGCGACGAGCTGCTGGTCGTCGAAGAGCTCGGACACGTCATCTCCCGTCGTCGGTCGAGGGCTGCGGCGCCGACCGGTCGTCGGGGAAGGGGCGCTCGACGCCGCCGCCGGCGGTGACGTTTCGTGTTGATATGGTCACCTCTTGAAGTCAGATTAGAAGGAACCCGGTTAATTACCCAGCTTGGTCAACCCATCGAGTTCGATCTCCCGGCGGAGATCACCCGGGAGGCGCACATGGCACCGGTCTCTCCCACCGTCGCGGCGTGGGCGATCGGCCTGCGGATCCGAGAGCGCCGCGAGGAGCGCGGCTTCCGCGCGGCCAACGCCGCCAAGCAGGTCGGCGTCGCGGCCGCCTACCTCTCCGACGTCGAGCACGGCAAGAAGAACCTCGCCGAGGACCGGCTCAACGAGCTCGTCGAGCTCTACGAGATCGACGACGCCGAGGCCGAGGAACTCCGCGAGCTGCGCGACCAAGCCACCCAGCGCGGCTGGTGGATGAACTACTCCGCGCTGTTCAGCGACGAACTCCTCCGCTTCTTCGGCTTCGAGCACGGCGCGGAGAGCTTGCGGACCTACGGCAGCGATCTCGTCGCCGGCCCGCTGCAAACCCCGGACTACGCTCGCGCGATCATCGAGTCCGGTGCGCCCAACCTGCGCCTCGCCGAGGTCGACCGACGGGTTCAATGCAGGCTCACGCGGGCGCGGCGCATCACGGGTGACGATCCGCTGCAACTGACGGCGGTCATGAGCGAAGCCGCCATCCGCCAGCAGGTCGGCGGTCGCGACGTGCATCGCGATCAGCTCAAGCACCTCGCGGAGCTGGTGGAACGGCACCCGGCAACCCTCGACATCCGGATCGTGCCCTTCGAGGCGACCGGGCATCCCGCGATGGGCGGTTCGGGCTTCTTCCTCATGACCTTCGAGAGCGGTCAACTGCCCGCGGTGCTGTGGCAGGAAACCGTGACCTCGACTCAGCTGATCGCCGACCCGCTGACCACTCGCGAATACGGACTGGCGCATGCCGACGCGATGAGGAACGCGCTCACCAGGGAAGACTCGCTCAAGATGATCACCGAGGGGTTCTCCCGCGGTTAGGGCGCGACTAGAGTCGGAATCATGAGTCGCGGCAATCAGCACGCCTTAGCCGACACGGGTTGGCGGAAGTCGTCGTACAGCTCGGACAACTCCTACTGCGTCGAGGTCGCCGTCACCGACGAGACCGTCGGGGTGCGCGACACCAAGGACCGCACCGGCGGAACGCTGGCCTTCACCCGCGAGCGGTGGGTCGACTTCCTCGCCTCCCTGCGGCCGTGAGCCGGGCGCGGCCGAACGGGCCCGGATCCGCGGGTTCTCCGGCGGGCTGACGGGTTTCGGACGGTCCCCGGGAAGGTGGGGCGCGGCGATTTGCCGGGACCTAGACTGCCGGGCATGGCACCGATGCCTTCTGAGTTCGCCGATGCCGCGCGGGACGAGCGGTCGTTGCGGCGGTTCCTGCTCGGGCTGCCCGGGGTGGACCAGGTGGGGCTGGAGCAGCGCTCCGCCGACCTGGCGACCCGCAGCGTCAAGAAGGGCGCGAAGCGCTGGGCGATCGACACCGCGATCTCGATGGTCGACCTGACCACGCTGGAGGGCGCCGACACGCCCGGCAAGGTGCGAACGCTGTGCGCCAAGGCGCGGCGGCCCGACGCCGAGCACCCGGACGCGCCCCCGGTCGCCGCGGTGTGCGTGTACTCCGACCTGGCCGCCACCGCCGCCGAAGCGCTCGCCGGCAGCGGTGTCCGCGTCGCCTCGGTGGCCACGGCGTTCCCGTCCGGTCGCGCGGCGCGGGCGGTCAAGCTCGCCGACGTGGAGCACGCGGTGGCCGCGGGCGCCGACGAGATCGACATGGTCATCGACCGGGGCGCGTTCCTCGCCGGTCGCTACGGCCAGGTCTTCGAGGAGATCCAGCAGGTCAAGGACGCCTGCGGGAAGGCGCACCTGAAGGTGATCCTGGAGACCGGCGAGCTGGCCACCTACGACAACGTGCGCCGCGCGTCCTGGCTGGCCTTGCTGGCCGGCGGGGACTTCATCAAGACCTCCACCGGGAAGGTCTCCCCCGCCGCGACGCTGCCGGTCACGCACCTGATGCTGCAGGTGGTGCGGGACTGGCGGGACGGCACCGGGGAGCTGCGCGGCGTGAAACCCGCCGGCGGCATCCGCACCACCAAGGACGCGATCAAGCACCTGGTGACCGTGCACGAGGTGGCCGGCCCGGAGTGGCTCACCCCGGAGCTGTTCCGCTTCGGCGCCTCCAGCCTGCTCGGCGACCTGCTGCAGCAGCGACGGACCCAACTCGACGGCCACTACAGCGGCCCCGACTACGTGGCGGTGGACTGATGCCCGCAACTCCGTGGGAGTACGAGCCCGCACCGGAGTCCCCGGACCTCGCCCGGCTGGAGCCGAGCTACCGGATGTTCGTCGACGGCGAGTTCATCGCGGGCGGCGGGGAGCCGATCAAGAGCATCAACCCGGCCACCGAGGAGCACCTCGCCGACGTCTCCACCGCCGACGAGTCCGATGTGGACACAGCGGTGACCGCTGCGCGCACCGCCTTCGACCAGGTCTGGTCGAAGCTGCCGGGCGCGGAGCGGGCCAAGTACCTGTTCCGGATCGCGCGGCTGATCCAGGAGCGCGGCAGGGAGCTCGCCGTGCTGGAGACCCTGGACAACGGCAAGCCGATCAGGGAATCGCGGGACGCCGACATACCGACTGCGGCGGCGCACTTCTTCCACCACGCCGGCTGGGCCGACAAGCTCGACCACGCGGGCTTCGGGCCGGACCCGAGACCGGTGGGCGTGGCCGGGCAGGTCATCCCGTGGAACTTCCCGCTGCTGATGCTGGCCTGGAAGATCGCCCCGGCGCTGGCCTGCGGCAACACGGTCGTGCTCAAGCCCGCCGAGACGACACCGCTGAGCGCGCTGGTCTTCGCCGACCTCTGCAGGCAGGCCGGGCTGCCCGCCGGGGTGGTCAACGTCCTGCCCGGCGCGGGCGAGGTCGGCGCGGCGCTGGTCGCCCACCCCGGCATCGACAAGGTCGCCTTCACCGGATCCACCGAGGTCGGCAAGCAGATCCAGCGCACCGTCGCGGGCAGCGGCAAGCGGCTGACCCTGGAGCTGGGCGGCAAGGCCGCCAACGTCGTGTTCGACGACGCGCCGCTGGACCAGGCCGTCGAAGGCATCGTCAACGGCATCTTCTTCAACCAGGGTCACGTGTGCTGCGCGGGTTCCCGGCTGCTGGTGCAGGAATCGGTGGCCGAGGAGCTCGAGGAGCGGCTGCGCGCGCGGGTGGCCGCGCTCCGGGTCGGCGACCCGCTGGACAAGAACACCGACGTGGGCGCGATCAACTCCGCCGAGCAGCTGGCCGAGATCCGGGACCTCGCCGCGTCCGGGGAGAGCGAGGGCGCGCAGCGCTGGAGCAGCCCGTGCGAGCTGCCGGAGCGCGGGTTCTTCTTCGCGCCGACGGTGTTCTCCGAGGTGCAGCAATCGATGCGCATCGCCCGCGAGGAGATCTTCGGGCCGGTGCTGTCGGTGCTGACCTTCCGCACGCCCGAGGAAGCCATCGCCAAGGCGAACAACACGCCCTACGGGCTCTCCGCCGGGGTGTGGTCCGAGAAGGGCTCCCGGATCCTGTGGGCCTCGCAGCGGCTGCGGGCCGGGGTGGTGTGGGCGAACACGTTCAACCGATTCGACCCGGCCGCCCCGTTCGGCGGTTACCAGGAGTCCGGGTTCGGCCGCGAGGGCGGCCGCGCGGGTTTGGAGGCCTACCTCGATGTCTGACGTTCCGGGACGGCTCGCCGTGGCGAAGACCTACAAGCTCTACATCGGCGGGAAGTTCCCGCGCTCGGAATCCGGCCGGGTGGTGCCGGTGCGCTCCGCGAGCGGGGAGTTCCTGGCCAACGCCGCGCAGGCCTCGCGCAAGGACGTGCGCGACGCGGTCTCGGCCGCGCGCAAGGCCTTCGACGGCTGGGCCGGGGCGACGGCGCACAACCGCGGCCAGGTGATCTTCCGCATCGCCGAGGTGCTGGAGGGGCGCCGCGAGCAGTTCGCCGCGGAGGTCGCCGCCGCCGAAGGGCTGTCGCACGACCAGGCGCTGTCCACCGTGGACGCTTCGGTGGATCGGATCGTCTGGTACGCCGGGTGGACCGACAAGATCGCCGCGGTGCTGGGCGCGTCCAACCCCGTTGCGGGGCCGTACTTCTCGTTCAGCGTGCCGGAGCCGACCGGGGTGGTCGGCGTCCTCGCCCCGCAGGAGTCCTCGCTGCTCGGCCTGGTCAGCGCGCTCGCGCCGGTGATCGCCGCGGGCAACACCTGCGTGCTGGTGTCCTCGGCCGAGCGGCCGCTGCCCGCGGCCACCTTCGCCGAGGTGCTGGCGACCTCCGACGTGCCGGGCGGCGTGGTCAACGTGCTCACCGGGCGGGCCGAGGAACTCGGCCCGTGGCTGGCCTCGCACGCCGACGTCAACGCCCTGGACCCCACCGGCGCCCCGGCGGAGCTGCGCGGCGAGCTCGCCCGCACCGCGGCCGACACCGTCAAGCGGGTGCTAGCGGTGCGGCGGGAACCCGACTGGACCGCCGACCCCGGCCTGCAGCGGCTGCGCGCGTTCACCGAGATCAAGACCGTCTGGCACCCGGTGGGCACCTGAGCCCCCACCGGCGGGACGAGCTCGCGCGCGGACCTACGCCGAGCGGTTGACCGGGTAGACGACCCGGCCGCGTCGGATCGCGCGCACCAGCATCGCCGCCGCGGCCAGCAGCATGACGGCTCCGGCCGCGATCGCCGACCACCGCGGCATCGCGAGCAGGGACGTCCGGTCGTCGAGCAGCAGGTCGCCCAGCACCTCGGTGGCCATGATCAGCGCGAACGCGGTCACCCCGATGCCGATCACCCCGGCCCGGCGCACCCCCGCGGCGTAGGCGCGGAAGATCACCAGCACGCCACCGCCGGCCAGGAACAGCAGCAGCAGCGTGGTCACCAGGTCCCGCACCGTGTAGGCCACCTCGCCGGCACCCGCGCTGATCCCGTCGGCGAACAGGTTCAGCCC
Source organism: Saccharopolyspora griseoalba (assembly GCF_042665275.1). Taxonomy (NCBI): domain Bacteria; kingdom Bacillati; phylum Actinomycetota; class Actinomycetes; order Pseudonocardiales; family Pseudonocardiaceae; genus Saccharopolyspora; species Saccharopolyspora griseoalba. The sequence continues at coordinate 362,869 of NZ_JBHTCJ010000003.1, read as the reverse complement.
GAGCAGCGTCAGGGTCGCGACCACCAGCGAGCTCCCCATCGTCCACGCCGTCGAGGGCTTCCCGGTGGCCGGGTCCAGCTGGGCGGCGACCTGCCGGGCGTACTCGCGCGGCGCGCCGAACGCCTGCACCGGGTCCTCGCCGGTCTCGGCCACGTGCGCCTCCACCTCGGCGATCACCTCGCCCACCCGCTCCCCCGAGATCTCGTGCAAGCGCAGCGCCACCAGCAGGTCCTGGCGGTAGTTGTTGTCCAGCGTCATCGTTCCCGCACCCCGCGTTCGATCAAGGTCACCGAGTTCTTCGCGAACTCGATCCACTTCGGTCCCATCTCGCCCAGCACCGCGCGCCCCTCGTCGGTCAGCGCGAAGAACTTCCGGCCCGGGCCGCCCTCCCCCGCGCGCCACTCGGCCGCGAGCAGCCCGTCCGCGGCCAACCGGTTGAGCAGCGGGTAGAGCGTCCCGGCCTTCATGTCCGGCAGGCCCGCATCCGCCAGCCGCTGCAGCAGGGTGTAGCCGTAGCCCTCCCCGCCCTCGGCGAGCAGCGCGAGCACCACCAGGTCCAGCACCCCGCGCAGCCACTGGGTCTGGCGCGCCGCACTCGTCCGCTCCGTCACGACTACACCGTAGCGCACACTAGTGTGCGTCGCCGACTAGTGGGCCACGACTCGCCCGCGCTCACCTCCGCGCGGGAGACCCCGCCGCGGCGGCCTCGGACTTCCGATGGAAGAGGGGCGAGCCCGAGGCTCAGCGGATCTGCCAGTCGAGGCGGCCGTCCTCGGTGACCGTGGGATAGCTGTGGCCCGCGGGGACTCCCTGGGACAGGGCCCTGCGGACGTCGGCGAGCATCGCCGACACGCCGGTCCACTCCGGGCGCAGGACCTGCGCGGTCTCCTGCTCCCACTCCAGGACGCAGCCGTGCAGCCTCCCGGGGCGCAGGTCGACCACGAGCTCGTCGGCGAAACCGTCGCCGGCCACCGGGATCCACAGCGGGTGGAAGCTCGACCCGGGCGAGCCCGCGTAGTAGTCGCAAGCCGGACGCTCCCACTGGGCGGTCCAGTTCTTGCGGTGGTCGCGCCAGGCCGCGAACGCCCGCTCCGCGCCGTAGGGGGTGTAGAACGGCGGGAGCACGTCGGCCAGCACGTCGGAATCGGTGCCGCCGCAGCAGTTCCACAGCGCTCGCAGCTCCTCGGGCAGCGCGACGGCGAACTCGGCCTCCAGCTCGTCGAAGGCCGGCTGCTGGGCGGGCGGACGCAGGGCGGCTGCGGTGACGGGCGCGTATCGCTCGAGCCAGCGAACGATCTGACTCCACAGCTCCGGGACATCCATTCCGATCATGATCGCGGGCACTCCGACGATCGGGTACCGCCAAAGGTGACCTGCTGGTGGGCCCAGCGAGCGCTGCCCCGAACGGTCGATCGGGCTCGCACCCGGAGGACGGCGCCGGAGCGTGATCGTTATCGACTGTTCCGACGCCCGTTGCGCGGAGCTGAACCGCTACCGTGACAGCGGACCAGGGCACAAACCAGCCACTGCCGACCCGTAGGCTGCCGCAGGGTCTGGTTCGGTGACCGGAGGTAGAGAAGATGGCGCAGGACATCGTCCCCATCGAGCTCGGGCTGCCGCAGGGCGACATGGTCACCCTGTGGGCGCCGCGCTGGCGCGAGGACGGCGAGGAGTGGGAGGCCTTCCTCGGGCACGAGGAAGACCTGTACGCGTTCCCCGACCCGGCTCGGCTCGCCGCGTTCGTGCGCACCGCCAGGCAGCACGACCTCGACGACCACCCGGCCTGGCACGTGGTGCCCGGGCTGTCGGCGGTCGAGCTCAGCCCCGACGAGGACCACCAGTTCGACCTGGTGGGCGTCCCGGAGCTGGTGGCCGAGCCGCTGGACACCTGGACCGTCGGCGAGATGGCCGACATCGTCGAGATCGCCCGCTCGCTGGCCGACGTCTGCGAGCTCGACGCGGTGCACGAGGTGCTCGACTCCGCCGACGGCTTCGCCCTCCTGGGCCAGGGCACCCTGCCGTTCAGCGGCAAGGACGGGCAGAAGCTCTGGAAGGAGCTCTGCCAGGTCGTCGCCGACCGCTGGGACGAGGTGCTCGACGCCATCGACGCCGTGGTGAGCACCCCGGAGCTGCCCGCCGAGGCGGTGGCCACCGCGGAGACCGAGCTGGCCGAGGCCGTCGAGGCCGATGACGACGAGCCGGCCGAAGAGGCCGACGTGGACGAGCTGGAGAGCGCGCCGACCTTCTGGACCGAGCTCGGCATCGACCCGATCCAGATCATCACCAGCGACGCCGAGTACTACACGCTGCGCTGCTACCTCGGCGACGACCCGGTCTTCCTGGGCACCGGGGGCAAGATCGACGTGTTCGGCTCGCCGCGCGCGCTGGCCCGGTTCCTCGCCGACGAGGAGTCCGTGGCCGACACCGACCTGGCGCGGGTGGCGACCTGGCAGCAGCTGCGCGACGCGGCCACCGGCGGCGAGCTGGAGATCGAGGTGACCCCGGAGAACACCTACGTGCTCACCGGTCTCGACACGGATCTCGCCGGGGGACCGTCCGAGGTGGACCCCACTCAGCTGGACCTGGCCGAGGAGCTGCTGCTGGACGCGGCGGCCTGGGCCGGCGACGACAGCACCGAGCAGGCCCTGCAGCCCTCCGAGCGGCTGGGCTGGCTGGTGTCGTTCGTGCTGCGGCCGAGCCCGAACCGGCTGCCGCCGAGCGCTCCGTTCGACGACGAGGTGGAGGCCTGGCGGAAGCTGGTCGCCGACCTGGAGAACCGCTTCCGCGCGCACTGACCGCACGCGCACCGGGAGGGGCCGTCCCGCGCGGGCCCCTCCCGGTCGCAACGGCCTCAGCCGACCAGGTCGGCGTAACCCGGCTTGATCACGTCGTTGATGACGCCCAACCGCTCGTCGAAGCCGAGGAAGGACGACTTCATCGCGTTGACGGTGAACCACTGGAACTCGTCCCAGCCGTAGCCGAAGGACTCGTTGAGCGCGGCGAACTCGCTGCTCATCGAGCAGTGGCTCATCAGCCTGTTGTCGGTGTTGACCGTGACGCGGAAGCGCAGCCGGGCCAGCAACCCGATGGGGTGGGACTCGATGGAATCCGCGGCCCCGGTCTGCACGTTCGACGAGGGGCACATCTCCAGCGGGATCCGCCGGTCGCGCACGTAGGAGGCCAACCTGCCCAGGTGCACCGTGCCGTCGCCGTCGACCTTGATGTCGTCGACGATGCGCACGCCGTGCCCCAGCCGCTCGGCACCGCAGTGCTGGATCGCCTCCCAGATCGAGGGCAACCCGAACGCCTCACCGGCGTGAATCGTGAAATGCGCGTTCTGCTGCCGCAGGAATTCGAACGCGTCCAGGTTGCGAGTGGGCGGGAATCCCGCCTCCGGGCCCGCGATGTCGAAGCCCACCACACCCACGTCGCGGTATCGAACGGCGAGATTCGCGATTTCGGTCGACCGCGCGTTCTGCCGCATGGCGCACAGCAAAGTTCCGATTCGGATACGATTCCCGGCCGCCTCGGCGCGCCGCTCGCCTTCGCGGAATCCGTCCTGAACCGCCTGCACGATCTGGTCCAGACCCAGGCCCCCCTCCTGGAACAGCTCGGGGGCGTAGCGCACCTCCGCGTAGACCACGCCGTCGGCCGCCAGGTCCTCGGCCGCCTCGGCCGCGACGCGCTGCAGCGCCTCGACCGCCTGCATCACCCCGACGGTGTGGGCGAAGGTCTCCAGATAGCGCTCCAGAGATCCGGAATCGGCCGCGGTGACGAACCAGCGGCCCAGGTCTTCGGCATTGTCGTGGGGCAGGCCGGAATAGCCGCCCGCCTCGGCGAGCTCGACCACGGTCTGCGGTCGCAGGCCGCCGTCGAGGTGGTCGTGCAGCAGCACCTTCGGCGCCTGCCGGATGTTGTCCAGGTTCACCGGTGTCGACATGCGCCCACGTTACCCGCTGAGCACCGGATCACTACGCACCGCACCGCCGAGATCACGCACGGCGATGCCCCCTGGCGGGCGCGCCGCTTTCCCGGTGAAAACTCACTCGTATGGAGGCAATCGCAATAACTCCGCCAATTCCCCGGCCGGATTGAGCCATTGGGACCAATGCGACGAGGCCGCGCGGAGCCGATTGGGGGACAGATGTCGCGGAATGTAACTGGGGGCGGATGGGCTGCCGCAAAAGGAGTGGCTACGCTTCCTACGTCCTCACCCCCCTCGACGAAGGACGCCCCTAGCCGTGACCGAGAACATGTCGTTCGACCGCATGCGGAACATGCTCACGCGTGCGGCTGAAATCCGCGAAAGCGAACAGCAGCAGATCTTCGACGCGCTCGACGAGATCCACGCCCGGTTGTCGCCGCTGGAGTCGCTGGGCTCCGTGCGCAAGCGCCTCTCCGAGCTGCCGGACCGCACCGAGGTCAGCGTCCTGGCCGAACGGCTCGACGAGGCGCTGTCCAAGCTGGAGTCGCACGACGGCGCGCTGCTCGACCTCAAGGGCGCCGTCGAAGCGATGGTGGACAAGCTGGCCAAGCCCTTCGCGCAGCTCGACGGCCGCCTGGACGGCGTCGTGGGCCGGATGGACGGGGTCTCCGGCCGGATGGACGGCCTGGAGGACAAGCTCGGCCACATCCACAAGCGGCTCGACGAGCTGGGCCAGCACCTGGACAAGCAGGACGGGCGCCTGGAGTCGCTGCCCGCCTCGGTGCAGGACCCGATGCGCGAGCGCATCGACTCGCTGGAGACCAACCTGCGCGGCCGGTTCGCCGAGATCGACGAGGGCGTGCACGAGCACCTCGACGGCACCCGCGAGGCGCTGCAGCGCGCGGTCACCGAGTCCACCGGCAACGCCCGCAAGGAACTGGCCGAGTCGGTCAGCGGTGCGCGCGACCAGCTGGACGCCAAGCTCAACGAGCTCGCCGAGCGGCCCGCCGTCGACCCGACCGACAAGCTCGACGACCTGGCCACCCGCCTGGAGGCGCTGACCAACCGGCTCGACGAGGTCTCCGGTCGGCTCACCGACGTGGAGAGCAACGTCAACACCCGCATCGACAACGTCGAGCAGGGATTCAGCTCCCGGCTGCACAACGTCGAGGAGGGCGTCAAGACCGGCCTGGGCGAGCTGGGCGGCACGCTGCAGCAGAACCTCTCCCAGCTGTCCGGGACGCTCTCCGAGCGGCCCGACTCCGAGACCGTCGGCGCGCTGGTGCGCCAGGCCCACGAGGAGAGCGACCAGCGGCACGCCGGTCAGCTCGACGAGGCGATGGCGACCTTCGCCGAGCTCATCCTCGGCGGCGGCGGCGCGCAGAACCCGCCGCCGCCCACCACGCTGCCGCGCCAGCAGCGCCAGCGCGGTGGCGGCCGCTCGAAGAGCGCGAAGCGCGAGACCGACAAGGCGCTCACCGACGGCGGCGACGACGATCTGACCGCCGAAACCGCCTGACCCCGGAGCTGGTCGCGGCCGCGCGGTGAACCGCGGCCGCGATCAGTCCTGCGGGGCGATCCGGTCGAGGACCAGCGGCGCCGACACCACGTCGGCGCCGCTGATTTCGTATGCGCCTTCGAGGGTGTCGCGCGCGGCCGCGATGCTCTCCTGGCGGTCGGTGTGCAGTTCCAGCAGCGGTTCGCCCGCCGCTACCCGGTCGCCGGGCTTGGCCAGGCAGCGCACGCCGGCGGCGTGCTGCACCGCGTCCTCCTTGCGGGCCCGGCCCGCGCCGAGCCGCCAGGCGGCCGTGCCGACCGCGAAGGCGTCCAGCGAGATCAGGGTTCCCGTCCGCGGAGCGGGCACGACCTCCACGTGCCGGGCGGTGGGCAGCGCCGCATCGGGATCGCCCCGCTGCGCGCGGATCATCTCGCGCCACTTGTCCAGCGCGCGGCCGTCGGCGAGCGCGTCCGCCGGGTCCACGGCGTCGAGCCCGGCGTGCCCGAGCATCTCGCGGGCCAGCCGCACGGTCAGCTCCACGACGTCGGGCGGGCCGCCGCCGCTGAGCACCTCGACCGCCTCGGCGACCTCCAGGGCGTTGCCGACCGCCCGGCCGAGGGGAACCGACATGTCGGTGATCAGGGCGCTGGTGCGCAGCCCGCGGGCCGCACCGATGTCCACCAGCGCGCGGGCGAGCTCGCGGGCCCGCGCGAGGTCCTTCATGAACGCGCCGGAGCCGCACTTGACGTCGAGCACCAGGGATTCGGTTCCCTCGGCGAGCTTCTTGCTCATGATCGAAGCGGCGATCAGCGGGATGGATTCGACCGTGCCGGTGACGTCGCGCAGCGCGTAGAGCTTGCGGTCGGCCGGCGCGAGGTCGTCGGTGGCCGCGCAGATCACCGCGCCCGTCTCGCGGAGGTTGCGGCGGATCTCGGCTTCGGCGAGCCCGGCCCGCCAGCCCGGGATGGACTCCAGCTTGTCCAGGGTCCCGCCGGTGTGGCCGAGCCCGCGGCCGGACAGCTGCGGCACCGCGGCACCGCAAGCGGCGACCAGCGGGGTCAGCGGCAGGGTGATCTTGTCACCGACCCCGCCGGTGGAGTGCTTGTCCGCGGTGGGTCTGCCCACCGCCCCGAGGTCGAGGGTCTTGCCGGAGGCCACCATCGCCGCGGTCCAGCGGGACGTCTCCTCCGGCGACATGCCGCGCAGCAGCACGGCCATCGCCAGCGCGGCCATCTGCTCCTCGGCCACCTCGCCCGCGGTGTAGGCCGCGATCACCCAGTCGATCTGCTCGTCGTCGAGCCGCGCGCCGTCGCGCTTGGCCCGGATGACGTCCACAGCGGAGAACACCCCGATCACCTCCGGTCTCGGCGGGAACGTGCTTGCTTGTGCGCGCGTGCGTGCGGCGTGCGCCTTTCTCCATCGAAAGTCCCCGCGAGTGCTCCGCGCTCGTGGGGGACTTTCGATGAAGGAAGGCTTCTTCTGGCGCCGCACGTGCGCGGTTCACAGCTCGAAGGCCTCGGGGAGGACCTCGGTCATCGGGAGGATTCCCCGCGGGGTGTCGATGAGGCAGTTCGGGCCGCCGAGCTCCTGGAGGATCTGGCGGCAGCGACCGCAGGGCATCAGCAGCGCGCCCCGACCGCTGCGGCAGGCCATCGCCACGAAGCGCCCGCCACCGGTGAGCTGGAGCTGACCGGCCATCGTGCACTCGGCGCACAGCGTCACGCCGTAGGAGCCGTTCTCCACGTTGCAGCCGGTGACCACGCGGCCGTCGTCGCACAGCGCGGCGGCGCCGACCTGCAGGCCGGAGTACGGGCAGTAGGCGTGCGCCGCGGCCCCGACCGCCGCGGCGCGCAGCGCCTCCCAGTCCACATCGGACATCCTCAGTCGACACCCCTCCGGTACTGCATCCCGTTGGCCGCCGGTGGTCGCAGCCGTTGCGAGGCCGCGGCGAGCACCACCAGCGTCACCAGGTGCGGCGTGTAGGCGGTCAGCTCCTCGGGGAGCTCGTCGGTGTACCAGTACACCGAGTACATCGCAGCGGCCGCGACCAGCGAAGCACCGGAGGCGAACCAGTTGCGCCGCCACAGCTGCACCGCGGCGACCACCACGAGCAGCAGCGTCGCGCCGTAGAACAGCGCGTGCACGCTGACCTCGCCGCTGCGCAGCTGCAGCCCGTCGGAGTAGCCGAACAGCGCGGCGCCCCCGAGCAGCCCGCCGGGCCGCCAGTTGCCGAAGATCATCGCTGCCAGGCCGATGTACCCGCGGTTGTTCGTCTGGTTCTCCAGGTAGCCCGAGCTGCCCTGGTTGAGCACCAGGGCCGCACCGCCGAGTCCGGCCAGCGCGCCCGAGGCGATCAGCGCCAGGTACTTGTACCGGTAGACGTTGACGCCCAACGACTCCGCGGCCACCGGGTTCTCGCCGCAGGAGCGCAGCCGCAGGCCGAACGGGCTGCGCCACAGCACCAGGTAGCTCACCGGCACCAGCAGGTAGGCCAGCATCGTCGTCGGCGAGACGCCGGAGACCAAACCGCCGAGGATTCCCGCCAGGTCGGAGATGATCACCCGCTGGACGTCCTCCAGCTGCCCGAGCCAGGTCGACAGCGGCTGCATCGAGTAGGTGTCGAACTTCGGCACCGGCGGCGACTCCCGCGGGTTGTGCGAGACCGGCTCGAAGACCAGCGTGGACAGGTACTTGGTCGCGCCGGCGCCGAGCAGGTTGACGGCCACGCCCGAGACGATGTGGTTGACCCCGAAGGTGACCGTGGCGATCGCGTGCACCAGACCGCCGAGCGCGCCGAAGACCGCGGCGGCGATCAGCCCGACCCACGGGCCCCACTGGTAACCGGCCCAGGCGCCGCCCCAGGTGCCCAGGATCATCATGCCCTCGAGGCCGATGTTGATCACGCCGGAGCGCTCCGCCCACAACCCGCCGAGCGCGGCGAACAGGATGGGCACGCCCAGCCGCACCGCGGCCTCCACGGTTCCCGAGGAGGTCAGCGCGAGCACGCCGGTCTGGTACGAGGTGATCGACACCGCCAGGAAGCCCACGGCCACCCACAGCAGGACTCGTCCCCAGCCGGGCAGCTCGAAGCCGCCGCCTGCGGCCTTGGCCTCGTCTTCGGTCGCGACCGCGGTCATGCCTTCTCACCTCCGTCGGCGGTGGCGGCCGGTTCGGCCGCGGTGCCCAGTTCCTCGCCGACCTTGCTCTGCTCGCGGGCGAGCTCGCGGCGGCGCACCAGCTCGTAGGCCACGACCACGGACAGCACGATGGTGCCCTGCACGATCGTCACGATCTCCTGCGGAACTCCGATGTTGTCCAGCGTCAGCGAGCTCTTGTCCAGGAAGGACCACAGCAGCGCGCCGAAGGCCACGCCCAGCGGGTGGTTGCGGCCCAGCAGCGCGATGGCCAGGCCCGCGAACCCGTAACCGGTGGGGAAGGTGATGGTGAAGGTGTGGTCGCGGCCGAGGATCTCCGGCAGCCCGGCCAGCCCGGCGATCGCGCCGGAGAGCAGCAGCGCGGAGAGCACCATCTTCTTGGAGTTCACCCCGCCGGCCACGGCCGCGGTCGGCGAGAGCCCGGAGGCCTTGAGCTCGAAGCCGAACCGGGTCCGGTTGATCAGCACCGCGTAGCCCACGCCCACCAGCACCGACAGCAGCACCAGGCCGAACACCGTTCCGTAGCCACCCAGCGGGATGCCCGGCACCCGGCCGGACTCGGGGATCAGCCCGGTGCTCTGGTTGTTGCCGCTCATCACCCCGAAGTTGGTCACCAGGTAGGAGACCAGGCCCAGCGCCAGGGTGTTGAGCATGATCGTGGAGATCACCTCGGAGACCCCGCGGTAGACCTTGAGCACCGCGGCGATGCCCACGTAGATCGCGCCCGTGGCGGCTCCGACCACCACGACCAGCAGCGCGTGCAGCCCGAAGGGCAAGCTCACCGAGGCGCCCACGATCGCGGCCACGCAGGCCGCGAGCCGGTACTGGCCCTCGATGCCGATGTTGAGCAGGTTCATCTGGAAGCCGATCGCCGCGGCGATGGCCACCAGGTAGTAGGCCCCGGCGGTGTTGATGATGTCCACCAGGGTCGTGCCTCGGCCGACCTGCGCGACCATCTCCAGCAGGGTCGAGATCGGGTTGGCCCCGGAGATCAGCAGCACCGCGCTGCACAGCACGGCGGAGAAGACAATCGCCAGGGCCGGCGGCAGCAACCGCGCCCGCCAGGTGTTCACACCGCCTCCTGAGTTCGAGCCACTGCCCGGTTCCGTTCGCTCATGCCGACTCCTGCGCACCGGTCATGGCGGCCCCCAGCTCCTCCGGGGTCACCGTCGTCGGATCCGCATCGGCGACCAGGCGCCCGCGGAACATCACCCGGATGCGGTCCGAGAGCCCGATGAGCTCGTCGAGGTCCGCCGAGATCAGCAGCACCGCCAGCCCCTCGGCGCGCGCGTTGCGCAGGTGCTCCCAGATGCCGGCCTGCGCACCGACGTCCACCCCGCGGGTCGGGTGCGCGGCGATGAGCAGCTTCGGGTCGCCGGAGAGCTCCCGGCCGACGATGAGCTTCTGCTGGTTGCCGCCGGAGAGCGCGGCCGCGTCCACCTCGATGCCGGGGGTGCGCACGTCGAACTGCTCGACGATGCGCTCGGTGTCCTCGCGCGCGCCCGCCGGGTCGAGCCAGCGGCCGCTGGAGACCGGGCGGCGGGTCTGGTGGCCCAGGATGCGGTTCATCCACAGCGGCTGGTCCAGCAGCAGGCCCTGCCGGTGCCGGTCCTCCGGCACGTAGCCGATCCCGGCCTCGCGGCGGCGCAGCGTGGAGCGCTCGGTGATGTCGGCGCCGCCGAGCTGCACGGTGCCCGCGTCGACGGGCCGCATGCCCATGATCGCCTCGACCAGCTCGGTCTGGCCGTTGCCCTCGACCCCGGCGATGCCCACGACCTCGCCCGCGGCGACGGTCAGGTCGACGTCGGCGAGCACCGGCCTGCCGGACTCGCTGCAGGACATCCCGGAGACCGCCAGGACCTGCCGGTCGGTGACGGTGCTGGGGCCGCGCTCGGGCGCGGGCAGCTCGCTGCCGACCATCATCTCGGCCAGGCCGCGGCTGCTGACCTCGGTCGCGGTGACCGAGCCGACGGTGGTGCCGCGCCGCAGCACGGTGATGGTGTCGGCGATCGCGCGAACCTCGTCGAGCTTGTGCGAGATGAACAGGAACGTGTAGCCCCGGTCGCGCATCGCGCGCAGGGTCGCGAACAGCTCGTCGACCTCCTGCGGGACCAGCACGGCGGTCGGCTCGTCCAAGATGATGATCTCGGCGCCCCGGTACAGGACCTTGAGGATCTCCACGCGCTGCCGATCGGCCACGCCCAGGCTCTCCACCAGCGCGTCCGGCCGGACCTCGAACCCGGCCTGCGCGGCCAGCTCGGCCACCCGCTTGCGCGCCTTGGCGCCGATGCCGTGCGCCCCCTCGGCGCCCAGCACGACGTTCTCCAGCACGGTCAGGTTGTCGGCCAGCATGAAGTGCTGGTGGACCATGCCGATCCCGGCGCGGATGGCCTCCGCGGGCGACTTGACGCGCAGCTCCTCGCCACCGACCCGGATGCTGCCGGAGTCGGGAGTCTGCATCCCGTAGAGGATCTTCATCAGGGTCGATTTGCCCGCGCCGTTCTCCCCGCACAGCGCGTGCACCTCGCCGGTGCGCACCGCGAGGTTCACGTCCGAGTTGGCGACCACTCCGGGGAAGGTCTTGGTGATGCCGGAGAGCTCGACGGCGGGCGCACCGCCGGTTTCCGGCTCGGCAGAGGTGTTCACGGGTGCTCCAGGGGACGTCTTCACCGGCAGCGAACCAGATGGACGCTCAACAATGGACGGTTCGCGCCGCGAACGGCGCCGGTTGGCGCGAATCCGCCACCGTTCGGGGGACAGCGCACGAGGGGCACCCCGCGCGCGGAGCGCCCCTCGGCGTGATCAGGGGTCGCGGATCAGGGCTTCTTCGGCACCTGGATGTCCCCCCTTGCGATGGCGGCCCCGTAGGCGTCCAGGGCGGGCTTGAGATCGTCGATCTTGCCGCCCGAGGTCGCGTAGGTGACGCCGCCGTTGGCGATGTTGAACCGGTCCGGGACCGCGCCCAGGTCACCGCGGGCGAAGTCGGCGACGTAGTCGTAGACCGCCAGGTCGATGCGCTTGAGCATGGAGCTGATGATCACTTCCTTGAACGGCGCCACCGACGGCTGCTTGTACTGGTCGGAGTCCACGCCGATGGCCATCGCGTCGGCCGCCTTGACCGCGCTGAACACGCCCTTACCGGAGGCGCCCGCCGCGTGGTAGAGCACGTCCGCGCCGCCGTCGAGCATCCCCGAGGAGACCTCCGAGCCCTTGTTCGGGTCCTGGAAGCCGGTGTAGTCGCCGGCCGGCGTCAGGTAGTCGCTCTCGATCTGGATGTCCGGCGCGGCGGCCTTGGCGCCCGCGACGTACCCGGCCTCGAACTTCTTGATCAGCGGCGTCTCGACGCCGCCGACGAAGCCGATGTGGCAGGTCTTGGACTTGTGCGCGGCGATCACGCCCGCCAGGAACGAGCCCTTCTCCTCGGCGAAGACCAGCGGCGTGACGTTGGGCTGCTTGACCGTGTCGTCGTCGATGATCGCGAACTGGGTGTCGGGGAACTCCTCGGACACGGTGCTCACCGAGTCGGCGTAGGAGTAGCCGACCGCGATGACCGGGTTGTAGCCCTCGCGGGCCAGCTGGCGCAGCCGGGTCAGCTTGGCGCTCTCGGGCTCGTTGGCCTCCGAGTCGAGCTCCTTGACCTCGCCGAGGTTCATGTCCCGCTTCGCCCGGTCCAGACCGGCCACCGAGGCGTCGTTGAACGACCCGTCACCGCGGCCGCCGATGTCGAAGGCCAGCCCGGCCCGGACCTGGCCGGCGTCCGGCGGGGCCTGCTGCTCCTGCTGCGAGGTGGTCAGCGGAGGCCCGGTCGGCGGCTGCTTGGTCTCGCACGGCTGCCCGGAAGCGCTCCCACCCCCGCCACCGGTGTCCTTGGCGCATCCGCTCAGCACCATCGCCCCGCTGAGCAGCAGCGCGGCCATCGCGGTCGCGCTCCGGCGCGCTCCTCCGGCAATCGAGCGCCGGCTGACAGTCGGCGTTAGCCGCATGCCGTTTCCCCTTTCCCGCTCACGCTCCCCGGGCCCGCCGTTCCCTCGGATCAGCGAAGGCGGACTCGCACGAACTCCACTCGATGGTGTTTTTCCAGTCGGATTGTTCGCCCAGGACCCGGCGCACGCCATTCGGTGACGTGACTCTCGAAATTAAGTCTTGACGCTGCCGGATGCGTATTGCCCGCGCGTCACGAAATGATTTCTACATCGATCCACCGATGCCGGGCGCTTGTCTGGTCGATCACAGACAGCTGTGGCGAGTAGGCCCGGGCAATCGTCCGGGTCTAGCATCGCTAGTCGTCAAGGCCCTAGTTCGTGGCCGGTGACGGGCGTGCACCCGGACGGGTTCCGGGACCAACTGCAACTCGGGGCCGGCCGCCCCTGTTCCCGGACGGGGCCGTCAGTCCACCAGCGAGGTTGGAGGCCTTCCACCATGGCCAGCACCACCGCCTCCGCGGCCGACGCACCGAGGCGCGCTGAAGCTCCGCGCGCCAAGGGCCGTCTCTACCGCGGCGATCTGGGCATGTGGTCGTGGGTCGCCCACCGAATCACGGGCGTACTCACCTTCTTCTTCTTGTTCGTGCACGTGCTGGACACCGCACTGGTGCGGGTATCCCCCAACGCGTACGACACGGTCATCGAGACCTACAAGCACCCAGTGATGATCCTGTTCGAGCTCGGTCTGCTCGCGGCGGTGCTGTTCCACGCGTTCAACGGCATTCGGGTCATGCTGGTCGACTTTTGGGCCAAGGGCACCCAGTACCAGAAGCCGATGCTCTGGACGGTCATCGTGCTCTGGCTGGTGTTGATGATCCCGGCGGCGATCAGCCTGCTGTCCCGCGCGGCCACGGAAATCTTCGGGGGTTGAGGCAAATGACCGTCACCGACGCACCGCTCGCCGTGGAAAAGCCGCGCACCCGCTCCCGCCAGTCCGCGCGCCGCAACAACTTCGAGCTCTACGCCTGGTTGTTCATGCGGCTGTCGGGCGTCGTCCTGCTGTTCCTGGTCCTGGGACACCTGCTGATCATGCTGTTCCTGGACGGCGGGGTTCACCGGATCAACTTCGCCTTCGTGGCGGGGCGCTGGGCCTCCCCGTTCTGGCAGTTCTGGGACCTGACGATGCTCTGGCTGGCCGGCCTGCACGGCGGCAACGGTCTTCGTACCGTCATCAACGACTACTCCCGGAAAGACGGCACACGCTTCTGGCTGAAGATGCTGCTGTACGTCTCCGTACTGCTGACCGTGGGTCTGGGCAGCTTCGTGATCTTCACCTTCGACCCGAACATCGGCTAGCGCCGCAGAGACGACCACAGCGTGGCTGGGCCGACGCCGATCGCGGGTCCCGCCACAGCCCGAGGAGGCGACCATGCAATTCCACAAGTACGACGTGGTCATCGTCGGCGCCGGGGGCGCCGGGATGCGCGCGGCCATCGAGTCCGGCACTCGGGCCCGCACCGCGGTGCTGACCAAGCTGTACCCGACGCGCTCGCACACCGGTGCGGCGCAGGGCGGCATGTGCGCGGCGCTGGCCAACGTCGAGGAGGACAACTGGGAGTGGCACACCTTCGACACGATCAAGGGCGGTGACTACCTGGTCGACCAGGACGCCGCCGAGATCATGGCGAAGGAGGCCATCGACGCGGTCCTCGACCTCGAGAAGATGGGGCTGCCGTTCAACCGGACCCCCGAGGGCAAGATCGACCAGCGCCGGTTCGGCGGGCACACCCGCGACCACGGCAAGGCCCCGGTGCGCCGGGCCTGCTACGCGGCGGACCGCACCGGCCACATGATCCTGCAGACGCTGTACCAGAACTGCGTCAAGCACGGCGTGGAGTTCTTCAACGAGTTCTACGTCCTCGACGTGACCATGAGCGAGGGCGCCGACGGCGAGCAGGTCTGCACCGGCGCGATCGCCTACGAGCTGGCCACCGGCGAGATCCACGTCTTCCAGGCCAAGTCCGTCGTGTTCGCCACCGGCGGCTTCGGCAAGGTCTTCAAGACCACCTCCAACGCGCACACCCTCACCGGTGACGGCATGGGCATCGTCTACCGCAAGGGCCTGCCGCTGGAGGACATGGAGTTCTACCAGTTCCACCCGACCGGCCTGGCCGGCCTGGGCATCCTGATCACCGAGGGCGTCCGCGGCGAGGGCGGCATCCTGCGCAACGCCGACGGCGAGCGCTTCATGGAGCGCTACGCCCCGACGATCAAGGACCTCGCGCCGCGCGACATCGTCGCCCGGTCGATGGCCCTGGAGGTGCTGGAGGGCCGCGGCGCGGGCCCGGAGAAGGACTACGTCTACCTCGACGTCACCCACCTCGGTGAAGAGCTGCTGATGTCCAAGCTGCCGGACATCATGGAGTTCTCCCGCACCTACCTGGGCGTGGAGCCGACCGAGGAGCTGGTGCCGGTCTACCCGACCGCGCACTACGCGATGGGCGGCATCCCCACCAACGTGCAGGGCGAGGTGCTGCGGGACAACGAGAACGTCGTCCCCGGCCTCTACGCCGCGGGCGAGGCGGCGTGCGTGTCGGTGCACGGCTCCAACCGCCTGGGCACCAACTCGCTGCTGGACATCAACGTCTTCGGCCGCCGCTCCGGCATCGCCGCCGCCGAGTACGCGAACGGCCACGACTTCGTCGAGCTGCCGGAGAACCCGGCCAAGATGGTCGAGGGCATGGTCGACCACCTGCGCACCAACACCGGTGGCGAGCGGGTCGCGACCATCCGCACCGAGCTGCAGGCCACGATGGACGCCAACGCCTCGGTGTACCGCACCGAGGAGACCCTCAAGACGGCGCTGTCGGACGTGCAGGCGCTCAAGGAGCGCTACGGCCGGATCGCCGTGCACGACAAGGGCAAGCGGTACAACTCGGACCTGCTGGAGGCCATCGAGCTGGGCTTCCTGCTCGACCTGGCCGAGGCGCTGGTCAACGCCGCGCTGGCCCGCAAGGAGTCCCGCGGCGGCCACGCCCGCGAGGACTACACGTCCCGGGACGACACCAACTTCATGCGGCACAGCATGCAGTACAAGGTGCTGCCCGAGTCCGAAGACCCCAACGCGCCGCTCGGGTTGACCGGCTTCCAGGCCGACATCCGCCTGGACTACAAGCCCGTCGTCGTCACCCGCTACCAGCCGATGGAGCGTAAGTACTGATGACCGCCGCCACTGAGAACCCCGCGAGCCAGCTCCCGTCGGACGCGCCGCCCATCCCGGACGACGCCACGATGGTCACCGTCAAGATCCTCCGGTACAACCCGGAGCAGGACGACGACATGCACTGGGAGTCCTACCGGATCCCGGCGCTACCGTCGGACCGCGTGCTCAACCTGCTGCACTACATCAAGTGGTACGTGGACGGCTCGCTTACCTTCCGCCGGTCCTGCGCGCACGGCGTGTGCGGCTCGGACGCGATGCGGATCAACGGCGTCAACCGCCTGGCCTGCAAGGTCCTGATGAAGGACATGCTGAACAAGGACGGCGAGACGACGCTGACCATCGAGCCGATCAAGGGCCTGCCGGTGGAGAAGGACCTCCTGGTCAACATGGAGCCCTTCTTCGAGGCCTACCGGTCGATCCAGCCGTACCTGATGACCAGCGGCAACGAGCCGACGCGGGAGCGCATCCAGTCGGTGGCCGAGCGGGAGCGGTTCGACGACACCACCAAGTGCATCCTGTGCGCGGCGTGCACCACCTCGTGCCCGGTGTACTGGTCGGACGGGAACTACTTCGGCCCGGCCGCGATCGTCAACGCGCACCGGTTCATCTTCGACAGCCGCGACGAGGGCGCCGAGGAGCGCCTGGACATCCTCAACGACGTCGACGGCGTGTGGCGCTGCCGCACGACCTTCAACTGCACGGACGCCTGCCCGCGTGGCATCCAGGTCACCAAGGCGATCCAGGAGGTCAAGCGGGCCCTGATGTTCCGCCGCCGCTGAGGCGACCCCAACAAGCCGGCGCCCCGGGAACCCGTTCCCGGGGCGCCGACGCGCATCGGGCCGCGGTTCCGAGCAGAACGGCGGCCCCGGCGCGTCGGGGTCAGCGCGCGGCAGCGCGGAGGGCTCGGATGCCGAGCACTCCGATGGCGGTCCCCAACACGAGGGAAACGACTGCGATCACCAGGTGCACGACGAGGTATCCGGTGGGCGAGCCCGCGACCCAGGAGCGATCGCTGCCCCAGATGTTGTAGATGAAGGTCGGCCACAGGAAGTAGGTCCAGACCCCGAAGGCCAGCAGGAACACCGCGACTCGGCGAGAAATGGTCACGACGCCAGTATCCGCTGTTGTCGGGCTCACCCGGCCGCCCGGGTGGGGGTCGGCGCAGGCGCCCGACCCCGCGCCAGCGGTTAACCTCGACGCGTGCTGCTGCGTGACCGCCGTACGGCGAACTCCGGTGTGAAACTTCCGTTCTGGGCATCGTTGTCCGCGCTGCTCGTCACCCTCCCACTGCTGGCGGCGCCCGCAGCGGCCGCGCAAGCCCCGGCTTGCCCGAACGCGACCCTGCCGCCTCCCCCGGTCGACACCTCCGAGGTCCCGCCACCGGGCTCCCCGTCGCCGACCCCGCTGCCGGTCCCGGAGACGCCGGTGGGCGGCGACCGGATGGGCGAGTGCGCGGTCATCACCGCCGAGGGAGCGCCTTCCCCGCCACCGCAGGTCGCCGACGCGGCCGCCTCCTGGGTGCTGGCCGACCTGGACTCCGGCGAGGTGCTGGCGGCCAAGAACCCGCACGCCCGGCAGCGGCCCGCCTCGACCATCAAGACGCTGACCGCGCTCACCGCGATCCACGAGCTCGACATGGACGACCAGCTGGTGGCAACCCAGCAGGACGCCGACCAGGAGGGCACCCGCATCGGCCTGCAACCCGGGCTGACCTACTCGGTCGGACAGGTGCTGCAGGCCATGCTGATGGGCTCGGGCAACGACGCGGCGCACGCGCTGGCGATGAAGATGGGCGGCATCCCGCAGGCGCTGCGGAAGCTCAACGCCACCGCCGAGCGGATCGGCGCCCTGGACACCCGCGCGGCCACTCCCTCCGGCCTGGACGGGCCGGGCATGAGCACCTCGGCCTACGACCTGGCCGCGATCTTCCGGGCGGCGATGCGCGAACCCGTGTTCGCCGAGGCCGTCGGGACCGAGATGATGATGATGCCGGGCAAGCCCGGCCAACCGCCCTTCCAGCTGTGGAACGACAACCGCGTGCTGCTGAACTACCCGGGCGGCCTGGGCGGCAAGACCGGCTTCACCGACGATGCCCGGCACACCTTCATCGGCTCGGCGGGTCGCGAGGGCCGCCGCCTGGTGGCCGTCATGGTGCGCGGCGAGAACCAACCGGTACGGCTGTCCCGAAACGCGATGGGCCTGCTCGACTACGGCTTCGCCCTCCCCCGCGACACCGCCGCGGTGGGCGACCTGGTCACCACCTCGCCGGCTCCGAGCACGACGGTCGCCGCGCCCGCCGCTCAGGAGCGGGCACGATCGCAAGCCGCCCAGCAGCCCACCTTCTACAGCACGATCAAGGGGCCGCTGATCCTGCTGGGCGGCGCGCTGGTGGCCATGGCCGTCGTGGTGGCGCTGTGGCTGCGCCGCAACCGCCTGGCCACCGCGGCGCGCGAGAGCGCGGGCTCGGACGAGCACCCGTGAGGCCGGCGCCTCCGCGAGCTACTTGCGCGCCCGCAGGCGCCAGGCCCACGCCCCCGCGGCGCCCAGCCCGACCAGGCCCGCGGCGGTGCGCGCCCTGGGACGGCGCTGGACCTGCACCATCGGGCGGATGACCGCCGGCCCCGGGACCGGCGGCGGCTCGGCCTCCAGGTTCTCCCGCGCCGACGCGGTCCACGCGGTGACGAACAGGATGAAGCGCGACATGAGGTTGGCGAAGACCAGCAGACCGAGGATCGGACCGAACGCCGCACCCGCGGGCGAGTTGGTGACCATCCCCAGGTAGATCACCGCGACCTGCTTGAGGATCTCGAACCCGACCGCGGCCAGCAGCGCGCCCCACAGCGCGCTGCGCAACGTCACCGCCTTGCGCGGCAGGCGGGCCAGCACCCAGATGAACACCAGCCAGCTCGCGGCCAGCGACAGCGCGATGCTCAGCACCCGCAGCACCACGAACGCCAGCGGCGTGCCGGAGAAGCCCATCGCCTGCATCAGCAGCTTCCCGACGCCACCGCCGAGCGCGCTGATGCCGATGGAGACCCCGAGCGCCAGGCCCAGCCCCACCAGCGAGACCAGGTCGGAGGCCATCCGCTTGTGCATCGGCTGCGGGTCGGGGACCTGGGTCCACTGCGCGGTGAGCGCCTCGCGCAGGTTGGTCATCCACCCCAGCCCGGAGTAGAGCGCGGCGAGCAGGCCGATGACGCCCACCGCGCCCGCCTGCTGGATGGCCTGGTCGACGACCCGGTTGAGCATCTGGCTCATCGCCGGGCTGGGCACGGCCGAGGTGATCGAGTCCTGCAGCCGAGCCAGCAGATCGGGGTTCCCGGCGAGCACGAAACCG
Source organism: Saccharopolyspora griseoalba (assembly GCF_042665275.1). NCBI lineage: Bacteria > Bacillati > Actinomycetota > Actinomycetes > Pseudonocardiales > Pseudonocardiaceae > Saccharopolyspora > Saccharopolyspora griseoalba. The sequence continues at coordinate 343,808 of NZ_JBHTCJ010000003.1, read as the reverse complement.
GCGATCGCGAAGGCGATCATCAGCAGCGGCACCAGCGCGAGCACGCTGAAGTAGGTGATCGCGGCGGCGTAGTAGTCGCCGTACTGCTTGGTGTAGCGCTCGAAGGCGCGGATCAGCCGGTCGAGCCATTCGTGCTTCCGGCGCAGCAGAGCCAGCCTGCCGGGCTTCTCCTCCTGCTGCTGTTGACCCACCATGGACAGCCTCCCACCGCACGAGCCGTTCGGCCGAACGGTGGCAGGCTACCCAAGCTTGATCAGATCAGCGGCGCGGCACGACGAAGCCGACCTTGTCGAACACGTCGCGCAACGTCGCGGCGGAGACCTCGCGGGCCTTCTCCGCACCGCGGTGCAGGATCTTGTCCAGCTGCGCCGGGTCGTCCAGGTAGCCGCGGACCTGCTGCTGGAACGGGGTGACGAACTCGACCACGACCTCGCCGAGCTCCTTCTTCAGGTCGCCGTAGCCGCGGCCCTCGAAGGCGGTCTCCAGCTCGGCGATGCTCTTGCCGGTCAGCGCCGAGTAGATGGCCAGCAGGTTGGAGATGCCGGGCTTGTTCTCGACGTCGTAGCGGATCTCGCGCTCGGTGTCGGTGACCGCCGAGCGGATCTTCTTGGCCGAGCGCTTGGGGTCCTCCATGAGCTCGATGACGCCGGAGGGCACCGACTTGCTCATCTTCGCGCCCGGGTCCTGCAGGTCGTAGATCTTGGCGGTGTCCTTCGGGATGTGCGCCTCGGGCACGGTGAAGGACTTGCCGTAGCGGGAGTTGAACCGCTGCGCGAGGTTGCGGGTCAGCTCCAGGTGCTGGCGCTGGTCCTCGCCGACCGGCACGGCGTCGGCCTGGTAGAGCAGGATGTCCGCGGCCTGCAGCACCGGGTAGGTGAACAGGCCGACGCTGACGTGGTCGGCCTCCTGCCGCGCGGACTTGTCCTTGAACTGGGTCATCCGACCGGCTTCGCCGAAGCCGGTGAGGCACTCCAGCACCCAGCTCAGCTGGGCGTGCTCCGGGACGTGGCTCTGCACGAACAGCGCGGAGCGGTCCGGGTCGATGCCGAGGGCGAGCAGCTGGGCCGCCGAGAGCCGGGTCCGCTCGCGCAGCTGTTCCGGGTCCTGCTCGACGGTGATGGCGTGCAGGTCGACGACGCTGTAGAAGCACTCGTACTGCTCCTGCATCGTCACCCACTCGCGCAGGGCGCCGAGGTAGTTGCCGAGGTGGAACGAATCGGCGGTCGGCTGGATGCCGGAGAGGACGCGGGGCCGGGCCGACTGCTGGGTTTCGGGGCTGTCGCTGCTCACGAGTTCGATTCTCCCAAGAGCCGCCCCGCGGGCGGGACCGACCCACGTCGTCGCCCGAACCGGGTGGTCGCGCAGAGCCGCGGCACCGCGCGCAGACGCGCGCTGGCGGGCGTCAGCCCTTGCGCTGGTTCTCCGGCTGGACCTTCTTCTTCCTGAGCGCTCCGACGACCATCCCGGCCAGGCCGAGGCCGACGGCGGTGAGGCCGACCGGGGCGCGCAGCGCGTCCGAGGGACCGGCGGCCACGACGTCGTGGGTGGCCGCGGAAGCCAGACCGGCGGTGACGGGCAGGAGCACGACGGCCGCAGCGGCCAGCCCGGCGACTCGCCTGGTCACGCGGATTATTCGGCTACGCAAGAGCGTTGCCTCCCTGCGAAAGATCCCCCTACCGGGGGTCACCTATTCGTGCGGATCCGGTGGCGGACGGTACAGACCGCCTGGTGCGAACGTGGTGGCGTTGCGTAAACGAACCACGACTAGGTGATCATATTTCCCGCGCGGCAACGGCTTTCGCGGGGTCCGGAACCGGCGATCTCGCAGGTGAGGCGGTGGGGGTGACACCTCGTCACCCCCACCAAGCGTCACGCGGTAACGCAAATCACACTCGAATGGACCAAGGAGACGCGCGGAGCGGGTGCTCCGGGTGCGGACCGGAGCACGCGCACCGCGCGAACCCGTCGGAGCGCTCCTAAACGGCGCTGATGCCCAGCTGCACCTGGCCGACCCGCCCGTAGGTGGTGGTGCGCTGCCGCGCCGAACGACCCGCCTTCGCGGCCAGCTCGTGCAACTCCTCGACGCTGCGCTCCGAGCCGTGCTCGGAACCGGCCATCCGGCTGATCGTCTCCTCCATCAGCGTGCCGCCCACGTCGTTGGCCCCGCCGTGCAGCACCTGAGTCGTGCCGGAGTCGCCCAGCTTGACCCACGAGCACTGCACGTTGTCCACCCGACCGTGCAGCAGGATGCGGCCCATCGCGTGCACCGCGCGGTTGTCCCGGGCGGTCGGCCCCGGCCGGGCCAGCCCGGCCAGGTAGATCGGCGCGTTGCGGTGCACGAACGGCAGCGGCACGAACTCGGTGAACCCGGCGTTGCCGTGCTCGCGCGCGGTGTCCTGCACCCCGGCGAGCGTGCGCAGGTGGCCGAGCCAGTGCTCCGGGCTGTCCACGTGGCCGTACATCATCGTCGACGAGGACGGGATGCCCAGCCGGTGGGCGGTGCTGACCACGTCGATCCACTCGGCGGCCGGCAGCTTGCCCTTGGTCAGCACCCAGCGGACGTCGTCGTCGAGGATCTCGGCGGCCGTGCCCGGGATGCTGCCCAGGCCGGCCTCCTTGAGCTCGGCGAGCCACTCCTCGACGCTCACCCCCGCCTTGGCCGAAGCGCTCACGATCTCCATCGGGCTGAAGGCGTGGACGTGCATCTCCGGCACCCGCTGCTTGATGGCGCGCACCAGGTCGGCGTAGCCCGAGACCGGCAGCCGCGGGTCGATGCCGCCCTGCACGCACACCTCGGTCGCCCCGGCCCGCCACGCCTCGTCGGCCCGGTCAGCGGTCTCCTCCGGGGACAGCCGGTAGGCGTCGGCGTCGCGCTCGCGCTGGGCGAAGGCGCAGAACCGGCAGCCCACGTAGCAGATGTTGGAGAAGTTGATGTTGCGGTTGACCACGTAGGTGATGTCCTCGCCGGAGACCTCGCGGCGCAGCGCGTCGGCGATCCCGGCCAGCTCGTCGAGCGCGGTCCCGTCGCAGGTCATCAAGGCCATCGCGGCATTCGCGTTGGCCGGGTCCAGCAGCGCGGCCGGATCCGCCGAGGCGATCCGCAACCCCTCCCGCACGTCGGAGTCCAACCGCTCCGGCGCGCCTTGCGCCGGGACCTGCTCGCGCAGCTCGTCCCAGTCGCCGTAGACGGTGTCGAAGTCCGCGCGCCGGTCCTCGCTGCGCCCGGTGGTGTCGATGCTGCGGTGCAGGTCGGTGCGGCCGATCGACTCGAAGCCGCCGTCGGGCTCCTGCCACTCGCGCCCGACGATCTCGGCGTCCGGATCGGCGAAACCGTCGGCATCGGACAGCGCGTCGACGTGCGCGGCCACCCGCAGGTCCAGCCACTGGGTGCTGTCACCGGCCAGCCCGTTGCGGACGTAGCGCGGGTAGGCGGTCAGCCGCTCCCGCAGCTGGAAGCCGGTGTCTCCGGTGAGCTCGGCGAGCTCCTCGATCTGCGGCCAGGGCCGTTCGGGGTTCACGTGGTCCTTGGTGACCGGCGAGACCCCTCCCCAGTCGTCGATCCCGGCGCGCAGCATCAGCCGGTGCTCGTCGCCGACCAGGTTCGGCGGCGCCTGCACGCTCACGCCGGAGGGCATCAGCAGCCGGGCCACGGCGATGGTGGCGGCCAGCTCCTGCAGGTCCGCGTCGGGCATGCCGCGCATGGCGGTGTCCGGCTTGGCGCGGAAGTTCTGCACGATGATCTCCTGGAGGTGCCCGTACTGGCGGGCGCTGCGGCGCAGCTCCAGGAGCGATTCGGCGCGCTCGGCGAAGGTCTCGCCGATGCCGATGAGGATGCCGCTGGTGAACGGCACCGCCACCCGACCGGCATCGGTGAGCACCCGCTTGCGGACCGCGGGTTCCTTGTCCGGGCTGCCGTAGTGCGGACCGCCCTTCTCGCTCCACAGCCGCTCGGAGGTGGTCTCCAGCATCATGCCCATGCTGGCCGCGACCGGCTTGAGCCTGGTCAGCTCCTTCCAGGACAGCACACCGGGGTTGAGGTGCGGCAGCAGCCCGGTCTCCTCCAGCACCGCGATCGCGCACGCCCGGACGTAATCCACAGTGGAGTCGAAGCCGCGCGCCTCGAGCCACTCCCGCGCGACCGGCCAGCGCTCCTCGGGTCGGTCGCCGAGGGTGAACAGGGCTTCCCTGCACCCGGCCGCCGCACCCTGGCGAGCGATCTCCACGACCTCGTCGCGCTCCAGGAAGGCCGACTCGACCTTGTGCGGAACCGTCGCGAACGTGCAGTAGTGGCAGCGGTCCCGGCACAGCCGGGTCAGCGGGATGAAGACGTTGCGGCTGTAGGTGACCACACCAGGATGCCCCTCGGCCCTGAGGTGCGCGTCGCGCGCTCGACCAGCGGCCTCCAGGAGTCTGTCCAGGTCCTCGCCGCGTGCGTGCAGCAGCGCGGCGGCTTCGGTGGCGTCCAGCGAAACGCCATCGGTGGCTCGGCGGAGCGCGCGGCGCATCGCCGACTCGCTCGGGGTGGGTTCCGGCGGAGTGAGATTCAGATCTGCAACCGACACCCGACGACTCTAGGTCGCGTGACCGGTGGTTGCCCACCCGCGCGAAACGTGCCACCGGACTCACCTCCGGTTGCTCGATTACTCCATTTCGCTCTACCGGGCCTCACCGAATCAGGCGCAGAATCCGACGAATCCACCAGTTTTCTCACGAAACGTCTCCAACAGGAGGGCACGTGTCATCCACTCGTAGGAGAGGTCGGGCGCTGCGGATCGCGGGGTCCGCCCTCGCGCTGGCGCTGCTGGTACCCGCCGGCGTCGTCGGCGCCTCCGCCCCGGCACCCGCCGCGACCGCGGCGCCCGCCCACTTCGTGGTGGTCGGCCCGACCGGCGAGGACCTGGCGCGGACCGAGGAGTCGATCCGCGCGGTCGGCGGCAGCGTCGTGCAGTCCTGGCCGCAGATCGGCGTCGTCATCGCGACCTCGACCGACGCGGCCTTCGCCGCGAACGTCCGGCAGCAGCCGGGCGTTCAGCAGGCGGGCGCGAGCCGCAACCTCGCCGAGCAGCTGCCGCCCGAGCAGTCCACCCGGCTGGAAGCCCTGGAGGGCACGCACAACGCCTTCGGCGCGCTGGCCGCCGGCGGGCAGGAACCGCTCGAACCCGAGCAGTGGGACATGCGCCAGATCGAGGCCGACCGGGCGCACGCGATCTCGCAGGGCGACCGGCAGGTCAACGTCGGCGTGCTGGACTACGGCATCGACCCGACGCACCCGGACCTGCGGGACAACCTCGACGCGTCCCGCTCGGTGAGCTGCGTCGACCAGGGCGTGCCCGACCAGAGCCAGCAGGCCTGGGCGCCGGAGGACGAGACCCAGGCGCACGGCACGCACACCGCCGGGACCATCGCCGCGGCGCGCAACGGCGTCGGCATCGCGGGCGTGGCCCCGGACGTCTCGCTCACCTCGATCCGGGTGATCAACGACGACGGGTTCATCTACCCCGAGTACGCGATCTGCGGGTTCGTCTGGGCCGCCGAGCACGACGTGGACGTCACCAACAACTCCTACTTCGTCGACCCCTGGTACCTGTGGTGCGGCCGCGACCCGGACCAGCGCGCCGTGGCCGAGGCGGTCCGCCGCGCGGTCGACTACGCCGCGGGCAACGACGTGGTCAACGTCGTCTCGGCGGGCAACAGCAACTGGGACCTGTCCCAGCCGATCCGGGACACCAACAGCCCGAACAACGGCGGCCCCACGCAGGACCGGATGACCGGCCCGGACTGCCGCATCCTGCCGGGCGAGCTCGACGGCGTGGTGTCGGTGTCGGCCACCGGTGCGCAGGAGTCGAAGTCCTACTACTCCAACTACGGGATGGGCTCGATCTCGGTGACCGCGCCGGGCGGCGACAAGTACCAGGTCCCGGACACCCCGTCGGGCAACGGTCGCGTGCTGTCCACCGTCCCCGGCGGCGGCTGGGGCTGGATGCAGGGCACTTCGATGGCCGGTCCGCACGTCGCGGGCGTCGCGGCGCTGCTGCGCAGCACCCACCCGGACTGGACCGCCCAGCAGACCTCCGGGGCCCTGGCCGAGCAGGCCGAACCGCTCCCCTGCCCGGAGCACTACGACGGTGACGGGGACGGCGAGGTCGACGCGGTCTGCACCGGCGGCGCCACCGGCGCCGGCTTCTACGGAGCAGGCCTCACCAACGCCCTCCGCGCAGTCACCGACTGACCGAATCACCTCCCAATCCGGGTGCGGAATCACCTCCCAATCCGGGTCGTGATCAGGAGGGTTGTCGGGGATTCCTCCGGTGGAGTGGCGAGTTCGAAGGGGCGCGTCCCGCGTGTCGGACCCGCCCCTTCGGCGCGCCCCGGGGAGGTGGGTGCGCCGGTTCGGACGGGGGCGAAATTCCCTTGAGTTCGGCGGGTCGAATTCGAGGGTTTTTGCAGGTTCGCTCTGTCGGGCGATGGGCGGGGTGGCCGGGTTGCTCGGGCCGCTCCTGCGGGTCGTCGGCGGTGGTCCACCTTCGGTGGTTCGCGGTTGCCCGGTCGTGGTGCGGGCAGGACGCTGGTCGGCGTCGGCGGGGCGAGTGCGCAGGAGGACGTCGTGGCAGCTTCCGAGAGCTTCGTGATCGTTGGCGGCGGGATGGCCGGGGCCAAGGGAGCCGAGGCGCTGCGCGCGCAGGGCTTCGACGGGCGCATCACGCTGATCGGCGACGAGCAGCACCGTCCGTACGAGCGCCCACCGCTGTCCAAGGACTACCTGCTCGGCAGCTCGGAGTTCGACGACGCCTACGTCCACTCGCCCGAGTGGTACGAGCAGAACTCCGTCGAGCTGCGCCTGGGCACCCGGGTCGACCGGCTGGACCGCGCGCTGCGCCAGGTCGAGCTCTCCGACGGTTCGCACGCGGAGTTCGACAAGCTGCTGCTGGCCACCGGCGCCACGCCGCGCTCGCTGCCGGTACCGGGCAGCGACGCCGACGGCGTGCTGCTGCTGCGCCGCGTCGGCGATTCCGACCGGATCAAGCGCACCCTGGCCGACGTCGAGCGGCTGGTGGTCATCGGCGCGGGCTGGATCGGCCTGGAGGTCACCGCCGCGGCCCGGCAGGCCGGTGTCGAGGTGACCGTGGTGGAGACCGCCGAGCTGCCGCTGCTGCAGGCCCTGGGGCCGGAGGTCGCCGAGGTCTTCGCCGCCCTGCACCGCGAGCGCGGGGTGCGGTTCCGCTTCCGCAGCTCCGTCCAGGAGATCCTGACCTCCGGCGGCTCGGTCGCCGGGGTGCGGCTGGCCGACGGCGCGGACATCGACGCCCAGGCGGTGCTGATCGCCGTGGGCGCCGCACCCGAGGTGTCGCTGGCCCAGGAGGCCGGCTTGCGCTGCTCCAACGGCGTGCTGGTCGACGCGACGCTGCGCACCACCGATCCGAACGTCGTGGCGGCCGGGGACGTCGCCAACGCCTTCAACCCGGTGCTGGGCAGGCAGATCCGCGTGGAGCACTGGGCGAACGCGCTCAACCAGCCCTCGGTCGCGGCCACCTCGATGCTCGGCGGCGACATCACCTACTCGGACCTGCCGTACTTCTTCACCGACCAGTACACCGACTTCGGCATGGAGTTCCAGGGGCACGTGACCCCGGACGGCTACGACGAGGTGCTCTTCCGCGGTGACGTCGAGTCCCGCGAGTTCATCGCGTTCTGGCTCGCCGACGGGCGGGTGCTGGCGGGCATGAACGCCAACGTCTGGGACTCCACCGAGCAGATCAAGTCGCTGATCACCACGGGCACCCGGATCGACCGGAACGCCCTCACCGACCCCGAGGTGCCGCTCACCCGCGCGCTCGCCGGTTGATCGAATCGAAACCTTTCAATTGATCCGGTTACCCATCTCACCGGCCCAGCACCGGCTCCGCCGCGGGGCGCGAATTAGCGGGAATCGGACGATTACTTTCCGTGTCGAATTCGATCTGCAAATCGCGCGATGACCAGCGAGAACAGTCGCTCTCGCGGAGAAAGGAGACGGCCGCGAGCAGGACACAATTCGGCAACGAAATTCCTCGCGGATCCTGGCCAGCTCCCCTTCGCGCATCTAGTACATCTGTACAAGCCAGCTCAGAGTGGCTATGGTGCCGGACTTGTTCTGACAGTGACACGGAAGGAATTTACGTGCCTGCCGATACACGCACGAACGGCGACGAGAGCGCCCGACCAGAGAGCGCCCGAAAGGGCGCGTCCCGGGGCCTGGTCAAAATCGGCGTATTCACCGCTGTCCTGGCAGCGGCCCTGATCTACGTCGCGGTCGCGGAACCCGATGTTTCCTGGCCCGGCTTGATCGCAATGCTGATTTTCTACGCCCTGTTCTACTGGCTGGGTGCTTTCGTGGCCGCCCGACGCGGCGGCGGACTCGCGAACACGATGGTCGCGGGCCGGAACATGCCCCTGTGGATCGGCGTGTTCACCATGACCGCGACCTGGGTCGGCGGCGGATACGTCAACGGAACCGCCGAATCCACCTTCAGCGACGGCATGGCCTGGGCGCAGGCGCCCTGGGGCTACGCGGTCAGCCTGCTCATCGGCGGGTTGTTCTTCGCCAAGAAGATGCGTCGCGGCCGCTTCACCACGATGCTCGACCCGATCGACATCCGCTTCGGCAAGCGGGTCGCGGGACTGGGCTCCATCCCCGCCGTGCTCGGCGAGATCTTCTGGACCGGCGCGATCCTGACCGCGCTGGGCACGACCTTCGGCACGATCATCGGGCTGGACTTCACGATCTCGATCATCCTGTCCGCGGTGATCGCCATCGCCTACACGGTGGTAGGTGGCATGTGGTCGGTGGCGATCACCGATGTCGTGCAGATCATCGTGATCTTCGTCGGCCTGATCGTGGCGGTTCCGCTGGCGGCGGGCGCCGTGGGCGGGCTCGACCACGCCTGGGCGAACTACACCGCCAACTTCGGCTCCTACTCCACGCTGTTCCCGCCGCTCGACGGCTGGAACCACCCGGACTGGGGCCACTCCTACTGGCAGTGGTGGGACTACGGCCTGCTGCTGGTCTTCGGCGGCATCCCGTGGCAGGTGTACTTCCAGCGGGTGCTGTCGGCCAGCAGCCCGGCCAACGCGCGACGCCTGTCGCTGGGCGCGAGCGCGATGTGCGTGCTGGCGGCGATCCCGCCGGTGCTGATCGGCATCATCGCCACCTCCGCCGACTTCCAGGCGCACGGCGCCCCGCCGCTGGACAACCCGTCGCTGGTGATGCCCTACGTCCTGCGCTACCTGCTGCCCACCGGTGCGGCCGCCCTCGCCCTCGGCGCCCTGGCCGCGGCCGTGATGTCCTCCGTGGACTCCTCGGTGCTCTCGGCGTCCTCGGTGGCCGGCTGGAACGTCTACCGGCGCCTGGTTCGCCCGAACGCGACCGCCGACCAGGTGCAGAAGGTCATCCGCAGGCTGATCGTGGTCATCGGCGCGGCGGCGATGCTGCTCGCGCTCAACGTCGCCAGCGTCTACGACCTGTGGTACCTGGCCAGCGACCTGATCTACGTGCTGCTGTTCCCGCTGCTGGTCTGCGCCCTGTTCGTGCCGTTCGCCAACCGGATCGGCGCGGCCTGCGGGTTCCTCGTGGCCGCCGTCCTGCGGTTCTCCGGCGGTGAGCCGACCTTCGGCCTGGCGCCGTTCCTGCCCTGGCCGTGGTACGAGGACGGCGACGTGCTGTTCCCGTTCCGGACGGTTTCGATGCTGGCCGGCCTGGTGACGATCCTGGTGGTCTCGGCCCTGACCCGGCGCCTGAGCGGCCCGGTGTCGATGGCCGCGCTGGAGCCGGACACCCCGGAGCGCGCCGCCTGGGGCGGTGACCTCACCGAGGAGAGCAGCGAGCCGGTCCCGGCCAAGGCCTGACCCGCTCGCGCTCGGCCCCGTCGCACCCGGTGCGACGGGGCCGAACCCTGCTCCGGGGAGGGAAACCGGGCGCCGAACCCGCGCCGCTCGGCTAGGGCCACCGGTCGACGTCCAGGGGAGGCCGGATTGCGGGAGCTGACCTACTTGATCGCTTCGACGATCGACGGCCGCATCACCGTCCCGGACAACGGCAACCCGGACTTCTTCCGGCACGACGGCGACCACGGCGAGTTCCTGCTCGCCGAGTACCCCGAGATCATCCCCACGCACGCGCGCTCGTCGCTGGGGCTCGCGGACGCGCCCCACGAGCACTTCGACACCGTGCTGCAGGGGCGGGGCAGCTGGGAGATCGGGATGCGGTGCGGCATCACCAACGCCTACCGGCACCTGCGCAGCATCGTGTTCTCCCGAAGCGTCGCCGAAAGCCCGGACCCATCGGTGGAATTCGTCGCCGCGGATCCGGTGGAGCGAGTCCGCGAGCTCAAACGCCAAGAAGGAGCCGGGATCTGGCCGTGCGGCGGCGGGAAGCTCGCGGCCGCGCTGCGGTCCGAGATCGACGAGCTGGTGGTCAAGCTGCACCCCGTGGTGGCGGGCGCCGGAATCCCGATGTTCGACGGAGAATTCCTCCCCGAGCACCTCGCCCTCACCGGGGCGCGGCCATTCGCCGACGGCATCGTGCACCTGACCTACGCGCGTCGCTGAAGAGGGCCTTGCGGTCCCCGGCGATCAGGCCTAGCTTGAATTCCGTGATCACCGGGATGGCGAACAGCCGCGCACGGATTGGCGACCCGGTGGCGAGCTGATCTCGCCGCGGGCCCGCGGCGCCCGCGCACCTCCTCAGGTCTTCGAATTCCAGCACTCATCGAAGACCTGAGGAGGAGAATTGTCCGTCACGTTCAACCACACGATCATCGCTTCGAAGGATCGCGAGGAATCCGCGCGGTTCTACCGCGAACTGCTCGAAGTTCCCGAAGCACCCTCGTGGGGCGTGTTCACCAACATCCAGCTCGATGCCGGAGTCCTGCTGCAATTCGCCGAACCGCCGGTGGAGATCCAGATGCAGCACTACGCGTTCCTGGTCGACGACGAGCTCTTCGACCGCGCCTGCGCGCGCCTGCGGGAATGGGGCGTCGAGCACTGGGCCGATCCGCACCAGAAGCACCCGGGTCAGATCAACCACAACCACGGCGGCCGCGGCGTCTACTTCCTCGACCCCGCGGGCCACGCCCTGGAACTGATCACCAGCCCGTACCTCTGACCACCCACCGAGCAGTTCTGAGCCCGCCGCGGCGGGCTCAGCTGTCGTAGGTCACCGTGACCGGGGCGTGGTCGCTCCAGCGCTGGTCGTAGCTCGGGGCGCGTTCGACCACCGCCGAGGTTGCCCGTTCGGCCAGGCCGGGCGTGGCGAAGTGGTAGTCGATCCGCCAGCCAGAGTCGTTGTCGAAGGCCTTGCCGCGGTAGCTCCACCAGGAGTAGGGGCCAGGGCCTTCGGGGTGCAGCGAGCGGAACACGTCGACGTAGCCGCCGCTCAGGACGTCGGTCATCCACGAGCGCTCCTCGGGGAGGAAGCCCGCGTTCTTCCGGTTGGCCTTCCAGTTCTTCAGGTCGACCTCCTGGTGCGCGATGTTCCAATCGCCGCAGACCAGGACCTCGCGCCCCTCGGCCGCCGCGCGCTCGCGGAGCCCGGCCAGGTGCTCGCCGAACTCCTTCATGAAGCGCTCCTTCTCGTCCTGCCGGTCGGTGCCGACCTCGCCGCTGGGCAGGTAGAGGCTCGCCACGGTCAGGCCCTCGAAGTCGGCCTCCAGGTAGCGGCCGCTGTCGTCGAACTCGCTGGAGCCGAAGCCGATCCGCACCGCCCGGGGCTCCGCGCGGCTGTAGATCGCCACGCCCGCGCGGCCCTTGGCCGAGCTCGGGGCCAGCCGGGCGTGCCAGCCCTCCGGTTCGCGGACCTCGGCAGCGAGCTGCTCGGGCTCGGCGCGGGTCTCCTGCATGCAGATGACGTCCGCGCCCGTTTCGCCGAGCCACTCGACGAAGCCCTTCTTCGCGGCGGCTCGCAGCCCATTCACGTTCACCGTCGACACAGTCAGCACACCCCGAGCCTATCGACCGACTTTGCCGAGGCCAGGGTCGCCCTCGGCGCGATCGCAGCACCCCGCGCGCTGCGTCGTTCGAGTGATCCCGCGCGCGCCCGACCCCGCCAGCGGGCCCGGGTGCGGGAGGCTGCGCGCTGGAGGAAGCCGTCGGCCGCACCAGCTCCCGCTGGCGAAGATTTCCGCGGAACGCGACCTCGCGGTCGATCGGCGTTCACCGATGTGGGTACCGCCGATCCGGGGAAGGCACTGGACCCGCAGGTCGTTTCCACTACTATGCCGGTCCGTAACGTTCGTCGTTCCGGAACCGACATGGGGCGTAGCGTCCCACCCTCAGGAGGTCTCGCGTGGCCCCGGACAGCGCCACGGGAAGCGGCCCCACGGCCCGCCGTCTCGTGCTCGGCAGCCAGTTGCGCCGGCTCCGCGAGGCGAAGGGCGTTTCCCGCGAGGACGCCGGCTACGCCATCCGCGGCTCCGGATCCAAGATCAGCAGGCTGGAGCTCGGCCGCGTCGGGTTCAAGGAGCGCGACGTCGAGGACCTGCTGACCCTCTACGGCATCGCCGACGCCGACGAGCGCGAGTCGTTCCTGGACCTGGTCCGCCGCTCCAACGAGCCGGGCTGGTGGAACCGCTACAACGACCTGATCGCTCCGTGGTTCCAGGACTTCGTGGGCCTGGAGGAGTCGGCTTCCCGGATCCAGACCTTCGAGCTGCAGTTCGTCCCCGGCCTGCTGCAGACCGAGCGCTACGCGCGGGCGATCGCCAGCCAGGGCCGCCCGGAGTCCGCCGACGACGAGATCGATCGCCGGGTCCGGCTGCGGATGCAGCGGCAGCGGCTGTTCGTGCGGCCGAAGGCGCCGCGGCTGTGGGCGGTGCTCGACGAGTCGGTGCTGCACCGGCCGATCGGCGGCAAGGACGTGATGCGCGAGCAGCTGGAGTCGCTGCTGGAGGCCACCCAGCTGCCGAACGTCTCGGTGCAGATCCTGCCGTTCTCATTGGGCCACTCCTCGGCCGAGGGCGCCTACACGATCCTGCGGTTCGCCGAGCCGGAGATCCCGGACATCGTCTACTTGGAGCACCTGTGCGGGGCGCTGTACCTCGACAAGCCCGAGGAGATCGAGCTCTACAGCAAGGTCAGCCACCGGCTCGCGGTTGACGCGCTGACCCCGGAGGACACGCGCAAGCTCCTCCGCAAGCACCTCGACGACCACTGAGCGTGGTCGCCGAACTCCCTACTCAGCGGTAGGTTTTCCGCCTTTCGAAACCCGCTCGATCACCCCGGGACACTTTCGGGTGAGTTGCGCTGCGAAAATCCGCGAATGTGAAGCGAGTAACAAAGCCCTGCACGTGCATTCACCCGTGCATCTGCGAGTGCTAGCTTTGGTGCACGGTCAACTGCACGTGCAGGTGGTCCGTGCAAGTGCTAGTCGGGGAAAGGGTGGGGAGTTCGGATGCCGAACATCCAGAACGGCATGCCCGCGAAGCAGCTCCCGAACGTGGTGTGGCGCAAGAGCCGTCACAGCGGAGCGGTGGGCAACTGCGTCGAGCTCGCGTCTCTGGTCGACGGCGGCGTTGCCGTCAGGAACTCGCGCTACCCCGAGGGACCGGCTCTGGTCTACAGCAGGGCCGAGATCGAAGCGTTCCTCAACGGAGCCAAGGACGGCGAGTTCGACGATCTGATCGCCTGAACGGCCGAAGCCATGGTCTGAGCCCCTACCACGGAACAAAGGTGGCGCCATGAACGAGATAACGAACGGCCTGCAAGCCCTGGTAGCCAGAGACTTCCAGTTCACCCACCCGCGAGATGCCAGCGGCAGCCTGGTCGCGGTCATCGGCATCCGCGTGCACCGCGGGGTCATCGACATCCTGCAGCTGTTCGGGGAGAACGACGCCGACGCCGCGCGGATTCCCGGCGACGAACCGGACGTGCTGTTCCCCAGCAAGGTCCTGTGGCGCACCAACGGCAGCGCGGCCGACGTGATCAACGAGGTGCTGGCGCTGCCCGACCCCCGGCCGGAGTTCGGCGCCGACACCGCGGGCTGCTGGGTACCGACCCAGGCCGGGCGCTCGACCTGGCTGGCCGTCAGCGCCTGACCGCTCCGCGCAATCGCAGCCGGAGCTGATTCGCGGTGGGCACGTCCCACCCCGGGCCTGTTCCGGCTGCCCCGCGAGCCCCGTCCCGCCCCCGGCGCGCGGCCACACCCCCATCGCCGCCGCGCGCCGGGCAGGCGTGCCCCCGAGGAGGAGGTCGGGCTCCCATGTCTCCCCCTGCGCGGGAGCCCGATCTCCGGGGAGTCGTTCCTCTACCTCGCCGGCTGCCCGGTGCGTAGGCTGAGCGCTCAGGTTCCCTACGTCTGCGGGGTTTTCGACGTGAGCCAGCACCAGTACCACGAGTTCCGCGCGCTGCGGCGCGCGTTGGACGACGAAGCCCGCGAGGAACTGCGCGAGCTGGACCCGGACGCTCGGATCACCGCGCTGCGGCTGATCGCGTCCGGGGACCTGCGCGGCGATCCGGACGTGCTGATGGAGACCCGCTTCGACGCGCACCTGCAGGTGAACGACTGGGGCGAGCGCAGGCTGATGCTGCGGGTGCCGGGACTGGACCGGGAACGCGCGCGGCCCTACGGCGTGCCCCGGCTGGTCGAGACCTGGACCAGCGGTGAAGACCTGATCCTCGACCTGGCCAGCGAGGACGACGCCGACGGCGCGCCCGAGGAGCCCGACCTGCTCTTCGACGAGCTGCTGCCGCTGCGCGACGAGCTGCTCGCGGGCGACCTCCGCCCGCTCTACCTGGCCTGGCTGGCCGGCTACGGCACCTGGGAGCGCGATGAGTTCGCCTTCGACCGGGAAGCCGACGAGCTGGCCGAACCTCCGCTGCCGGCGGGATTGGACGAGCTGACCACCGCTCAGCAGCACCTCGCCGAGTTCCTGCGCCTCGACGCCGACCTCCTCGCCGAGGCCGTGGCCGACGACGGGACCGCGCGCACCGTCGGCACCCTCCTGGACGGAGCGGCGCGCAGGCGCTGACGACCTCGCGCGGCCGGGCGCGGCAGAGGCGCGAACTGACGACGAGGTCCGTGCGGGACGGGCGTGTCGGTGCCCGACCGACCGCCCGGGTAGCTCGCAGAGCGCAGAAGCCCCGGAAATTCCCCGAACGGGTGACGGCACTCGGCTAGGGCCGGTCCGGGCGGACTACCGGGGTGGCCAGGTGGTGATCTCGCGCGGAATTTGGGGTCTGCCACCGATGCGCGCGCGCTGATCGCTCCCGATCGTGGACCGCGAAGATCCGGCGCACCCGGGGTCCGGGAGTTGGGGGGACGCTCCCGCCGAGTCGGCCGGTCCGTCGAAGTCGACATCTGGAGCAGACGTGAGCGAGGGACAGCAGGGGCAGGGCGCGTTCAGCGCCGCGACCGGGCGCGGGTTGGAGAACGACGGGGGCAAGCCGCGCTACCTGGACTACCAGCGGGAGCTCATCGGCGCGCACTGCGGCCGCTCCGTGCTGGAGATCGGCGCGGGGCTCGGCGAGTTCGCCGAGGGCTTCACCGGACGCGACCGCTACGTGATCACCGACGTCGACCCGGAAGCGGTGCGCCGCGTGGAAGTCCGGTTCGCCGGTCGGCCCGAGGTCGAGGCGCGGCAGTTCGACGTCGACGGCGGCGACGTGCTCGACGACCCGGTGGACTCGCTGCTGGCGATCAACGTGCTCGAGCACATCGAGGACGACGCGGACGCGCTGCGCTCGCTGGCGAAGTCGCTGCGGGCGGGCGGCAACGTGATCCTGTTCGTGCCCGGATACATGCAGCTCTACGGGGAGTTCGACCGCAAGGTCGGGCACCACCGCCGCTACACCCCGGCGACCCTGCGCCACACCTGCGAGCGCGCCGGGCTGGTGGTCGACGTGGCCAAGCCGGTGAACTTCCTCGGCGCCTTCGCCTGGTGGGCAGCGGTGCGCAAGGGCGGCGCTGGCGCGCCGAACCCGAAGCTGGTGGGGATCTACGACCGGTTCGTCGTGCCGATCACCAGGTTCGTCGAGAAGCTCGTGCCGGTCCCCTTCGGACAGTCGGTGCTCTGCGTGGCGCGCAAGCCGGGCTGACGCGCGAACGCGGCGACCGGCGCGAGGGGCGTGCCGGTCGCCGCGCGTCCCGGATCAGCGCACCGCGCCGAGGGTCAGGGTGAACACCTCGGGATCGCCGGCGTTGACCTTGCCGCTGTGGTCCTCCCCGGCGTTGGAGCTCACGTCGTCGTAGGCGAACGCGTAGCCCTTGCCGTCGGGCAGGTTCTCGTGCACCACGCGGGCGTAGTGGCTGGTGATGTCGTGCTGGTAGAACGTCGCCGGGTCCTCGCCGTGCGGCTGCTCGTTGTTGATCAGCAGGGTGCTGCGGTTGAACGCGGCGGCCAGGCGCGGAACGATCGCCAACCGCTCCTGCGAGTCGCTGCCCGGGTTGTTGGCGAACGGCCCGCTGTTGCAGCTGAAGATGTCGATGGTGGAGGGCTTGGCGAACCGCTCGGAGCCGAAAACCAGCCCCTCGCCCTCGACCTTGCCCTCCAGCACGCCGATGTCCTCGCGCTGGGTGTCGACGAACAGGGTCTCGCCCGCGTACTTGGCGTAGGCCTCGTCGACGTAGGGCTCGAAGTAGCCCGCGAAGTCGTCGCCGCGGTGCATCGGGCTGAGCACGCGCACCACGCGGCCGTCGGCCTCCTGCACCAGGTTCGGCCACGTGCCGCCCTGGTCGCGCAGGCCCCGGGCGACCTCGTCCATGCCGCCGGTGGGCATGCCCGGAACGCTCTGCTCACCGCTGCCCGCCTGCAGGTGCAGGCCGATCGGGGCGGCGACGAAGTCGACGTAGCTGATGTTGGCGTAGAGCTGCTCGGCGTTGAGGGTGAACTCCGCGAACGTCCAGTCCTTGTTGAAGTTCGGGTCCGCGTCGGAGACGAAGTTCGGGTGCACCACCGAGGTCGTGCCGTCGGCGCCCTGCACCACCTGGAACTCGAGCTTGTCGTCGGTCACGAAGTACACCCGCGAGCCGTACATCCGGGGCACGGTGACCTCGACGGACCCGTCCACCGGGATGGCCGGGTCCTCGTCCAGCGGCTGCGGCTCGGGGCCGCCCGCCTGCGGGAAGTACTGGGTGCCGTCCTGGCGGACGAACACGGCCTTCTTCTCGGCGTCCGAGAATCCGGCGATGTAGGCGTGCGCGGTCTTGCCGGAGTCGTTCTTGAGCACGAACTTGAGGCTCTCCGGCGCCGCCGAGGCGAACGGGGCGCTGATCGCCTGCGCCCACAGCGGAGAGGTCAGGGCAGCAGCGGAATACCCGAGAAACCGCCGACGAGAAACCATGGGATACCTCCAGACAACGGGACCGCCCGAGAAAGACGGCCGATCCTCTCGTGATCGATCACGAAGTCTGCATGTCCCGCCGTTGGCGCAGTACCCCCAAAAGGAGCGAAACAATCGCCCCCGATCACCATCCGGAGCTATTTCGCGGAGGTTCGCCGGACGCGTGGAGCCGAACCTTCCAGCACCGCCCAAAGCGACGCTCACCTGCCATTTCCACCGCATCAGCAGCCTCCGAGCGAGAGCGCTTCGGAAGCTGGAGCCATTTTCCCTCGCAGTTCTCGCGCCGTCTGTGAAACAGCGGGAAACTTCCCAATCCGCCACGGTGAACAATGCACGTTCGGCGCCGGAGCTGCCGGTTTCCGGGAGCGCTCCCAGAGTTGTCGCTCTTCATGCGCGATGTCGACCGCGTTCACACCGCGCGAGCCGGGAGCCTGCCTCGCGCCGACTCGCTGCGGCGGGCCAACCGGGGTCGCCGCAAGGCGCGATCGAACCCGCCGAGTTCGACGCGACGGTGTCCCGGGGGGGTCACCGAGCTGCTCGCGCGGCAGCGTGACACCGGCCGGCATCGAATCGGCGACGGCGAGCAGTTCGCGGCGCGGAGATCGCCACGGAGCACCTCTGGCGCTGGGCGCAGCTCGCGCGGCGGCGCCGGTGGCCACCCGGTCTCGACACCGACGCCCCGCGCGGTCCGGACGCGGTCAGCGATCGGCCGCACGCGGAACCGCCGACTGGTCGACCCGCCCCGCAGCGGCGTCCGGACGTGACCGGGCACGCGCCGCAGCCCACGCCGACAGCGCGGCGAGCGCCGCGCCGACGGCCAGCAGTCCCGCGACCGCCAGGGCGATCGCGGCGAAGCCGCGGGAGGCCAGCGCAGCGGCGAGCAGCGGGCCGACACCAGCACCGAGGAAGATCAGGAACGCGAACAGCGCCGAAGCGCCGCCCTGCTCGCCCGGCGCGACCCGCGCGGTGATGCTCTGCATCATCGCGGGAGCGGCGAGCGCGGCGGCGGCGACGAAGACCAGCAGCAGACCGGCCAGGGCGAGCACCGAACCGCTCACCACCGCCATCGCGAGCGCGGCCGCGGAAGCGATGCCCAACCCGACGATCAGCCGGGCGGGCGCCCCCACCCGGGTCAGCAGCGAGAGCGCGGCGGGCATGGCTACCAGGGCCGGCAACCCGCTGGCCCGCAGCGCGAGCAGGGCCACCGGGTCGCCCGCGATCGAGGGCGGCCCGGCCAGGGCGATCGCGGCGTAGATGCCGACGAAGCAGGTGAGCATCGTCAGGCACGCCGCGTAGAGCAGGAGCAGCGGCGGTGCGCGCAACAACCGCGGCATCGCGACGAACGCCGCGCGCGCACCGGCGAGCTGGCCCGAGCGAGCAGGCCGCAGCACCGCGCGCGCCGCGACGGCCACGGCCAGCAGGCACGGGCCGGACAGGAAGAACACCGCTCGCCACCCCCACGCGTCGCCGACCAGCTGCGCGACCACCTGCAGGACGACGGCCGAGCCGAGCATGCTGCTCGCGAAGCAGCTGAACACCAGGGCGCGACGGGCCGGGCGCACGTGCTGACCGATGTAGGACAGCAGCGGCGGGCCGAAGGAACCTGCCGCGAAACCCTGGACGGCGCGCAACGCGCACGCCACGACCAGCCCGGCTGATGCCGGGACCACCGCGGTGGCCGCCCCCGTGGCCACGAGCGCCGCGACGACCACCCGCCGCTGACCCAGCCAGTCCGACAGCGGACCGGACAGCAGCGCCCCGCAGGCGTAGGCGATCGCGAACGCGGTGGCCGTCCAGGCGACCTGCGCCGGGCTCACCCCGAAGCTGGTGCTCATCAGCTCGAACAGCGGCAGAACCGCGTACATCTGCCCGTTGACCAGAACACCGCACAGCACCAGCACGGCGATGGTGGGCCCGGTCGGCGCCCAGCCGTCCCCGCGCGCGGCTTCCGCCGGTGTGGACATGACTCACCGTCGCCCCCCGGCGGCGGGGCCGCAAGAGTCCTTCGCCCCACGCTCGCAACCGATCGGGGCGGCGGAAGCGGTTCACGCCCACCCGGCCGGGCGAGCGCTGGTTATCCAGGTCTCCTCCCCCTGGCGTAGCCTCGACCGGCGGTGCCGGTGCTGGACCGATCGGGCGAATGACGGAGGTTCGCGGTTGCTAGTCGACGATCTGCTGCGCGACCCCGGCCTGGCCCTGCAGGTGCGCGTGCGCGGCGAGGTGGAGCGGCCCATCCGGTGGGTGCACACCATCGAGATCAGCGCACCCGGCCGGTTCCTGCGCGGCGGCGAGGTGGTGCTCACCGCCGGCGTGTGGCGATCTGCGGGGATCACCGCCGAGGAGTTCGTCTCGGACTTGGCCCGCGCCGACGTCGCGGCCGTCGGGTTCGGGCTCGTGCCGCCCGAGACCGAGGTTCCCGAGGACTTCGTCGAAGCCGCGCGCGAGCACGGCATGACCTGCTTCGTCGTGCCGGTCGGCACCGCCTTCCTGCAGATCGTCGAGGCGTTCGTCAGCACCAAGCGCGCCGAGTGGGAACGCCCGCTGCGCCGCCACCTGGGCCAGCACGACACGATCGTCGCGGCGCTGCGCACGCGGCGCGGCGTAGAAACGGTCCTCCGCACGCTGTCCGGCCAGCTCGGCCTGCCGGTGGCGGTGCGCGGTGGCGCGGGCCTGATCGAGGGCGAAGCTCCCGAGCCGAGCTACCCGCTGCCGCTGGTCGGCGAGGGGCTCGCGGACGCCGAGCTGCTGCTGCCCGAACCGCTCGAGGAGCTCGACGTCGAGCAGCACGCGGCCGTCGTGCAGGCGATGCCGTTCATCGCGCTGGAGATCGAGCGCATCCGCGCCGTGCGGGCCACCGAGGTCCGCTACGCGTGGGAGCTGTTCGAGTGGGTGCACAGCGGGACCGTCGAGATCGACACCATCCGCACCCGGCTGCACTCCTTGGGGCTGCAGCCGGACGGCCCGCTCGCCGCGGTCGTGCTGCGCAGCGCCGACCCCGACGCCGACTCGGTGCGGCTGGGGGACCTGTTGGGAACCGGCGGCGTCGCGGTGCAGCGCGGCGGCGAGGTGGCCGCTTTCGCGCAGGTCCGCGGATCCGAGACCGAGCTCGCCCGGCGCATCCACGACGCGCTGGACGGTTCCGGTCGGGTCGTGCACATCGGCGTCGGGCAACCCGGCGGTGCCGCGGAGCTGCGGGTGAGCCTGCTGCAGGCCGCGCACGCGGCCGAGACGATGTCGTCGCGGTCCAGCAGCGGGTGGATGACCCACGAGCAGCTCAGCAGTCCGGCGCTGCTGCTGTCGGTGCAGGACCCGGAGCTGCTGATGGCGACGTCGAAGGCGCTGCTGGGCCCGGTGCTCGACCACGACGAGCGCCGCGGCGGCGACCTGCTGCCCTCGCTGGCGGTCTTCCTCGACGCGGGCGGGCGGTGGCAGGAGGCCGCGCAGCAGCTGCACGTGCACATCAACACGCTCCGGCACCGGATGAGCCGGATCGAGGAGCTGACCGGGCGCAGCCTGTCCCGCACCTCCGACCGCGTCGACCTCTACCTGGCGCTGCGCGCCCTGCGCCAGACCTGAGCACCGGGCGGCGTCACGCCCGGTGCACCGCGACGCCGTCGACCACGGTGAGCCGGACGGGTGCTTCGGCCAGCTCCTCCGGGGACGCGGTCAGCGGGTCGGCCCCGAAACCGGTGAGGTCGGCGCGGAATCCGGGCCGGATGCGCCCGGCGACGTGCTCCTCGCCCGCGACCGCGGCCGGGGCGAGGGTCATCGCTTCGAGCGCTTCGAGGGGCGCGAGCGCTTGCGCCGACCGCACCGGATCGCGCTCCGGTTGGCCGGGCAGGCGCCGCAGCTGGGCGGCGCCCAGCACCTCCCGCGGGTCGAAGTGGGCGATCGGCCAGTCCGAACCGAGCACGAGCGGCGTTCCCGAGCGCAGCAGATCGGCGCAGCGCCAGGCCCGGTTCGCGCGCTCGGCGCCCAACCTGGTCGACCAGTTGTCGCTGTGATCGGCGAGGGTGTACTGCAGGTGGCTCGGTTGCATGGAGGCCACGACGCCGGAGTCGGCGAAGCGCCGGACGAGCTCGTCGGGTGCGGTCTCGATGTGCTCGATGCGGTGCCGCGCTCCGCCGATGCTCGGGCGCTGGTGCCGGGAGAGGCATTCGAGGGCGAAGGACGCGGCGGCGTCGCCGATGGCGTGCGTCGCGGTGGCGACACCGGCGCCGGCGAGCTCGGCGACGGCGTCGGCGTACTCCTGCGGCGGCAGCCAGAACGGCTTGGTGGACTCCCCGTGGCAGTCGGGGTGGTGCAGCCAGGCAGTGCCGTTGTCGATCGTGCCGTCCATGAACAGCTTCACGCCGGCGACCGTCCACAGGCGACCCCGCGTGCCCTGCAGCTCGATCAGCTCCCGCAGGCCGTGCCCGTCGATGCCGGGCTGGCACCAGGGCGCCAGCCGCAGGCGCAGGCCGGCCGCACCGCGCTCGTCGAGCAACCGCAGCGCCTCCAGGCTCCCGTCGTTGAGGTCCATGACGTGGCCGCCGGTGAGCCCGGTGGCGTGCATCCGGGAGAACAGATCGGCGAGCAGGTCGGCGGTTTCGGCGGCGCCGATCTCGGGGGCGACGCGCTCCACGACGTTCCGCGCCGGGTCCTCCAGCAGTTCCCCGGTGGGGGTGCCGTCGAGGTCGCAGACGATCTCGGAGTTGCCGGGGACCTCCACCGGCCCGGTGACCCCGGCGAGCCGCAGCGCCGCGCCGTTGGCCAGCGCCGCGTGCGCGTCGGCGAGGACCAGCAGGGCCGGCACCTCGCCGAGCACGTCGTCGATCAGCCGCCGGTGCGGGCGCTTCCCGTCGAGGATGTTCGGATCCAGGCCGAAGCCGCGGATC
Source organism: Saccharopolyspora griseoalba (assembly GCF_042665275.1). Classification (NCBI taxonomy): domain Bacteria; kingdom Bacillati; phylum Actinomycetota; class Actinomycetes; order Pseudonocardiales; family Pseudonocardiaceae; genus Saccharopolyspora; species Saccharopolyspora griseoalba. The sequence goes on along the minus strand of NZ_JBHTCJ010000003.1, from coordinate 321,621 downwards.
CAGGAACCGGCGGTCAGCTCGCGGCGCGCATCGGCGAGAGCGGCGCGCAGCTCCTCGACGTCCCGGCAGGCGGACAGGTCGAGCCCGCTGGTCATGTGCGAACCGTGCACCGGGTGCAGGTGGCCGTCGATGATCCCCGGGGTCAGGGTCGTCCCGGTGCCGTCGACGATCTCGGTGCGGGCGTCGCAGAACTCCCGGACCTCCGCGTCGTCGCCGACGGCCACGATGCTCCCGCCGCGGACCGCGACGGCGCGGGCCGACGGTCGGGACGGGTCGAGGGTGCGCACGGTCGCGCCGAGGACGGCGAGATCAGCGCTGGTGCGGGACATGGTGCTCCTCGCTGGGTGGTTGGTGTGCGGGACGGGGAGGTGCCGGGTCGCGGCACCTCCTCGGGGGCGATCAGCTCGGTTCCTCGCGCGAGATGCCGAGCGCGGAGAGGTCGTGCTCGGGCCGTCGGGCGAACAGCAGCGCCCCGAGCAGGGAGAGCAGGACCGTCGCGGCCGTGCAGATCCAGTACAGGTTGCCGGGGTAGGGCTGGTCGGGCCGGACGTTGCCGTACACGCCCCAGCCGATCACCGCCGTGCCGAGCAGCGGGATCACCAGGTGCGGCAGGACCCGCAGGCTCTCCCCCGCGGTGCGCCAGACGTACAGCGGCAGCGAGACGAGCGTGACCAGCACGGTCAGCAGCAGCGGCACGGTTCCCGTGCCCGCCTGCCACGCGGAGATGGTCGTCGGGTCGGCGTCGGTCAGCACCGGCGGGAGCACGACGGTCGCCAGGATCAGGCCGCTCCACAGCAGGGTCGCTCCGGCGGGGACACCGCTGCGCTGCGAGGCGCGCCCCAGCGCGCGGGGCAGCATGCCCGCGCGGGCCGCGGCGTAGGTGACCCGGGACATGCCGATCATCGCCGCGATCAGGCAGGCCAGGGAGCTGACGGCGCCGACCACGGCGAGCACCGCGTAGGCGTGCGGGGCGTAGCGCTGCGCGAGTTCGAGGAACGGGGCGCTGTTGCTCGGGTCGCCGAACCGGTCGGCGCCGGATTCGGCACCCATCCAGCGCGCGTAGCCGGCCAGGCCCGCCCAGCTGCACAGGCTGTACAGACCGCCGACGATCAGCACCGAGGCGACCACGGTGATGGGCACGACGCGGCGCGGGCGGCGCAGCTCGGCGGACATCGTCGCCGAGTTGTCCCAGCCGATCATGCCGGCCACGGCCAGCGGGAAGGTCAGCCCGGCCAGCCCGGCGAACCCGCCCGGATCGCCCCCCGCGTCGCGCAGCGGCACGTCGGTGCTCCCGCCGGAGGCGGTCAGCAGCAGCGCGGCGAAGGTCAGCAGCAGCGCGACCTGCACGGCGGCGAGCGCGAGGGAGACCAGGCTGGAGGTGACGATGCCGCGCAGCACGACCGAGGTGGCCACGACCAGCACGCCGAGCGCGATCACCAGCCACCACGACCCGCCCAGCCCGAGCGAGGCCGCGATCCAGTTCCCGGCGAACACGGCGACGGCGCCGATGGTCAGCGGACCGGAGATCAGGCTCGCGTAGAACACCGCGCTGGACACCACGACGCCGAGCCCGATGGTGTCGAAGGCGTGGTAGGCGTAGGCCACGAAGGATCCCGGCGAGACGATGCGGCGCGCGAACGCGGCGACGGTGCACGCCGCGGTCAGCAGCCCCAGCATGGCCAGCAGGAACGCCCAGGGCGCCCGGGTGCCCATCGCGGCGACGACGGCGGGCGCGGTCAGGAAGACGCCGTTGACCGGCGCCATGTTGGAGAGGGTGACGCCGAGCGCGGCGGGGAGCCCGACGGCGCCGGTGCGCAGCTGCCCCGCTTCGGGGTTTCTCGAGGCATCTCTTTCGGGATCGGTGCGTTCGGTGACCAAGGCGGCCTCCAGGGAGATGGCGCACGGGACGGGCGTGCGCTGGAGATTCGTCCGGCGACGAGGCGCGGGGACCGCGGTCCGGGAACGGGATCTGCGCGGCACCGCCGTTAGTTAATCGGATTAGCTTTCGCGTAAGCTACTATTCGAGATGCCCGAAAGGAAGAGGGGATTTCGAGATCCCCGGACCACGACCGGTGGGCCCGCGACGAGCTAGGCTCGCCCTCGCCCCCTCACCGGACTCGCCCCCAGGAGCGCTCGACGATGCCTCGCCCGCCGCTGATCTCCCGCGAAGCGGCGGTCGCCGAAGCGGTGCGCGTGCTCGACGACGAGGGGGTCGGCGCGCTGTCGATGCGCCGCATCGCGCAGCGCCTGGGCGTCAGCAGCCCGTCGCTGTACAAGCACTTCCGGGATCTCGACGACGTCCTCGACGCGGTCGCCGACGCGATCATCGAGGAGATCACCTCGCAGCTCCCGCACGACACGACGTCCTGGCGGCACGAGCTGGACCAGCTCGCGCGGCGCTACCGGGACACCTTCCGGAACCACCCGCACGCCCTGGCGCTGGTGATGCGCCGCCCGGTGCGCAGCGAGTCCTCGCTGGCCGGGCTGAACGCGGTGCTGCAGATCCTGCTCGACGACGGGTGGAGCGCGGCCCGCGCGGCGCGCGCCCTGCTGCTGGTCGAGTCCTTCGCGTTCGGCGCCGCGCTCACCTCGGCCAGCGCGGGCTTCGCCGGCGAGGTGGGCGCGGGGTTCCCGGCGCTGTCGGCCGCGTTGAGCGGGTCGCACCCCAAGCTGCGGCTCGGCTCGGAGGACTTCGAGCACGGCCTGGAGCTGCTGCTCGACGGCATCGCCGCCGAGCTCTCCCCCGCGAACGACGAACGCCGGTAGCCCGCCCGCGGGCGCGGACGGGCTACCGGCGGTGCCGGGTCAGCCCGCGTGCTCGGCGATGGCGCGCTCGAGCACGTCGATGCCCTCGCCGAGCAGTTCGCCGCCGATGACCAGCGGCGGCAGCAGGCGGATCACGTTGCCGTAGGTGCCGCAGGTCAGCACCACGACGCCCTGCGCGTGGCAGCTCTTGGCGACCGCCGCGGCCAGCTCCGGATCCGGCTCGTCCCCACCCGGGCGGACGAACTCGACCGCCAGCATCGCGCCCCGGCCGCGGGCCTCCAGGATCCGGTCCGAGCTCTCCGCGAGCGCGCGCAACCGCGGCAGCACCTGCTCCTCGATGCCCCTGGCGGCGGCGCTGAGGTCCTGCTCGCGCATGGCGCGGATGGAGCCGAGGGCGGCGGCGCAGGCCAGCGGGTTGCCGCCGTAGGTGCCGCCGAGGCTGCTCGGCGGCATCGCGTCCATCAGCTCGGCGCGCCCGGTGACCGCCGCCAGCGGCAGGCCGCCCGCGATGCCCTTGGCCATGGTGATGATGTCGGGCACCACGCCCTCGTGGTCGCAGGCGAACCACGACCCGGTGCGGCAGAACCCGGTCTGGATCTCGTCGGCGATCAGCAGGACGCCGTTCTCGGCGCACCACGACGCGAGCTCCGGCAGGAAATCGGGAGCCGGCTCGATGAAACCGCCCTCGCCCTGCACCGGCTCGATCAGCACCGCGGCGACCGTGTCGGCACCGAGCTGCTTCTCGATGCGCTCGATCGCCTCCCGCGCGCTGTCGACGCCGCTGCGGCCGTCGCGCGCCGGGTAGGACATCGGGGCGCGGTAGACCTCGGGGGCGAAGGGCCCGAAGCCGTGCTTGTAGGGCTTGGACTTCGCGGTCAGCGCCATCGTCAGGTTGGTGCGCCCGTGGTAGGCGTGGTCGAAGGCCACCACCGCGGGGCGCCCCGTCGCCCGGCGGGCGATCTTGACGGCGTTCTCCACCGCTTCGGCACCGGAGTTGAACAGCGCGGTGCGCTTGGCGTGCTCACCCGGGGTGAGCTCGGCGAGCTCCTCGCAGACCGCCACGTAGTTCTCGTGCGGGGTCACCATGAAGCAGGTGTGGGTGAACTCCGCCACCTGCTCGCGCACGGCCTCGACGACCTCGGGCGCGGCGTTGCCCACGCTGGTCACCGCGATCCCGGAACCGAGGTCGATCAGGCTGTTGCCGTCGACGTCGCGCAGCACGCCTCCGGACGCCTCGGTGATGTAGACCGGCAGCACGCTGGACACCCCGGCCGCCACGGCCGCGGAGCGGCGTTGCTGCAGGGAGGTCGAAAGCGGCCCCGGGATTTCCGTTCGCAGTTCGCGGACCTGGGGAAGCGACATCGTCGTGGTCACGGGCGACTCTCCTTCACACGTCGTTGCGCAGACCAGGCTCCAGCGCGCGCACCACCCCGAACAGTGGACAAACCGGCGCCTCCGGACGCGGCCCCGCGACACTCTGTCGCCCGCGGCGCGCGACGTCCCAGCCGGGCAGCCCGCCGGAGCGGCCGGGCCACGGCGGGCGTTGTGCGATCCTCCAACGCTCGGCGCCCACTTCGGAGGATCGCCCCCTCCCGATCCGACGTGAGGCACACCACGCTTGCTGGAGCCGCGCGGCCCGTCGCTGCCCACCGGAGCCCCAGGAGGTCCTTGCGAGATGCCACCGGAAACAACGTCGTTGCCGGGTACCGCTCCCGCACCGCGCGACGCGGGAATCGAGAAGCACGGGGTCGACACGATCCCGGACCACGACCGCACCGGCCGCCCCCTCGACGTCGTGGGGATCCTGCTGGGATCCAACATGTGCCTCGGCGTGGTGATCTTCGGCTGGTTGCCCGCCTCCTTCGGGCTGGGCTTCTGGCCCGCCGTCAGCTCCATGGTCGCCGGCACGCTGCTGGGCACGGTCCTCGTCGCCCCGCTCGCCCTGGTGTCCTTCCGCACCGGCACCAACCTGTCGACCAGCAGCGGCGGCACCTTCGGCGTCCGCGGCAGGCTGATCGGCTCGACCATCGGGCTGCTGCTCTCGCTGGGCTACGCGGCGCTGACCGTGTGGACCGGCGGCGCCGCGATCGTCGGCCCGCTGCACCGGATGTTCGGCGTGCCCGACGGCGCCGCGAGCTACTCCGCGGCCTACGCGGGCCTGGCGGTGCTGGCGGTGCTGATCGCGATCTTCGGCTACCGGCTGCTGACCGCGATGAGCAAGTGGGTGGCCGCAGGCACGCTGGCCCTCATGCTGCTGGGGATCATCGGCTACTCGGGGAAGTTCAGCACCGCGCCGGTGATCGACGGCTACGCGATGGGCGATTTCTGGACCACCTGGGCGCTTTCGACGGTCGCCGCGGGGCTCAGCGGGCCGATGGCCTTCATCACGCTGCTCGGCGACTACAGCCGCTACGTCTCGCCGCGCCGGTACTCCAGCGGCAAGGTCTTCGCCGCCTCGGCGGTCGGGATGGTGCTGGGACTGCTGGTGCCGCAGCTGTTCGGCACGTTCACCGCGTTCGCCTCCGGCGCCGCCGAGGACTACGTCGGCCCGCTGGTGGCCGCCGCCCCGGTGTGGTTCTTGATCCCGCTGCTGCTCAACGGCGTTTTCGGCACGATCGGCAACGCGGGCGCGCTGATCTACAGCATGGGCCTGGACCTGGACGCGATCGTCCCGCCGCTGTCGCGGGTGAAGGCCACGGTCCTGACCTCGGTGGTGTCGACGACCCTGGTGTTCCTCGGCTACTTCGCCTGGGACGCCCAGGACGCGGTGACCGCGTTCGTGCTGCTGCTGACCGCCATCGGCACGCCGTGGGCGGTGATCACGCTGATCGGCTTCGGCCGCTGCCGAGGTGTCTACGACCCGGACGCCCTGCAGGTCTACAACCGCCGGTCGCGCGGCGGCATCTACTGGTTCACCGCAGGCTGGAACATGCGCGCCGTGGTCGCCTGGGCGATCGGCTCGACGGTGGGCCTGCTGGCGGTCGACACCGCCCTGTTCCGGGGTCCGCTGATCGAGTGGACCTACGGCATCGATCTGAGCTTCGTGCTCGCCGCGGCCACCACGGCGGTGGCCTACCTGCTGCTGACCATCGGCTCGCCGCAGCCGGTGCCGGAAGCAGTCGAAACCGAAGCACCGGCGCGGGCGATGTCCGCCTGAGCCGGTGGCGCACCGCGAAACGAGGAAGTGCGAGGAATGGACCAATACGACGTCATCGTGGTCGGTGCCGGGTTCTCCGGGCTGACCGCGGCCCGGGACCTGCGCGGAGCGGGCAAGAGCGTGCTGATCCTGGAGGCCAGGGACCGCATCGGCGGGTCCACCTGGTACCGCCCGGACGCGCTCGGCGGGTTCGGCCTGGAGATGGGCGGGACCTGGATCGTGCCGCAGCAGACCCACGTGTGGGGCGAGGTGCAGCGCTACGGCGTCCCGGTGGTCGACAGCGAGCTGCCGGCCCGGATGACCTGGTCCGACCGCGGCGAGGTGCTCGACACCCTGCTGCCGGTGCCGCCCGAGCAGTACGGCGCGCTGGAGCACGCGGTGCGGGCGCTGATCGAGGCCGGTGAGCGGCTCGACCCGGAGCGCCCGCTGTCCGAGCAGGGCCTGGACGACCTCGACGTGCCGATCCGGCAGTGGGCCGAGGACGCCGGGTTGACCGGAAACGCCGCGGAACTGCTCATCTCCTGGTTCTGCGGCTGCGCCAACGCCAGCGAGGAGACCGGTTCGGCGCTGGACATCATCCGCTGGCTGTCCTCGATGGACAACTCGCTGTGGGGCATGGTGCAGGCGAGCGTGCTCGGCTACACCTTCGTCGAGGGCACCGCCTCGCTGGCCGAGGCGATCCGCCGTGACGGCGGCGCCGAGCTGCGGTTCTCCAGCCCGGTGCGCCGGGTCGCCGCCGACGACGACGGCGTGACGGTCGACCACGACGGCGGCAGCGCGCGGGCCGACCGGGTCCTGCTGACCACGCCGGTCGGCATCTGGCAGGACATCGAGTTCAGCCCGCAGCTCTCGGCGGCCAAACAGGCGATCTCGAAGGAGAACCACGCGGGCCAGGGCCAGAAGGTGTGGGCCCTGGCGCGCGGTGTCGACGAGGACATCAGCGGTTTCGGCTGGGGCACCAGCTTCGACTACGTCGGGGCGATGGCCACCACCGAGGAGGGCGTCGTGCTGGTCTGCTTCGCCCCGGAGCACGACCGGGTCGACGCCACCGACCTGGCCGACGTGCAGCGGGCGGTGCGCGAGTTCGCGCCGGAGGCCGAGGTGGTCGCCGCGGAATCGCACGACTGGGTCAACGACGAGTTCAACAAGGGGACCTGGGCGACCTTCCGGGCCGGCCAGTTCGCCAAGTACGAGATCGCGGTCGGCGAGCCGGAGGGCCGCGTGCACTTCGGCGGTTCGCACACCGCGCGCCGCTGGCGCGCGTTCATCGACGGCGCGATCGAATCCGGCAAGCGCGCGGCGGCGGAGATCCTGGCCGCGCAGTCCCAGGGAGGTTCGAAGTGACGGATCCGATCGGTCCGGTGGACGCCACCCGCGTGCCCCGGTACGGCGGTGACACCACGTTCGCGCGGCTACCCCGCCTCGCCGACGTGTCCGATGCCGACGCGCTGGTGTGGGGCGTGCCCTTCGACACCGGCGTGAGCTACCGGCCCGGCGCCCGGTTCGGCCCCAACCACGTGCGGCAGAGCTCCCGCCTGCTGCGCCCGTACAACCCGGCGCTCGACGCCCAGCCGTTCGCCGCGCGCCAGGTCGCCGACGCCGGCGACCTGGGGGTCAACCCGTTCGACATCGACGAGGCCATCAGCACCATCGAGGACGGGGCCAGGCAGCTGTCGGGCACCCGCCGCACCCTGCTCACGGTCGGCGGCGACCACACCATCGCCCTGCCGCTGCTGCGCGTGCAGCACGAGCGGCACGGGCCGATCGCGGTGCTGCACTTCGACGCCCACCTGGACACCTGGGACACCTACTTCGGCGCGCCCTACACCCACGGAACCCCGTTCCGCCGGGCCTCCGAGGAAGGCCTCATCGACTTCGAGCACTCGATGCACGTGGGCATCCGCGGCCCGCTGTACTCGCGGCTCGACCTCGACGAGAGCGAGAAGATGGGCTTCGCCGCGGTGCACTGCCGCGACTTCGCGCGCAGCCCGCTGGACACGATCATCGACCGGATCCGCACCAGGCTGGGCTCGCGCCCGGTCTACGTGTCGGTGGACATCGACGTGCTGGACCCCGGCTTCGCACCGGGCACCGGAACGCCGGAGGCCGGCGGCCTCTCCAGCCGCGAGCTGCTGGAGATCCTGCGCGGGCTGGACGGGCTCAACGTGGTCGGCGCCGACCTGGTCGAGGTCGCACCCGCCTACGACCACGCCGAGATCACCGGGATCGCCGCGGCGCACGTCGCCTACGAGCTGCTGAGCGTCCTGCCGACCGGAGGTGCCTGATGCGCCGGATCCGCAACGTCGTCGACGGCAAGCCGGTGGACGCCCAGGGCCTGCGCACCACCGAGCTGGTCGATCCGTGCAGCGGCGAGGTCTTCGGCACCGCACCGCTGTCCTCCGAGGCCGATGTGGACGCCGCCTACTCCTCGGCGCAGCGCGCCTTCGAGAGCTGGCGGCGGACCACGCCCGCGGAGCGCCAGCGGCTGCTGCTGCGCCTGGCCGACGAGCTGGAGCGCCGCGGCGAGGAGTTCGTGGCCGCCGAGGCGGAGAACACCGGAAAACCGCTGGAGGCCACCCGCACCGAGGAGGTCGGCGCGTCGGTCGACCAGATCCGCTTCTTCGCCGGGGCGGCGCGCGTGCTGGAGGGCTCGGCCGCCGGTGAGTACACCGCCGACCACACCTCCTACGTGCGGCGCGAGCCGGTCGGGGTGATCGGCCAGGTGGCGCCGTGGAACTACCCGCTGATGATGGCGGTGTGGAAGATCGCGCCGGCGATCGCCGCGGGCAACACCGTGGTGCTCAAGCCGGCCGACACCACCCCGGTGACGGCCTCGATGCTCGGCGAGCTGGTGGCGGGGATCTTCCCGCCCGGCGTGCTCAACGTGGTCTGCGGCGACCGGGACACCGGTCGCGCGGTGGTCGCCCACCCGGTCTCGGCGATGGTGTCGATCACCGGCTCGACCCGCGCGGGCCAGCAGGTCGCCACCGCGGCGGCCGAGGACGTCAAGCGGGTGCACCTGGAGCTGGGCGGCAAGGCCCCCGCGCTGGTCTTCGCCGACGCGGACCTGGACGCGGCGGCCGAGGGCATCGCCGGTGCGGGCTTCTTCAACGCCGGTCAGGACTGCACGGCCGCGACCCGCGTGCTCGTCGAGGAGTCGGTGGCCGAGCAGTTCACCGCGAAGCTGGTCGCGCAGGCCGAGGCGCAGCGCTGCGGCCCGCCCTCCGATGCCGACGCCGCGTTCGGCCCGCTGAACAACGCCGCGCAGTTCGAGCGGGTCCGCGAGATCGTCGGCCGGCTTCCCGCGCACGCGCGGGTGCTCACCGGCGGGCACCGGATCGGCGAGAGGGGATACTTCTTCGCCCCGACGGTGATCGGCGGCGTGCGGCAGGACGACGAGCCGGTGCAGGAGGAGATCTTCGGCCCGGTGCTGACCGTGCAGACCTTCCGCGACGAGGCCGAAGCTCTGCGCCTGGCCAACGGCGTCGACTACGCGCTGGCCTCCAGCGCCTGGACCGCCGACCACGGCAGGGCCCAGCGCATGGCCGCCGACCTGGACTTCGGCTGCGTCTGGCTCAACACGCACATGGTCCTGGTCGCGGAGATGCCGCACGGCGGCTTCAAGCACTCCGGCTACGGCAAGGACCTCTCCCGCTACGGCCTGGACGACTACACCCGCATCAAGCACGTGATGCACCACCACGCCTGATGCCGCGGGGGAGAGCGGATCGCCCGCTCTCCCCCGTTCCGCACCGGCTTCCCGCCGGAAGCGGCCAGCTCGGCTCCGGCGACGCACCGCCGTCGAACTCGGCGGCGAGTTCGCCCGGGCGTCGCAGGACGCGCAGCTGCGCCGGTCGTACGGCTCCACCGAGAGCTCCGCCTCGATCTCTCCGGTTCGGCCGCCGTCTCGCGGAACTGCTGCACGGCCTTCCCCCGTCGGTCTCGCGAGCTTTGACATGCAAGTGACGGCTTGCCTATATTCGATCGCGTGGAAGCGGACCCCGACCTGTTCAAGGCCATCGGCGACGCGACGCGGCGCGCCATCTTGGACGAGCTGACCGAACGCGATGGTCAAACGCTGTTCGAGATCTGCGGCCGCTTGACGATGAAGCACGGACTGAGCTCCACCCGCCAAGCCATCTCGCAGCACCTCGCGGTGCTCGAACAAGCGGGCTTGGTGCGCACTCGGCGGCAGGGGCGCTACAAGTTCCACCACATCGACACGAGCCCGCTGCGCTCGATCATCGAGCGCTGGCCCATCAATCGAGAGATGGTCGACCCATGATTCGGATCAACATCACCAGCGTCCTCGTCGACGACCAGGCGAAGGCGCTCGACTTCTACACCGAGAAGCTCGGATTCATCAAGAAGAACGACGTGCCGGTCGGAGACGCCCGCTGGCTCACGGTGGTCTCGCCGGAGGACCCGGACGGCGTCGAGCTGCTGCTGGAACCGTCCGGCCACCCCGCAGCCGGCCCGTTCAAGGAGGCGCTGGTGGCCGACGGCATCCCGTTCACCCAGTTCGCCGTCGACGACGTCCACGCCGAGTTCGAACGGCTCAAGGAGCTCGGCGTCGAGTTCACCCAGGAACCCACCGACTTCGGCCCGGTGATCGCCGCCGTCGTCGACGACACCTGCGGCAACCTGATCCAACTGGTCACCACGAAGTAGCGCCGAGCGCCGTGTGGCAGTTTGGCCGGAAATCGCACCCTCTCTGGGGGTGCGATTTCCGGCCAAACTGCCACACCACGCACCCGGCCGAGGAGCTCGCACCGGACGTTCGGAACGCAAAAGGGCGAGCGCCCTGCGCGGGCGCTCGCCTTCAATTTTGCGTGGAGCTGAGGGGAATCGAACCCCTGACCTTCTCGATGCGAACGAGACGCGCTACCAACTGCGCTACAGCCCCTCGCCGGATCTCTCCGGCTTCGTTGTGTCGATAGCTTAGCAACCGGTGGTCGGGCCTTTCGCAGCACCCCCCGGTTGCGGGGTGGGCTACTCGCCCGCGGCCCTCCGGTAGGGCTCCCAGGTGCGTTCGTCGAGCTCGTCGAACACCGGGTCCTCGTCGTCGATCTCGACGCGCACACCGCGCTGCACGGCGGGCCGGATGTCGGCGGCGCGGGCCTCGGCGCTGACGCCGCGGTCCAGGTGCGCCTCGGGCTCGATGTCGAACTCGGCGTCGAAGTCGTAGTCGTCCTCGTGCTCGTCGAGCTCGCCGGGGCGCTCCTCGCGGTCGGGCTCGTCGAGCTCCTCGTACTCCTGCTCCTCCGGGTACTCGTCGTACTCGTAGTCGTCCTCGTGCTCGCGCTCGCCGTTGAGCCGGGCCAGGCGGCGAGCGCGGATGTCCTGCTCGATGCGGACCTGGCGGCGCAGGTAGGTGAGGTACCCCACCAGGGACAGGTCGACGACGGCGTGCGCCCACCACAGGACCGGCGCGACGAGCGCAGCGAAGATCGCGGTGGTCACCGCGAGCAGCAGCATGGTCAGCACGATGCGCTGCCTGCGGGCGTACTTGGCTCGGGCGGCCAGCGCGGCGGCCTCGGGGTCGTAGCCCCCGCGACCCGGCCGGTAGCGACGGCCCGCGCGAGCGTCCTCGCTGTGCACCGGGCGCCAGTCGGCGTCCTCTTGGGCCTGCTCGGCGTCCAGTTCGGCGTCCACGTCGGCGTGGTCCAGCTCGGTGTCGGGCATGCCGTACTCCTCCACCTGGTGGTCGGTTCTCGCGGCTCCGGACCGGGCCGGACGCCGATCGCTGCCCCGGCGCACGACTCGTGCGGCGAGGGCGGAGTCGGTGGTCTTGGACACTTCCTGCCTGCGGCGGGCGAACATCGGAACCAGGACGACCAGCCATGCCGCCGCCAACGCAGCGAAGATCAACGAGCTCGGCATGCTGCGCCACCTCCCCCTGGCCACCGGCAGTACACAAATCTGCGACCGCCACGCTAGCCACAACCGCCACACGTGTCTCGTCGCCACGCCGTGTCGTTCCCGTTCCGGTGCCCGGCGGCGCGCTCAGGGACGGCTGGCGCCCCCGGTGCGGATCAGGCGGTGCACCGCGCCGTCGGGGACGTCCTCGGTGGTCAGGGCGTAGACGTAGTGGTCGCGCCAGGCACCCGCGACGTCCAGGTAGCGCTTGAACAGCCCTTCCCGGCGGAAACCGGACTTCTCCAGCACCCGCACGCTGCGGTCGTTCTCCGGTCGAACGGTGGCCTCCAGCCGGTGCAGGCCGACGCGGCGGAAGCAGTGATCGGTGGCCAGCGCCACGGCAGCGGTGGCCACTCCCCCGCCCGCCTTGCCGCTGGCCACCCAGTAGCCGATCCACGCCGAGCGCAGCGCGCCGCGCACGACGTTGCCGACGGTGAGCTGACCGGCGAACGCGCCGTCGACGGTGATCGCGAACGGCAGCATCTGCCCGCGCCTGGCCATGCCGCGCAGCGCGGTCCACTGGGCGGGCCAGGCCATCCGCGAGTTGCGCTCCTGCCAGCCGCCGAAGGCGGTGGGCTCCCACTGCTGGAGGTACTCGCGATCGCTGAGGCGAGTGCGGCTCCACGCCCCGGCGTCGGCCAGCCGCGGCGGCCGCAGCGCGACCGCGCCACGGGAGGTGATCAGCGGACCGAGCCGGGCCGGCCATCCAGGATGCCGGCCGATCGGGAACCCATCGGCGTCGGTGGGCTGCATCGGCGGCTCAGGAGCGCTGCGAGAGGAACCGGACCTGCACGTCCTCGCCCGCGGCGACCTCCGTGGTGTTCTCGTCGATCACGATCAGGCAGTTCGCCTCGGCCAGCGAGGCCAGCAGGTGCGAACCAGAGGTGCCCAGGGGTTGCACCAGGTAGGAGCCGTTCTTCGGGTCGCGCACCAGCTGCCCGCGCAGGAATCCCTGCCGCCCGGGGGCGGCGGTGATCGGCGAGAGCAGCTCGGCCGAGACGGTGCGCCGGTGCGGGTTCTGCTTGCCCAGCGCGGAGCGGATCAGCGGCCGGACCAGCACCTCGAAGGCCACCAGCGCGCTGACCGGGTTGCCGGGGAGCACGAAGGTCGGGATCTCGTCCGGCCCGAGGCGCCCGAAGCTCTGCACCGAGCCGGGCTGCATGGCCACCCGGTCGTCGTCCAGCTCGCCCAGGTCGGCCAGCGCCGAGCGGACCTCCGCTCCCGAGGCCCCGCCGACGCCACCGGCGATCACCACGATCTCGGACAGCAGCAGGCGGCCCTCGACGACCTCGCGCAGCCTCCGCGGATCGGTGTCGGCGATGCCGACCCTGGCCACCTCGGCGCCCGCGTCGCGGGCCGCGGCCGACAGCGCGTAGGAGTTGACGTCGTAGACCTGGCCCTGACCGGGCGTGCGGTCGACGTCGACGAGCTCCTCGCCCAGCGAGATCAGCGACACCCTGGGGCGCGGGTGCACCAGCACCTTGTCCCTGCCGACCGCGGCCAGCAGACCGACCTGCGCCGAGCCGATCGGCGCACCGCGGCGCACCGCGACGTCACCGGTCTGCACGTCCTCGCCGGTGCGGCGCACGAAGGCGGCCGAGGGCACCGGCTCGTTCACGGTGACCTTGGCCGGGTGCTCGTCGGTGTGCCCCAGGGGCACCACCGCGTCGGCCAGGGTGGGCAGAGGTGCGCCGGTGGCCACCTTGACCGCCTGACCGGGCTGCAGCCTGCGCGGTTGGCGCGACCCCGCGGGGATCTCGCCGACCACCGGGAGCACGACGGTCTCCTCGGCCGCCGACTGCACGTCGACGCTGCGCACGGCGTAGCCGTCGACGGCGGCTTGATCGAATCCGGGCAGCGCCCGCTCGGCCACGACCTCCTCGGCGCAGAGCAGCCCCTGCGCTTCGGAGATCGCCACGCGAACCGGTGCGGGCCGGACGGCGGCCTGCAGCACTCGTGCGAGCTGCTCGTCCACTGACCTCATGGCTGTCGCCTTTCCCGCTGCACCGCGCCGGACATCGCGTGCCCGGCGCGATCACCTCAGCTCCTGTCGATCCGCTCGGCGAGCCAGTCCCGCAGGTCCGGCCCGTACTCGGGATCCGCTAGCGCGAAGTCCACCGCAGCTTTGAGGAAACCGCCAGGATTTCCCAAGTCGTGTCGCCCACCTCGATGGACCACGACGTGCACCGGGTGTCCCTCGGAGATCAGCAACGCTACGGCATCGGTGAGCTGGAGCTCACCACCGGCGCCGGGCTCGATGCGCCGCAGGGCGTCGAAGATCGCGCGGTCCAGCAGGTAGCGGCCGGCGGCGGCGAGGTTCGACGGCGCGTCGGCGGGCTCGGGCTTCTCCACCATCCCGCGCACCCGCTTGACGTCCTCCTCGTCGGTGTCGGAGGCGTCGAAGATGCCGTAGGAGCGGATCCGCTCGTCGGGGACCTCGAAGGCGCACAGCACGCTGCCGCCGTGCTGCGCCCGCACCTCGGCCATCCGCCGCAGGACACCGGTCGGCAGCACCAGGTCGTCGGGCAGCAGCACCGCGACGGCGTCGTCGTCCTCGCCGAGGTTGGCCTCGGCGCAACCGACGGCGTGCCCGAGGCCGAGCGCCTTGTCCTGCAGCGCCGTCTCGGCGTTGATCAGCTGGGGCGCCCGCTGCACCTTGCGCAGCAGGTCGTCCTTGCCTCGCGATTCGAGGGTGTGCTCCAGGTCGGGGCTGGGCTGGAAGTAGTCGGTGACCGCCTTCTTGTCCGGCGAGGTCACGATCACCAGGCGGTCCGCGCCCGCCTCGGCCGCCTCGGCGGCCACCAGCTCGATCCCGGGGGTGTCGACGACCGGGAGCAACTCCTTGGGCACCGCTTTGGTGGTCGGCAGGAATCTGGTCCCCAGGCCTGCCGCGGGCACGATGGCGGTCCGGAACGCGGTCGGCGTGCTCGTCGGGCTGCTCATGACGCCGCAGCTTATCGGGGAACCCTACAGTGGAGCCGTGAGCTCACTGGATGAATTCTGCGCGTCCAAATCGCAGTGGCGGGACCGGCTGCTGCAGCAGCGCCGCGCCCTCGACGAACGCTCCCGCGAGGCCGATGACCAGCGGTTGCACACCGGCCTCCGGAGCTGGCTGGGTGAACGCGGGGTGAACGCGATCGCGGCCTACGTGCCGGTCGGCGGCGAACCGGGCGGCGAGCTGCCCGAGATGCTGCGCGCCGCGGGCCTGCGGGTGCTGCTGCCGGTCGTGGTGGACCGCTCCTCGCCGCTGGAATGGGCGGAGTACACCGGGCCGGATTCGCTGCGGCCGGCGACCTACGGGCTGCTCGAACCGGCCGGGCAGCGGCTCGGCGCGGCGGCGATCGCGCAGGCCGACGCGGTGCTGGTGCCCGCGCTCGGCGTGGACCGAAGCGGCGTGCGACTGGGACGTGGCGCTGGTCACTACGACCGGTCGCTGCCGCTGGCCGACCCGGGCGCGGAGCGAATCGCCGTGGTGCGCGACGTCGAGCTCGTCGCCGAGCTCCCGGGAGAACCCCACGACGTGCGGATGACCGGGGTGATCACCCCAGGTGGCGGAGTAGCCCGCCTACCGGTGTGACGCAAAGCCGTTTGCGCTGGGGAGTCATCCTGACGCATCATTTGAGTTAGCACTCCTGCAGTTCGAGTGCCAAGCCGAGTTTCGGAGGTTCGCGGCCGTGCCCACCTACCAGTACGCCTGCACCGAGTGTGACCACCACTTCGAACGCGTGCAGTCGTTCAGCGAGGACTCCCTCACCGACTGCCCGGAGTGCAGCGGCCGTCTCCGCAAGCTGTTCAACGCCGTCGGCATCGTGTTCAAGGGCAGCGGCTTCTACCGCACCGACAACCGGTCCTCGTCGAGCTCCAGCTCCGGGTCGTCGGGGTCGAGCAACGGTTCGAGCAGCAGCTCCTCGGGCGACGCCGGGTCGTCGAGCAGCTCGACCTCGTCGTCGAGCAGCACCTCGTCGAACACCTCGGCGAGCACCTCCGCGGCTTCCTGATCACGACGCTTCCAGAGTCGCCGACCGCGCCGCGCGGTCGGCGACTCGTTCGTGCGCGCGCCGGAACCGACCGGGTGAGCCTCGTTTTCCACACCTGACCGGTTCATCCCCAGATCTCCGGTTCCCCCTTCCCGGCGGCCACCGGCCCTCCCTAGCTTCGTCGGCATCCGACCCGCCGACCTGGGAGTGCGCTCATGCCCGCCGAACTCAACGCCAAGCTCCTGGACCGCCTGGCCGCCGCGCGCGGCCGCCGCGGGGTGCTGCTGGCCCGCCGGATCATCGCGGCGCTGCTGTTGCTGCTGGCGGCCGCGCTGGCGCTCGGGTTCGAGCCGCCGGGCCAGCCGCGCGAACCCGCGCGAGAGGACCCACCGTCGCTCGTCGCAGCGCGCTGACCGGCCATTTCGGACATTCCGTCGCGACTCCGGCACCGCCCTGAGTGGACCTCGTCACAGCGCTCACCCGTCCGGGCGATATCCGCCACCGGCCCCCGCGGCGACGCCGCACCCGCGAACTCCGCGGGCCCACCAGCGCCACCCGCGCTGACCAGGCCGTACCCGCCCCACCGGACCCCGGCGCGAGCTGCCCGGGAAGAGCCGCCGCACGAGGTCGACCGCTACGGGTGCTCGCTACGCTGCGCTGCGTTCCGGCCGGTGCGCAGGCCCGGCCTCTCGGTTCATCACGTGTCCGGGGCGCACCCGTCGACATTTCCCGGAGAGGAGTTTCAACGTGCTCAAGGGATTCAAGGACTTCCTGATGCGCGGGAACGTCATCGACCTGGCCGTCGCGGTGGTGGTCGGCAGCGCGTTCACCGCGCTGGTCACCGCCTTCACCACCAACATCATCAAGCCGTTCATCGCCGCCACCGGCGGCGGCAACGTGCACGGCCTGTCCTTCCAGCTGGTCGAGGGCAACCCGGCCTCGATCATCGACTTCGCCGCGGTGATCAACGCCGTGATCACCTTCGTGATCACCGCCGCGGTGGTGTACTTCCTGTTCGTCGTGCCGATGAAGAAGCTCTCCGAGCGGCGCAAGCGGGACGTCGAAGAAGGCCCGGCCGAGCCGACCGACGTCGAGCTGCTGCTGGAGATCCGCGACCTGCTGCGCCGCGAGCAGGGCCTGCCCGAGATCGACGGCCTCGCCGAGAACGTCAAGACCACCGCGGACCCGAGCAAGAACTGAGCCCGCACCCGCCGCGCGGGAGTTCCCGCGCAGGAGCTCTCGCGCGGCGGGGCGCGGATGCACCGGCGACCGCCGTTCCGGGCGGCGCCTAGCCGTGGTGCGGCGGCCGGTTCTCCCGGTACCAGCGCTCGCCGCGCGCCTGATCGGGCTCGGGACGGTCGTCCGAGGTGGTCTCGGGCAGGACGTCGCCGAAGATCTCGGCGAGCCTGCGCTTGCGCGCCCGCTGCGCGGCCGCCCGCTCGGCCTCGCTCCGCGCTCGTTCACCGCTCACACCTCCATGTTCCCCCGGAACCCGCGCTCGGAGAACGAGGCGGCCGTGGTTGATGTGATGTCGGTTACCCTGGGTGGTGCAGACATCGCGCACCCAACGCCTCGGGAGGCGGAAATGGGTTTCCTGGACAAGGCCAAGGAACTGGCGGACCAGGCCAAGGGCAAGGCCGGTGAGCTGGCCGAGAAGGCCGGACCCGGCGCGTCCAAGGGCCTCGACGCCGCCAAGGAACGCATCGACAAGGCCACCGGCGGCAAGTACCACGACCAGATCGAGTCGGTCAGCAGCAAGGTCGAGGGAGTGCTGCACAAGGACCAGGGCGACCAGGCCCCGAGCAGCGGCGAAGGACAGGACAGCGGCACCGCCGGCGCATCCGGGTCCACCGGCACGTCGGACTCCTCCGACTCGACCGGGACCTCCGAGGCCCCCGGTTCCACCGGCACGACCGGGTCGACCGACAAGCCCGACGATCCCAAGCCCGGCTCCACCAGCTGATCGAAGAGCTCCGCCCGGCAGCCTCGCGGGAATCGCTCCCCGGGCGGCGGCCGGGGTTCTGATGCGCCTTCCGGAGCCCGCGGCCGCTGCTGATGCGCGCCCGTCGAACGAGAAGCCCCTGCGCGAGCGCAGGGGCTTCTCGTTCGAGATGCGGCCGCTCGCGCGGCTTCGCGTCGATCAGGGAGCGTCGATTCCGGAGAGCTGCTCGATGACGTGGGCGACCAGGGGCGTGAGGGTGGCCATGCCGTCCCGCACCGACGCCCGGGAGCCCGCCAGGTTGACCACCAGCGTGCTGCCGGAAACGCCGACCAGGCCGCGCGAGATGCCCGCGTCGACGGCTCCCGCGGCCAGCCCGGAAGCCCGAAGGGCCTCCGCGATGCCCGGGATCGGCCTGTCCAGCACTCCCGCGGTCGCGTCCGGGGTGACGTCCCGCGGGGACACGCCGGTGCCGCCGACGGTGATCACCACGTCGACGCCGCCGATCACCGCGGTGTTCAGCGCGTTGCGGATGTCCACTGTCTCACCGGCCACCGCGACGGCACCGTCGACGATGAACCCGGCCTCCTCCAGCAGCTCGGTCACCAGCGGACCGATGCTGTCTTCCTGCTCGCCCTGGGCGATCCGGTCGTCGACCACGACCACCAGGGCCCGTCCCAGCCGCTGCGCGCTGCGTTCCATGTCGCTAACCGTAGTGCCAAGCTCGGCCTCGGTCAGGTCAAAGGAGTCGGTGAGATCGACCAATTTCGGCGAACGCCGCGGGACGATGGTGCTCGGCTTGTCGGTCATGGTTCCTCCGAAGTCGCGGGAGTGCGCCCGGTTCCGCGGGCGCAGCGCCGACCGGGGCCGCGGCGCAGGAAGGGGGCAACGGCCGCGGCCCGGCCGGCGGTGCGAGCACGACCACGACGGCCGTGCGCTCGCTGGCGGTCCGGTCCCGGCCGATGCCGGTGCGAGGCGCTCGGCCGGGAGTCGAACCGCTGGTCACCCGGGCTGTCCGGTGAGCGTCACGTCCACAGTGCGCTCACCACCGGGGCCGCTGAGGGTGACCTCGACCTTGTCGCCGGGAGCGTGCGAGCGAACCGCCGCCACCAGCGAGTCCGGGTCCTCGATGGACCGGTCGCCGAACTTGGTGATCAGGTCGCCCGGCTTGATGCCGGCCTTCTCGGCCGCCCCGCCCGGGGAGACGTTGCGGACCAGCGCGCCCGGCCGCTCGCCCGGCGTGATCACCACGCCGAGCGTGGTCTGCGTGGCCTGACCGGTGTTCTTCAGCTCGGTGGCGATGCGCCGGGCCTGGTCGATCGGGATCGAGAAGCCCAGCCCCACCGAACCGGACTGCTGCTGCCCGCCGGAGCCGGGGCTGTAGATCGCGGAGTTGATGCCGACCACGCGACCGTCCATGTCCACCAGCGGCCCGCCGGAGTTGCCCGGGTTGATCGCGGCATCGGTCTGCAGCGCGTTGAGCACGGTGTCCTGGCTGCCGGACTCCCCGCCCGCGCGCACCGGCCGGTCCTTGGCGCTGATGATGCCGCTGGTGACCGTGCCGGACAGGCCGAACGGCGAACCGATGGCCACCACCGGCGCCCCCACCGGCAGGTCGTCGCTGCGCCCCAGCTCGGCCGGGGTGAGGCCGGTGATGTCGGCCTTGACCACCGCGAGGTCGGACTTCGGGTCGGTGCCCACGACCTCGACCGGCGCCGAGCGGTGGTCGTGGAACATGGCGGTGATCTGGCCGCCCTGACCGCCCTCGACGACGTGGTTGTTGGTCAGGATCAACCCGTCGGAGCTGAGCACGATGCCCGAGCCCTCCCCGGAGCCCTGCATGCCCTCGACCTGCAGCTGGACCACGCTGGGCAGCACCTTCTGCGCGACCTGCTGCACCGAACCGGCCGGAGCGTTGCTGGCGCTGCGCGCGGGCGGGGCCTGTTCGAGCGCGCTGGGGCCGTTGGAGCCGCTGCCGGCCAGCTGGTAGCCGATGACCCCGCCAGCGCCGCCGCCGACCAGGCCGCACACCAGCGCCAGCACCGCCACGCCCGCGGCCATGCCGCGGCCCTTGGACCGCTTCTGCTCCGGCTGCTGCGCCCCGTAGGGCTGCTGCCAGTGCTGGAACTGCTGGGTGTGCGGCTGCTGCTGGTAGAACGGCGGCGGCTGCTGGGCCGCGTAGGGCTGCTGCGCGGGCTGCGGGTGCTGGACCTGATCGGTCGGCTGCTGGCCGACCGGCTGTTCGCTCGGCTGCGCGGGCTGCTCGGCCGAAGGCGGCTGGGAGGGCTCCTGGTTCGGCTGCTGCGGCGGCACCCCGGCGTTAGGTGCGTCGCCCGCATCCGCGCCCTCGCGCGGCTTGCGTTCTTCCGGCTTGTCGCCGAATTCCGGGGTGTGATCGGTCATGGTTCCTACTCTGCTCCCGGCGTCTGAGAAGTGCCTGAGATCCGGCTGTGGGCCCGGATGATAAGTCGCGGAGATTCCACTCGATCTTCATCCGGGTACGCAACGCGCCCGACCCCACCTGCAATCCTGGGCCTGCTCCGAACCGGCGTCGACCGCCCGGACCCCGCGACCGCGATCCGATCGCGGCCCTCCGACCCGCGCCGGGAACGAACCAGGCGGTCCGTTCAGCGCAGGCGCTCGGCGATCTGTTCCGGCGTGACGTCGTTGATCCACACCGCCATGCCGGATTCCGATCCCGCGAGGTACTTCAGCTTGTCCGCCGAGCGCAGCACCGAGAACACCTCCAGGCGCAGCCAGGACAGGTCGCGGCCGGTGCTGACCGGGGCCTGGTGCCAGGCGGCGATGTAGGGCAGCGGCCGGTCGTGGAGGCCGTCGAGCCTGCGCAGCACGTCGAGGTAGACGCGGGCGAAGTCGTCGCGCTCGGCTTCGGTGAGCGCGGCGATGTCGGGCACCTGACGACGCGGGACCAGGTTGACCTCGACGGGCCAGCGCGCCGCGGCGGGAACGAAGGCCGTCCAGTGCTCGGAGTCGACCACCACCCGCTCCCCGCTGGCGCGCTCGGCGGCGAGCACGTCGCCCATCAGGGGCCTGCCGTGCTCGCGCAGGTACGCCTCGGCGGCCGCGAGGGTCTTCTCGGTGCGCGGGGTCACGAACGGGTAGCCGTAGATCTGGCCGTGCGGGTGGTGCAGCGTGACGCCGATCTCCTCGCCGCGGTTCTCGAAGCAGAACACCTGCTCGACCCCGGGGACCTGGCCGAGCTCGGTCGTGCGGTCGGCCCAGGCGTCGACGACGGTGCGCACCCGCTCGCGGCTGAGCGCGCCGAACGAGGAGCTGTGGTCCGAGGTGAAGCACACGACCTCGCAGCGCCCGGCCGCGGGCGCCGAGGGCACCATCGGCATCCCCGGCACGGTGCCGGAGGCGCCCTCGATGCCCTGCGCGAACGACGGGAACTGGTTCTCGAAGACCGCGACCTCGTAGTCGGTCTCCGGGATCTCGGTGGGCCGCTCCGGCGTGCTCGGGCACAGCGGGCAGGCCCCTGCCGGCGGCTTGTAGGTGCGGGTCTGCCGGTGGGCGGCGATGGCCACCCACTCCCCGGTCAGCGGGTCCCGGCGCATCTCCGAGGCGGGGGCCTGCGGGGGCAGCTGCCGGGTGTCCTCGGCGGTGCGGTCGGGCGCCGCGTCGCCGTCGAAGTAGATGATCTCCCGCCCGTCGGCGAGCCGACGCGAGGTGCGCTTCACTGTTCTTCCTCCTCCACACCCTGCTGATCGGCCAGCACCATCTCCAGGTGCTCGCCCAGCTCCGCGCGCGCGTCCTGCGGCAGGCCTTCGTCGCTGATCAGCAGGTCGACCTCGTCGAAGTCGACGATCGTAGAAATTCCGATGGTCGACCACTTGGAACTGTCGGCGACCACCACCAGCCGGCTCGCGGCCTCGGCGAAGGCCCGGTTGGCCTCGCACTCGTTGAGGTTGGGCGTGGTGAACCCGGCTCGCGGGGCCATCCCGTGCACGCCGAGGAACACCAGGTCCAGGTGCAGCGAGCGCAGCGACTGCACCGCGACCGGCCCGACCAGCGCGTCCGACGGGGTGCGCACGCCACCGGTGAGCACCACGGTGCGGTCGACGCGGCCGCGCTGCTGCAGCGCGTCGGCGACCCGGACCGAGTTGGTGACCACGGTCAGGTCGGCGATGTCGTCGAGGTGCCGGGCCAGCGTCCAGGTGGTCGTACCGCCGGAGAGGCCGATGGCGGTCCCCGGCTGCACCTGCTCGGCGGCCAGCCGCGCTATGGCCTCCTTCTCGGCGAGCTGGCGCACCGACTTGACCTCGAAGCCGGGCTCGTCGGTGCTGCGTCCGATCGTCGAGGTGGCCCCGCCGTAGACCTTCTCCACCAGGCCGCGGCGGGCCAGCGCGTCCAGGTCGCGGCGGATGGTCATGTCCGACACGCCGAGGCGCGTCACCAGGTCGCCGACCTGCACGGCGCCGGTGCGGCGCACCTCGTCCAGGATCACCTCCTGGCGCTGTCGCGCGAGCACCTCCACCCCCTCTCGCCAAGGAACATCAAGTCAACACAAAACAACACTACCTGAGTGAATAATGGCAATGAAGGCGGAGGTTCCGCGCGCCGGGCGCTAGTTGGTGTTCATTGCTGTTCGATATGCGAGGGGTTTCCCGGAAGTGACATTCGCAACAGCGCACCGCCCTCGGGGGCCGCGCCCGCCCACACCGAACCGCCGTGCCGCTCGGCGACCTGCTTGACGATGGACAGCCCCAGCCCGGACCCGGGCTGGGTGCGCGCGTCCGAGGAGCGGTAGAAGCGCTCGAAGACGTACGGCCGGTCGGCCTCGGCGATGCCCGGTCCGCTGTCGGCGACCTCCAGCGCGGCCAGGCCGGTGTCGGCCTCCGCGTAGAGGTCCACCCGCACCGCGCCGCCCTCCGGGCTCCACTTCGCGGCGTTGTCCAGCAGGTTGAGCACCGCGCGCTCCAGCGCGGTGGCGTCGCCCATCATCGTCCACGGCGCGGTGCGCACGGCGAACTCGGTGCGCGGGGCGCGCAGCCGGGCGCGGCTGAGCGCCCGCTCGATCACGTCGACCAGCTCCAGCGGCTCGTGCACCGCCTGCGGCGCGTCCTCGCGGGCCAGCTCCACCAGGTCGCCCACCAGCGCCGACAGCTCCTCGACCTGGGCCTGCACATCGGCGAACATCTCGGCGCGGTCCTGCTCGGAGAGCTCCGGCGCGTCCGGCCGGGCCGAGGCCAGCAGCAGTTCGAGGTTGGTGCGCAGGGAGGTCAGCGGGGTGCGCAGCTCGTGGCCCGCGTCGGCGACCAGCCTGCGCTGGCGCTCCTGCGATTCGGCCAGCGCCGAGAGCATGCCGTTGAAGCTCATGGTCAGCCGGGCCAGCTCGTCGTCCCCGGTGACCGGGATCGGTCGCAGATCACCCGTCAGCGCCACCCGTTCGGTCGCGGCGTTGAGCCGCTGCACCGGCCGCATCCCGGCGTGCGCGACCGCGGTGCCCGCGGCCGCGGCCAGCAGGATGCCCGCGCCGCCCATGACCACCAGGACGAAGCTCAACCGGGCCAAGGTGCTCTGGGTGGGTTCGAGCGAGGTGGACATGACCAGCGCGGCGTTGTCCCCGGTGGGCACCGCGATCACCCGGCTGTTGGTCGCCGAGTCGGTGCGCAGCGAGCGCTGCGTCTCCCCCTTGGCCACCGCCAGCTCGGCGTAGCTCATCGGCGGGCGACGGTCCGGTCCGATCGCGGTGCCCTCGGCGGTGAGCACGTTGATCTTGAAGTTGCTGGCCACGAAGAACGCCACCGGAACCTGCTGGAGGTTGTTGGTGCGCACCAGGGGCCCGTGGGCGGCGTCCACCGCGCGCTCGGTGAGGCTGTCGTCGAGCTGCTGGTACAGGCTGTCCCGCACGGTCACGAAGGCGGCCACCGAGACCAGCGCGACCACGCCGGCCACGCACACGGCGGCCAGCCAGGTAACCCGGTTGCGCAGCGAGACCCGCTGGAAGCGGCTGTGCCGCACCGGGTGCTCGAGCTCGGGAGGCGGAGGGGCGGGGGCGGTCATCGGATCATCCATCACGGCGGCGTCTCGCGGAGCACGTAGCCGACGCCGCGGACGGTGTGGATCAACCGCGACTCGCCCTCGGCCTCGGTCTTGCGGCGCAGGTACCCGACGTAGACCTCCAGGGCGTTGCCCGAGGTCGGGAAGTCGTAACCCCAGACGTCCTCCAGCAGGCGGCTGCGCGTGAGCACCTGCTTGGGATGGGTCATCAGCAGTTCCAGCAGCGCGAACTCGGTGCGGGTGAGGCTGATCGAGCGATCGCCGCGGCGCACCTCGCGGGTGCCGGGATCGAGCTCCAGATCGGCGAAGCGCAGCGCGGCGGGATGCGCGTCCGAGCCCGGCTCGGGCGGACCCGCGCGGCGCAGCAGGGCGCGCAGCCGGGCCAGCAGCTCTTCGAGCGCGAACGGCTTGGGCAGGTAGTCATCGGCGCCGGCGTCCAGCCCGGCGACCCGATCGGAGACCGCCTCGCGCGCGGTGAGCACCAGGATCGGCAGGTCGTCGCCGGTGCTGCGCAGCCTGCGGGCGACCTCGAGGCCGTCCAGCCGGGGCATCATCACGTCGAGGACCATGGCATCGGGGCGGTTGTCGACCAGGTGGTCCAGGGCCTGTTGACCGTCCGCGGCGAGTTCGACCTGGTAGCCGTTGAACTGCAGAGACCTCCGCAGCGACTCGCGCACGGCACGATCGTCGTCGACGACGAGGATGCGCATGGCAACAGTGTTACTCCTAGCCCTGAGAACGAGCTGAGAACCCCCTCGCCCCCGCGCGTCGCGGTGACCGCGCCCACCGAACGGCGCGCGTCGATCACGGTTGGTGACGACGCGCGCCGGGGTGGTTCAGGACCCGTGGAAGTGCCGGATCAGCGCGCGCGGGACGAGCTTGCGCTTCCCGTCGACCACGATCGGCACCAGCTCCGGCGCGGCGGCCTTCCACGCCGAGCGCCGGGTGCGGGTGTTCGCCCGCGACATCTTCCGCTTCGGTACGGCCATCCTGATCTCCTCCTCGAATGCTGCTGGCTCTGGTCGCGATCGAGCGCGGGCGGCGTGCCGCAACCGCCCCGCCCGGTGGGTGCGCGGGGCGTCAGGTTCCGCGAGGCGCACCGCTACGCAGGACGACCACCGCGGTACCCGTCGCCGTAGCGGCGGCGGAACTTCTCCACCCGACCCTGCGTGTCGAGGACTCGCTGGTTGCCCGTCCAGAAGGGGTGCGAGTAGGCGGTCACGTCGACCGTGATCAACGGGTAGGTGTTGCCGTCCTCCCACTCGACGGTCTCCGCGGAGGTGGCCGTCGAGCGGGTCAGGAAGCTCTTGCCGGTGGTGCGGTCCTGGAAGACCACCGGCCCGTAGGCCGGGTGGATGTCGTGTTTCACTGGTTTCCTCCCATTTCGGATTCATCGAGTCCGCGATCCCCGGCGGGCTCGCAGGGATCGCGGTGGAACTCGGCGAACGGGTCTTCGTAGGCGCCCCAGGCCTCGCGACCCGCGGCGAGCTCGTCGTCGGTGAGCACGGCGCGGCGCAGCGCGCGGGTGATCTCCCCCGGATCGGCCTCGTGCGCGATGACCACCAGCTCCTGGGCGCGGTCGCCGTAGTAGTCGTCCCAGGTCAGCTCGGCCCGGAATCGCCGCTCGTCAGCCACGTCCGACCAGTCGTCCAGCGCCGCCAGCCACGGTCCGGCCTGGCCGACCGCGAGCCCGGAACCGGCCGATTCGATCCACAGGGCCTCGTCCGGCTGGGTGGCCACCCACACGCGGCCGCGCGCGCGGATCACGCCTTCGAGCAGCACGTCGATGGCCTCGTGCAGGCGCTGCGGGTGGAAGGGGCGCCGCTCCTCGAACAGCACCGTGGACACGCCCGCGTCGGTCTCCAGCGAGGGCTGGCCGCGCAGCAGCCGGCCGTGCGGTCCGTCGACCTCGCCGCGCCGGGCGCTCTCCGGGATCTCGGCGAGCAGCCGGTCCAGGTCGGCGAGCCGACCCCGCGGCGCCGCCGGGGTGAGCCGGGCGAGCACGGCCTCCAGCCGGGACCGCTGCCAGCGGTCCTCGTCCTCACCGGCCAGCACCAGCGCGTCGGCGAACTCGACCTGGCCGACGGCGACCTGCGCGACCGTGCGCTCGTCGTCCGGGCTGCCGCCCACGCCTCGTTCGACGAGCTCCTCGTCACCGGAGGCATCGGCCAGGAAGGTAGCCCGGTCGACGGTGGCCAGCACCGCCTCGACGGAGACGTCGGTGATCAGCGGGCGCCCGTCGACCTCGACGTGCCGCAGCGCCCAGCAGATCGTCTCGGGTTCTAGGGCGGTGTCCAGCCGCACGACGATGCGCCGCACGTCCGGGGCCTGGGCGAGCCTGCGCAGCAGCGGGAGCATGTCCTCGCGCAGCGTGCAGGACACGCAGCCGTGGGCCAGCTCCAGCACGTGGACGTCGGCGTGCTCGCCGTGCCGGGTGTTGCGGCTGACCACTCCCTCGGCGACGGCGCGCAGGTCGTGGTGCACCAGCGCGGTGCCCTGCGGATCCTGCTGCCACAGCGCCTCGGCCACGTCGATGACCTGCTGCGGGTCGATTCCGGCCACCATGATCAGCGGGGTCCGCGAGTCGGTGTCCATGCTCACCTCTAACGACAACGGTTTTCATTAGCGCTTCGAACACGCTACCCTGCCTCGGGATGCAGTTGAAAACGACTCCCGTTATCGAGAGGTAGGTCATGTCCGTCCGCTGCCAGGTGACCGGCGCCGTACCCGGCTACGGCAACCAGGTCTCGCACTCCAACCGCCGCACCCGGCGGCGCTGGCTGCCCAACGTGCAGAGCAAGCGCTACTGGCTGCCCGGCGAAGACCGGTGGATCCGCCTCCGGGTGTCCACCAGGGGTATGAAAACGATCAACAAGCGCGGCATCGAGGCGGTCGTCGCCGAGATGCGCGCCCGAGGAGAACGCGTCTGATGGCCAAGTCCACCGACACCCGGCCGGTGATCAAGCTCCGCTCCACCGCGGGCACCGGCTTCACCTACGTGACCACCAAGAACCGCCGCAACACCCCGGATCGCCTGCACCTCAAGAAGTACGACCCGGTGGCCCGCGCGCACGTCGAGTTCCGCGAGGAACGCTGAGCAACCCCGAGGTCCCGCGAGAACCGGGCGCGAGGGCGGTCCAACCCTCGCAGCCCCGCGGGTGCCACCCGATCCAGGGAGGAAGCAGTGGCAAAGAAGTCCAAGATCGCCCGCGATGCGCAGCGCCGGGCGGTCGTGGCGCACTACGCCGAGCGGCGAGCCGAGCTGAAGAAGATCATCGCCTCGCCGAGCAGCACCGACGACCAGCGCGCCGCCGCGCAGCGCGAGCTGCGGAAGCAACCGCGGGACGCCAGCGCGGTGCGGTTGCGCAACCGGGACGCCGTCGACGGCAGGCCGCGCGGGTACTCCCGCAAGTTCGGCCTGTCCCGGGTGCGGCTGCGCGAGATGGCGCACGCTGGCGAGCTGCCGGGCGTGACGAAGTCGAGTTGGTGATCACGATGCGAAACGGCAAGCCCGCCCGCCGCCCGAAGCCGAACCTGCTGCGCCGCGAAGGCGTCGTGGAGGTCGACTGGAAGGACACCGCGCTGCTGCGCAAGTTCATCTCCGACCGGGGCAAGATCCGCTCGCGGCGGGTCACCGGCCTGACCGCGCAGGAGCAGCGCGAGGTGGCCAAGGCGATCAAGAACGCCCGCGAGATGGCCCTGCTGCCCTACTCGTCGCGCTGAGGTTCCGAGACCGGCGGGCCGCGTCGACCTGAACCCTCCGCGCGGCCCGCCACCCCGGTTACCCGAGACCCTGAGCCCGGTGACTCTGGGCATCCGGGCAGCATTGATCCCGATGAAGACCGGAAACCGCCCCAGCCTGACAGAGTCCGCCCCCGCCGCCGACCTCTACGAGGTCATCAACCGGCGCCGCGACGTGCGACGCGAGTTCACCGGCGCGGAGGTGCCCGAGACGGTGCTGCGCCGGGTGCTCACCGCAGCGCACACCGCGCCGAGCGTCGGCCTGTCGCAGCCGTGGGACTTCGTGCTGGTCCGGGACCAGAACACCCGCCGCGAGTTCCGCGAGCACGTGCTCGCCGAGCGCAGCGTGTTCGCCGCGCAGCTCGAGGGCGAGCGGGCCGGGACCTTCAGCAAGATCAAGGTCGAGGGCATCGTGGAGTCCTCGCTCGGCATCGCGGTCACCTACGACCCGAACCGGGGCGCTCCCGAGGTGCTGGGCCGGCACGCGATCGCCGACGCCGGCCTGTACTCGGTGTGCCTGGCGATCCAGAACCTGTGGCTGGCCGCGACCGCCGAGGGCCTGGGCGTGGGCTGGGTCAGCTTCTACCGCGAGGAGTTCCTGAACCGCCTGCTGGGGATTCCCGGCGACGTTCGCCCGGTCGCCTGGCTCTGCCTGGGTCCGGTCAGGGAGCTCGCCGACACCCCTGACCTGGAGAAGCACGGCTGGCGCAAGCGGATGCCGCTGGACGAGGTGCTGCACTACGAAGCGTACGGCCGCGGGCGCACCCGGTAGTCTTTGGGGTGACAGGTCGTCACCGATGACGGCGAGGGAGTGCTCACGACGAGGTCGCGGTGCAGCTGGACGATCAACTTCTGGTTGGCCACATTCCGGCGCAGGACCGCCAGGTGCGGCTGCTGCTGGACTCCGGCAGGTTCGACGAGGCCGACGCCGTCTTCGACGAGTTGATCGCGGTCGGAGCAGCCGTGGTGGACGCGCGGTGGAACCGGTCGACGGTTCTGGTGCACCGCGCGTCGCTGGCCTGGCGGCTGGGCCGGTTGTCGCTGGCGCTGGAGCTGGTCACCGACGGCTGGACCGAGATGGACCTGCAGCACCCGTCCGGTTCGGACTCGGCGCACACCATCAGCATGCTCGGCCACCTGCTGGAGATCATCGGTCGCCGCGGCCCCGCGCTGAACCTGATGGAGCTGGCCGTCGAAATCGCCCGCGACACCGATGATCCCGATGCGCTGGCGTACTGCCTGGCCAACGAGGGCATCGCCCGCGTCTTGCACGCCTCCGGCGGCGCGGGGGAGTTCGCCATCGCGCGCCAGCGCTGCGCCGAGGCCGAAGAGGTCGCCCGCGTCGGCCGGGTCAAGCGCACCGCGCTGGCGGGCAAGGCCCGCGCGCTGGCCGGCCTCGGCGAGCGGGAAGCCGCCGAAACCGCCGCGCAGGAGGCGCTGTCCAGGGCCAGCCGCGCCCAGGACTACGTCGCGGCCGCGCTGGCCAACTGGGTGCTCGCCGAGCTGCGCCACGATTGCCACGAGCTGGTGGACGCCCGCGGGTACGCGCACAGCGCGCTCGACGGCGCGGAGATGGTGCAGGACAGCGGCCTGATGCTGCGCTTCTCCCGGAACCTCGCGGCGATCTGCGCCGAGCTCGGCGACCCGTCCGGCGAGGCCGCCGCGCTGCGCGTGGCGGTCCGGGCCGCCTGCACGTCGATCAAGCTGCTCTCCGAAGGCCTCGGCCAGGCCCTGGAGCAGCGCCGGGTGGCCATCCAGACCCAGCGCGTGGCCCTGGAGGCCCAGGAAGCGGCGCTGCGGGACCCGCTCACCGGGCTCGCCAACCGCCTCGGCCTGGAGAGCCTCGCCCCGTCGCTGCTCGACCGCTGCCGGTCCCAGGGCCGCAAGCCGTGGCTGGTGCTGCTCGACGTCGACTGGTTCAAGGACGTCAACGACTTCGCGGGCCACCCCGCCGGCGACGTGGTGCTCCAGGAGGTCGCCAACCTGCTGCGCCGCGAATGCCGCTCCGGCGACCTGCTGTGCCGCTGGGCCGGCGACGAGTTCGTGGTGCTGCTGGTCGACGACTCCGAAGACCCCCGCGAAGCCGGCCCGGTGGTAGCCGAACGCATCCGCGCGGCCGTGGACGCCCACGACTGGCGCCTGGTCCTCGGCGGCGTCACCAACCCCCCGACGGTCAGCATCGGCATCACCGCCGGCTACGCCGACCTGCAGGAGCTCTTCGCCAACGCCGACATCGCCCTCTACCGCGCCAAACGAGCGGGCCGGAATCGCGTCGCCGCCACCCCGGACAACGAAGCCCTAGCCTGACCCCGACCACCTGCCCACAGCCGAGCAGCACCCGCCAGGTACCCTCCGATCAGGCCCTCGTAGCTCAGGGGATAGAGCACGGCTCTCCTAAAGCCGGTGTCGCAGGTTCGAATCCTGCCGGGGGCGCTTCTCCCCAGGTATGCGGCGTTGGGTCCTGGTCGTTTCGAGATCGACCCCTTGTTTACCCCCATCGTTGCTTCGCTCCTACCCAGTGGCTCGCCGGGTACTGTGCGTGTCGTGATGGAGATCTGGTTGAACCCGGCGTGCTCGAAGTGCCGGGTGGCGGTCACCGAGGTGGAGGCTTCCGGCGCGGAGTACGTGGTGCGTCGGTACCTCGACGAGCCGCCGAGCGTCGCGGAGCTCGACGAGGTTCTCGGGCGTCTCGGGCTCGAACCGTGGGACATCGCGCGCACCGGTGAGGCCGTGGCGAAGGAGCTCGGTCTGCGCGACCTGCCCAGGGATTCCGGGCACCGCGACGAGTGGCTCCGGCTGATGAGCGAGAACCCGAAGCTCGTGCAGCGACCGATCATCACCGCCTCGGACAGCACCACCGTGGTCGGGCGCGACCCCGAAACCCTCGCTCGCGTCATCGCCGCCGAGACGAGCGACTAGAGCTTCGCGGGTGACATGCGCGATCGAGGTTGCCAGAATCCGGGCGTGACCCACGAACTCGCGCAGGTCAACATCTCCCGGCTCCTGGCACCGCTCGACGATCCTCAGCTGGCCGACTTCGTGTCGGCGCTGGCCCCGGTGAACGCCGCGGCCGACGCCGCGCGCGGTTTCGTGTGGCGGCTGCAGACCGAGGACGGTGACGCCACCGCGATCAGCGCGTTCGACTGGGACGTGGGCGGCAGCGCCGGCGTCATCGTCAACCTGTCGGTCTGGCGCGATGTCGAGTCGCTGGCCGAGTTCGTCTACGGCGAGCTGCACCGCCAGGTGCTGAAGCGGCGCCGCGAGTGGTTCGAGCGCATGGGCGAGGCGCACACCGCGTGCTGGTGGGTCCCCGCCGGGCACCGCCCGAGCACCCGGGAGGCCGAGGAGCGCATCCGGCACCTGCGCGAGCACGGCCCCGCTCCGCACGCGTTCACCTTGCGCACCAGCTTCCCGCCCCCCGGCGCGGAGCCCGGCTCGCAAGTCACCCGCGGCTCCGACGACTGGCTCTGCCCGGCCTGAGGACCCGAGCTAGTTCTGGTCGCCGTAGATCGTCTCGCACGGCCAACCGTCCCCATCGTCGTCCATGTCCTGCGGCGAACCCAGCGAACCCCAATACCCCAGCACCTCGGGATAGGTCATGCCGCGCCCCAGCAGGACCTCGCAGTCGTGCGACGTCTCCGCTGCCGGCGGCGCAGCGGACGGGTTCTGGTCGCCGTAGATCGTCTCGCACGGCCAACCGTCCCGGTCATCGTCCATGTCCTGCGGCGAACCCAGCGAACCCCAATACCCCAGCACGCCGGAATAGGTCATCCCCCGCTCCAGCAGGACCTCGCAGTCGTGCGTCAACTGCGCTGCTGGCGAGGGAGGCGCCGGGACGGGTGGTGGAGGTGGTGCGGGAGCGCTCGGCGCGGCCGGGCCGGCCGGAGGTCCCGGAGCCGGTGCCCCGGGAGTCGTCGGGAACTGGATGGTGCACGCGGCGGCGAAGAGCAGGGCCGCCGCCGAACACCACGCGGCACCGCGGAATCCGAACATCTCGCGCCCCCAAACCTGCGGCCGGAGCCACAGCGTCCCGCCGTCGCAGCGGCGGCGACAGGGGCTTTGGTCCTCGCAGAATGACGCAGATGGGCGGTTGGCCCGCGCGGGACCAACCGCCCATACCCCCAATTTGCGTCCCCGGAATTGTTCCCGGGGATCTTCCCCAGAATTCCCCCAGAGGTCACCGGGGGAAATTCAGCCGGCCTGCGGGAGCGCGATCACCACGAGGTCGGAGTTGTGCGGCGCGCAGCGGAAGCCGACCCGGTCGGTGCCCTCCTGCCGGACGTCGGCGCAGGTGAACCGACCGAGCACCTCGGCGCGGTGGTTCGGCCCCCGCTTGGCCGAATCCGGCAGCTCCAGGTACTCCCCGACCGCGTTGATGGCGTCCATCTCCCCCAGGTAGCCGCCATCGGGGCCGGTCGGGGCGTAGACCTCCCACCAGCCGCCGCTCGTCGGATCCTGGTACGGGTCGAAGACCCGGTCCCCCGGCTTCGGCGCGGGAGCGCTCGGGACGTCCGTGGCGACCTGCTGGGCCACGTTGACGACGTCCCCGGAATCCGCGGAACCCGTCGCACCAGGCGTCGCCTGGCCGCCGCACGCGAACGGGGAAAGCGCGGCGGTCAGAATTCCGCCGACGAGCACAGCAGCGCGCATCGAGTTCCTCCGGTCCGGTGTCTTGCGCCTCTCACTCCTGAAGACGCCCGAGCCGATCGGAGGTTCACCGGTTCCGGGAAGTTTTTCGAACTCGCCCGATCAGCCGGTCCGCTTGACCGGTCCTCGGCGTTCGGAGGCCGTGCGCTCGGCCTCGGCGAGGTAGCCGTGGAAGTCCTCGGCCGGCAGCGGACGGGTGAACAGATACCCCTGGTAGGCGTCCACCCCCACCGCGCGCAGCAGGTGGTGCTGCGGGTTGGTCTCGATGCCCTCGGCGATGCAGTAGCGCCCGAGGGTGCGGGCCAGCTCGGTGACCGCGCGGGTGATGCCCAGGTCGTCGGAGTCCGAACCGACTCCCGAGACGAACATCCGGTCCAGCTTGATGATCTGGGTGGGCATCTCCTTGATCCGCGCCAGCGAGGAGTACCCGGTGCCGAAGTCGTCGACGGCGAACTGCACGCCCTCCTCGACCAGCTCGGTCATCGCCTCGCGCGGTTCGGGGCCCAGCTGGGCGAGCACGGTCTCCACCATCTCCAGCACCACGCGCTCGGCGGGGATGCCGATCTCCTCGATGGCCCCGCGCACGATGTCGGCGAAGTCGGGCAGCTCGGGCCGCAGTCCCGCGAGGTTCACCGAGACCTTCACCGGGTTGCCCCCGGAGGCCGGCCAGGTGAGCGCCTCGCGCAGCGCGGTGCGCAGCACGCAGACGTCGAGGTCCGCGAGCATCCCGCCCTCCGCGGCCACGTCGAGCACCACGTTCGGCGGGACCGTGCCCAGCTCGGGGTGTTCCCAGCGCAGCAGGGCCTCGGCGATGGAGACCGTGCCGTCGTTGGCCACCACCGGCTGGTAGTGCAGGGTCAGCCGGTCGCCCGCGATGTCCTCGCGCAGCCGCTCCTCCAGCGCCAGCTGGTCCCGGTCGGGATTCTGCGGGCGCTGCGAGACGCCGATCTGGCCGCAGCCCTTGATCCGGTCCTCGTGCATCGCCGACTCGGCCGAGCGCAGCAGGTCGGAACTGGTGTTGTCGACGTCGGCGGCGGTGGCGCCGACCGCCGCCGACACGCGCACGGTGCGTTCGCGCAGCGGCACGTTCATCCGGAACAGCGCGGCGACCCTGCGGGTCAGCTCGGCCAGCTCCTCGTGCCCGTCGAGGTCGGTGCAGATGATGGCGAACTCGTCGCCGTAGAACCTGGCCGGCTCGCAGTTGCCCGGCAGCTCGCGCAGCCTGCGCGCGACCGCGCGCAGCAGCTGGTCGCCGGCCTCGTGCCCGAGGGCGTCGTTGACCCGCTTGAACTTGTTCAGATCGCAGAACACCACGCCGACCTGGCCGTCCTTCTCCGGCGGCAGCAGCTCTTCCAACCGCTCCTCGAAACCGCGGCGGTTGAGCAGCCCGGTGAGGTCGTCGTGAGTGGCCTGGTGGCGCAGCAGTTCGGCGTGCCGGATCTGCGCGGTGACGTCGTGGAAGATCACCAGCCAGGAGCGGCTGCCGTCGTCCCCGACCGAGGCGGAGCTGTAGACCTGGCAGCGCACCGGCTCGCCGTCCGAGCGCTGCAGGATCCGGTGCGGGATGGGCGACAGCGGGGTGCTGGCCAGCAGCGCCCCGCCGGGATCGGCCGGGTGCAGCACGTCCTCGCCAGTGCGTTTGCGCAGCTCGGGAAGCGGATGGCCGAGCAGGCTGCACAGCGCGCCGTTGGCGTCCAGGAACCGGCCGTCGTCGTCGAGCAGCGCGATGGCCGAAGGGGTGAGCTCGAACAGGTCGGAGAAGCGGCGCTGGGTTCGCTCGCGACGGGCCTCGGCGGCGCTCTCGTTGCGCACGACCTTGATGAAGCCGTCCAGCTCACCGGTGAGGCTGCGCTGCGCGGTGATGACCACGTGGACCCAGAACCGGTTGCCGTCCTTGCGCAACCGCCAGCCGCGGTCGATGAAGAACCCGTCCTCGGCGGCCCGTTCGAGCTCCCAGGACGGATATCCGGAGTCGGCTTGCTCGGGGAGGTAGAACAACGAGAAGTGCTTTCCCACGACCTCGCCGCTGGTGTAGCCGCAGAGCCGCTGCGCAGCGGGGTTCCAGCTGGCCACGTTGCCCGCGGCGTCCAGCGCGTAGATCGCGTAGTCGTGCATGTCCTCGGCGGCGAGGAGCTTCTTCGCGCCGTCGCGCACCGCCCAGGGTTCGGGACTCTGGGATGCCCTCGGCTCGTGCTGCCCCATCGTCTTCCCCCGAGGTTGGCCCGGAAATGTGGTTGTAGAGCCGCGGAACCCGGCAAGTCCACCATTCCGGGCCGCCTCACCGTTCACGGCGAGTGAGCTGGTGACAATATCAACTTCAGCGGCTTGGCGGTACCGTCACAGCGCCGGAGTCACCCACCGTCGCAGGAACGCGCGGAGTTGCTCACCGTCGCGCCCGGGCAGCGGATCGTCGGCGAACGACAGCAGCACTCTCAGCAGGAATTCTAGGAGCTCGTCGAGCTGATCGCCGGTGTATCCCAGCGCAGCCCAGTCGACGTCGGTGCGGGCGAAGGCCTGCCTGCAGGCGGCGAAGGCGGTGGCCGAGGTGGCGCCGCGCGAGAAGTTGCCGGACTCCCCGAGGTTGAGGAAGAGCCCCAGGTAGGGGTCGGCGGGCACCTGCTCGATGGTGTAGGCCATCGCCTCGACGGCCAGTTCACCCGCCTCGGTGATGCCGGCGAGGTGTGCGACGAGCCGGTCCAGGTAGCTGTTGACCGCGGCGTAGCCGACGGCGCTGAACAGCTCCTCGGTGCTCGGGAAGTAGCGGTAGACGGTCTGGCGGATGACCCCCAGCTCGGCGGCCACCTCCGACAGGCTCGTCTTGGCGCCGCGGCGGTCGATGCAGCGCATGGCCGCGTCGATGATCCGCTCCTTGGCCTCCTCGCCATCGCGCGGCGGCGCCCCGTTCCAGGCCGGTCGCTTCATCCTTCGAGTATCCACTCCGGTCGGCGGCTCGGAGCGTTGCCACCACACGATCATACAAATACAGTATTCCTGTATGACGGCCGAGGCCCGCCTCCGGCCGCCGCAACGCGTTCCCGACTCGGAGGAACCGGAACATGGCCATCGTGCAGCCGCTCGACTCCAGCCGACTCCGCCTGAGCAGCCCCGAGGACGGCAGGCACCTCGAAGACCTGGACATCAGCAGCACGGCCGAGGTCGACGCGGCCGTGGAACGCGCCCGCGCGGCGCAGCCGGCCTGGGCCCGGCGGCCGGTGGCCGAACGCGCCGCGATCCTGCGCCGCGCGGTGGACGTGCTGGTGGCGCGACGCGAGGAGATCGTCGAGCAGGTCCGCGCCGAGACCGGCAAGCCGCGGGTGGAGGCCCTGGCCATCGAGCTGGTACCGGCCTGCGACTTCGTCAACTACTGGTGCAAGCGCGCCCCGAGGGACCTGCGCACCGAGAAGCGCGGGTTGCACGGCTACCTGCTGCCGATGAAGAAGCTCCGGATCAACTACCAGCCGCTGGGCGTGGTCGGGGTGATCACGCCGTGGAACGGCCCGTTCGTCCTGTCGTTGAACCCGACGGTGCAGGCGCTGCTGGCCGGCAACGCGGTGGTGCTCAAACCCTCCGAGGTGACGCCGCGTTCGGGCGAGTTCGCGGTGCGCGTCCTGCGCGAGGCGGGCGTCCCGGAGGACGTCGTGCAGGTGGTGCACGGCGACGGCTCGACGGGCGCGGCGCTGGTCGACTCCGAGGTCGGCAAGATCGCCTTCACCGGCAGCGTGGGCACCGGCCGCAGGATCGCCGCGGCCTGCGCCGAGAAGCTCACCCCCTGCACCCTGGAGCTCGGCGGCAAGGACGCGATGATCGTCTGCGCCGACGCCGACCTGGAGCGCGCGGCCGCGGGCGCGGTGTACCTGTCGATGTTCAACACCGGCCAGGTCTGCCTGAGCGTCGAGCGGATCTACGTGGTGGATTCGGTGGCCGACGAGTTCATCCGCCTGGTCGCCGAGAAGGCCTCCCGGATGCGCCCCGGCGAGGACGTGGGCCCGCTGTTCTTCGACCGCCAGGCAGAGGTCGTCGACCGCCACGTGCGCGACGCCGAGCAGCGCGGCGCCGAAGTGCTGCTGGGCGGTTCGGCCGCCGAGGGCGACGGCCTGCACTTCCAGCCCACCGTGGTCACCGGCGCCGACCACGGGATGGCGCTGATGCGCGAGGAGACCTTCGGCCCGGTCGCCAGCATCATGCGCGTCCGCGACGAGGACGAGGCGATCCGGCTGGCCAACGACTCCGACTACGGCCTGGGCGGCAGCGTGTTCACCACCTCGCAGGCCAGGGCCGAGCGCATCGCCGCGAGGATGACCACGGGCTCGGTGGTGCACAACGACGCGGCGGTGATCTACGGCGTTCCCGAGGCCCCGTTCGGCGGGCGCAAGAACAGCGGCCTCGGCCAGGTCAACGGCGTGCACTCGCTGCGCGGCTTCACCCACCCGCAACCGGTCCTGCTCTCCCGGGGCAGGGCGAAGCGCGAGAGCATCTGGTACCCGTACACGGACAAGACCGTCCGCGACCTCGAAGGCCTCATCCGCCACGGCTTCGGCAGCAAGCTGGTGCGAAGGCTGCTGCGCTAGCAGTTCGGCCACCGGGCACCTCGGTACCTTGGCACCATGCATTCCGCCGGAACCGCGGGACCGTGATCCTGCCGGAGGTCCGCGACCCGCGTCTCGTCACGATCCGACGCGGCGGAACGCTCGCGGACGCCGATCACCGGTCGCTCGCGCTGCGGGCGGCCACCTGCGCCGAGCACGTGCTGCCCCTCTTCGAGGCCGAGCGGCCCGCGGACGCGAGACCGCGCGAAGCGATCGCGCAGATCCGGGCGTGGACCCGAGGCGAGATCGGGATGTGGGAATCCCGCACGGCCGGAGGTCACGCGATGGCAGCGGCGCGACCGTTGCGCGGAGCCGCCCGGCACGCCGCGTTCGCGGCCGGCCGGGCAGCCGTCGTCGCGCACGTCCCCGAGCACGACCTGGGCGCGGCGGCCTGCGCGATCGAGGCGGCGCGCGCGGCGGCACCGCCCGCGGAGGCGTAGAGCGCCCGGCGAGCGGAATGCCGGTGGCAGCGCGACCATCTCCCGGACGCGCTGCGCGAGCTCGTGCTGGAGGACCAGCGGCGGCGCAACGAGACCTGCTGGTCGGTCTTCGACCCCTAACCGACCCGTTCCCGGGTCCGCTCCACAGCGGCCAGCAGTTCGGGTGCGGCTTCGGCGATGAAGGTCGTCACGACATCGCCCGGCCCGTACCGCTGCTCGATCTCCGCGATCCGATCCCGCGCGTCGGTGGCCTCGCCATCGGGCGTGGTCGTCAGGTCGCAGCACCAGAGCGCATCCCGCGCAGCCGTCCGCTCGTCGACGTAGTCGGCGAGCTCGCCCTCCAACCCCCGGAGCCGCGCGTCCAGCACCGCGCAGGAGTGGTGCGCGACCAGGTGCGCGAGCCGATCCGGCGCACCGATGCGCTCCAGGTACCGAGCACCGTCGAGCGGGTGGAAACCGGTGATCGCGAGATCCGGCGCATAACCCACGTCGTGCAGCACCGCAGCCGCTTCCAGCAAGCTCGCGTCGTCACCGACAGCACCGGCCACCTCCCGCGCCCGCGCGGCAACCCCCTGAACGTGCGCCCACCGCCTCGGAAGCACCTCGGCCAACTTCCCCCGCGCCACTTCGAAGGCCCACTCGACCAACGCCATGCGACGACGGTAACGATGACGCGGAGCGAGGACCGTCGTCACACCGCGACCCGCTCCCGCCTGGAAACCCCTGCCACGAGGCGACGTCGGTCGTCACCATCGCGTCCGTGTTCGAAGTCGGCGGAGGCACGCTCGTCGCAGTTTGGCCGGAAACCACGCCCCCGGGGTGTGGTTTCCGGCCAAACTGCGACGTTGCCGCGCGGTTTCGTCAGCGCGCGCTTCGCGGCGCGGGCGTCTCGGCGCCCAGGAGCCCTGTGATGTAGGCGAAGAAGCCCGCTGCGTCCGCGTCTTCGACCACTGTGGCGTTGGGTTCCAGGCCGTGGACGCCCCAGGACATGGCGGCGTAGCCGCGGGTGAGGTCGCCGGCGGTTTCCACGTCGACGTGGTAGCGGCCGGTGCGGGTGACCAGTTCGGGGTGCAGGAGAGCTGCCACCGTCAGGGAGTCCGGGTGGGTGGTGCCGTCGATGCCGACGCTGCGGTCGAATTCGAGGGTTGCCGCGCAGACGCGGGTGAAGAACTCCGAGAGCGGGGTGGCGAGGGCTTCGATCTCGTCGAGCTGCGGCTGCCCGAAGACCGCGCGCTCCAGGGTCAGCGGTGCCCAGGGGATGACCGTGATGTCGAAGCCCGCCGCGAACACCGTCTTGGCCGCCTCGGGGTCGACGTAGAAGTTGAACTCGGCTGCTGCGGTGATGTTGCCCCGGGCGTTGTTGGAGCCGCCCATGACGTGCAGCGCCTTGACGTTGTCGACGAACCCCGGGTCCTTGACCGCGGCGGTGGCGATGTTGGTCAGCGGGCCGATGCAGACGACGGTCAGCTCGCCGGGAGATTCCGCCGCGAGGCGGATGAGCGCGTCGACGGCGTGCTCGGGGTTCGGCTCGCAACCGGTGAAGTCCATGGTCAGGCCGCCGACGCCGTCGCCGTGGACGTTCTCCGCGCTCTCCCACGGACGCACCAGCGGACGGCGGCAGCCGAGGTGGATCGGGACCTCGCCGAGCCGGCCCGCGGCGTCGAGGGTGAGGAAGGCGTTGCGAACTTGGTGGTCGAAGCCGACGTTGCCGGCGACCACGGTGATCGCGCGCAGCTCGGCCTCCGGGTCGAGCAGGCCGGCCAGCAGGGCGATGCAGTCGTCCTGGGCGGTGTCGGTGTCGATCACCAGCGGGATCATGTCGTCAGCTCCTCCGGGTGGGGTCCGCGTGCCGCGGCAGCGATCACCCGCAATACTCGCCCGGCAGACCGCCCCGCCACCAGCGCTGGAGACGCAGATGACGCAGATCAGCACCTACCTGATGTTCCAGGACGGAAAGGCGGAGGAAGCCATGGACTTCTACCTCGACGTCTTCGGCGGCGAGGTGCTCGACGTCAGCCGCTGGGGCCCGGACGGCCCCGGCGAGGAGGGAGCGGTGCAGCTCGCCGTCTTCACGCTGTGCGGGAACCGGTTCATGTGCTTCAACTCCCCGCCGGTGCACGACTTCGGGTTCACCCCGTCGACCTCCTCGTTCGTCGACTTCGACAGCGAGGCCGAGCTGGACCGCGCCTACGCGGCGCTGGCCGAGGGCGGCACCGCGCTCATGCCGCTGGGCGACTACGGGTTCAGCGAGAAGTTCGGGTGGGTCGCCGACCGGTTCGGCGTCTCCTGGCAGCTCAACCTCCCGCACCGCTGAACGATCTTGTCCCGCTAAGGTTCCCCAAGCCGTTCTAGCTTGATTGGGAGCCCCATGACGACCATCGGCGACCACGCCTCCGAGATGCTGTCCGCGCTCCGGCCGGACGTGCGCGAGAACGCCGAGCGCGCGGACGCGGCCGTCCTCCGCCCCTCCGACCAGTCGCTGGTGACGACCTCCGACCGGCTGCGCATCGCCCTGAGGGTCGCGCTGGTCAACGACGACCACGCCTGCGCCGACGAGCTCGCCGCCGAGATCGACGACGCCGAGGTGGTCCGCGACGTGGAGCGGTGGGGCTCGCTGCCCGAGCCGACGCAGGAGCTGCTGGCCTACTGCGAGCAGGTCGCGCTCGACCCCGCCGACGTCGGGACCGACGAGATCGCCGACCTGCGCGAGCACTTCTCGAGCGCGCAGGTCGTGGCCGCCACCCAGGTCGCCGCCTACGCGAGCTTCCGCTCCCGGCTGCTGTCCGGGCTGCGGCTGGTGGCCGGCTGCGGGGACGGTCCGGCCGCCGAGGCCGGTGTGGTCATCGAGGCCGGGTGCAGCGCCGACGGCGGCGACCTCTCCACACCCGAAGAAGCGTTTCCGCAGCTCAAGTGGGCATCGCGGATCGAGGGGTCGAGCGGTGACGACCAGTTCGCCAGCACGCTGCGGCACGATCCGGCCGCGCTCGCGGCGCAGACCGCGCTGCGCGAGGCGATCATGGCCGGCCGCGGCTCGCTGGACCGGGCCGACCGGGAGCTCGCGGCGCTGGCGACCTCGCTCGTCAACGGCTGCGAGTACTGCTGCGGCGTGCACGGACGCCGGCAGGTCGAGCTCTCCGGGGATCGGCTGACCGCCGTGGTGCTCGCCGAGGCCGGCCCCGCCGCGATCGCCGACCCGCAGCTGCGCGCCGTCGTCGACGCCGCGGGCAAGCTCGCGCGCACCCCCGCCGCGCTCGCCGAGCCCGACGTGCGGCGGCTGCACCAGGCGGGGTTGGACGCCGACGACGTGCACGACCTGGTCGCGGTGGCCTCCATGTTCGCCTGGGACAACCGGTTGATCATGGCCTTGGGCAACGCCGTGCGGCCTTCCTGAGCAGGACATTCCCGCGCGGACTACTGCGAACGGAGGTTTCTCCGGCGATCATGGGGCCGTGGGGTCACAGTGGGAAACGCGACCACGCGTCGCGATTCCGCCGACGGGGTAGTCGGTGCGCACGGACCCTCTAGGAGGCACAGATGGCTCAACTCACCACCGAGCCGATGACCGTGAAAACCCCCGCCGGGGATCTCGAAGGAGATCTCGTCATGCCACCGCCTGCCCGGGCGGTCGTCTTGTTCGCGCACGGGTCCGGCAGCTCGCGGCGCAGCCCGCGCAACCGCGCTGTCGCCGAGTCGCTGCAGAACGCGGGCTTCGGCACCCTGCTGCTGGACATGCTCACGCCCGAGGAAGCCCGGTACGACGCGCGCACGCAGGAGCTGCGCTTCGACATCGAGCTGCTCGCCGAACGGCTCGAGCCCGCGATCGACCAGCTCAACCAGTGGGAGGCGACCCGCGGCATGCCGGTGGGCCTGTTCGGCGCCAGCACCGGCGCGGCCGCCGCGATGAAGGCCGCCGCTCGCCGACCCGAGCGGATCTCGGCCGTCGTCTCCAGGGGCGGCCGACCCGACCTCGGGGGCGAAGGGCTCGCCGAGGTGCAGTCCCCGACGCTGCTGATCGTGGGCAGCAACGACCGCGAGGTGCTCAACCTCAACCGCCAGGCCGTCTCGCTGCTCACCTCGCTGCGCAAGGCCGACGTGCAGATCGAGATCGTGCAGCACGCCGGGCACCTGTTCGAGGAGCCCGGGGCGCTCGAGAAGGTCTCCGAACTGGCCGGCTCCTGGTTCTGCAAGTACCTCGGGGCCGGGACGAACCGCGCCACCGGACCCGATGGCGGGCACTTCAAGCCGCCGGAACCGCGGCGCCGCCCGCCCACGACGTAGGAGGAGGTTCGCGCGGTTCGGGCGCCACCGCCGGCGTCCGAACCCCCGCGGGGACGGATCAGCGCGGCATGCGGCGCCAGATCGGCTGCGGGACCAGCCGCATGACGGCGAAGACCCAGCGCAGGATGCCCGGCACCCACACCACCCTGCGCCCCTTCCGGACCGCGGCGACGGCGGCGTCGGCGACCTGGTCCGGGGTGCTCGACCACGGCGCCGGGGACATGCCCTTGGTCATCCGCCCGATCACGAAGCCGGGCCGGATGATCGACAGGGACACCCCGGAGCCGACCAGCGCGTCGGCCAGCCCGCTGGCGAAGCCGTCCAAGCCGGCCTTGGCCGAGCCGTAGACGTAGTTGGCGCGGCGCACCCGCGCACCGGCGACCGAGGAGAACACCGCGATCCGGCCGCTGCCCTGCTCGCGCAGCAGGTTGGCCAGGTGGGTGAGCACGTTGACGTGCGCGACGTAGTCGATGTGCACCACGTCGACCGCGTGCGCGGCGTCGGCCTCGGCGCGCTGCTGGTCGCCGAGGATGCCGAAGGAGATCACGGCGGTGCCGATCGGCCCGTGCCGGCGCAGCAGCTCGCGCAGCAGCTCCTCGTGGGTGTCGAGCTGCGCCGCGTCGAACTCGGCGCGCACCACCTCGGTCGCGCCGGCCTTGCGGACCGCGGCCTCCTCGGCGTCGAGGTCGCCGGATCGCCGCGCCGCCAGGATCACCGTGCCGTTGCTGTCGCGCACCAGGCGCTCGGCCACCGCCACGCCGATCTCGCTCCGGCCGCCCAGGATCAGTACCGCTCCGCTCACGGCGACAATCCTGCCACCACCCGCGCCGGGCCGATCGCGGTGCACCCCTTCGACCGATGTGTACCGGCCGCACCGCCCCGAATACTCTTGGCGCTGATCGTTTTCCCGGTACCAGCGAGCGGAATCTTCGTCATGCCAGAGGCCCAGCCCCGGATCGACACCAGAAAGCCCAGCATCGCGCGGGTTTACGACGCCTTCGTGGGCGGCAAGGACAACTTCGAGGTCGATCGCGAGGTGCTGCGCACCATCCAGGAGGTGGCCCCGGAGGCGGTCGCGGTCGGCAAGCAGTGCCGCGCATGGCTGATCCGGGTCGTGCGCTTCATGGCCGGCAACGCCGGGATCGACCAGTTCCTCGACCTCGGCTCCGGTCTGCCGACCGCGGAGAACACCCACCAGGCCGCGCAGCGCACCACCCGCGACGCGACCGTGGTGTACGTGGACAACGACCCGTCGGTGGCCGCGCACGGGCGCGCGCTGCTGGAGGAGAACGAGTGCACCCACTTCGCCGTCGCCGACCTGCGCGATCCGGAAGCGGTGCTCGCCGAGGCGGCCCGCCACCTCGACCTGGACCGGCCGATCGGCGTCATCCACAGCAACACGCTGCACCACGTCACCGACGAGGAGGACCCGAGCGGGATCGTGCACGCCTACCTGGATGCGGTGGCCGCCGGCTCCTACCTGGCGATCTCGCACCTGCGCGACCCGCGCGACGGCAGCGCGAGCGCGCGGTTGGCCGAGGAGTCCCAGCAGAAGTTCAACGCGATGATGGGCAGCTGCTACTACCGAAGCCGCGACGAGGTCGCGGCGCTGTTCGACGGCTTGGAGATGATCGAGCCCGGGCTGGTCCACCTCTTCGACTGGTGGCCCGACGGCCCGCGCCTGACCGAACCCTCCACCGGCGAGTACAACCTGCTCGGCGGGGTGGCGCGGAAGAGCTGAGCACCCGGAACCCGAAGGGGGCGCTTCCCGCTGGAGGCGCCCCCTCTTCGCGTCGGGCTCACATGCCCTGGCGCTGCGTCCAGTGCCGCATCGCGTGCTCGACGAGCCCGATCAGGGTCCGCTTGGTCGACTCGCGATCGCGCGCGTCGACCGGGCCGATCGGCACTTCCGGACCGATGGCCATCGCCTCGCGGACCTGCTCCAGCGAGTGCAGCATCTGCCCGTCGAAGCAGTTGACGCCCACCAGGTAGGGCAGGCCGCGGTCCTCGAAGAAGTCGATCGCGGAGAACGAGTCGGCCAGCCGGCGGGTGTCGACGAGCACCACCGCGCCGATGGCGCCGCGGACGAGGTCGTCCCACATGAACCAGAACCGCTGCTGCCCGGGCGTGCCGAACAGGTAGAGGATCAGGTCGTCGGCCAGCGAGATGCGGCCGAAGTCCATGGCCACGGTCGTGGTGGTCTTGTCCGGGGTGTTGTCGAGGTCGTCAACGCCCCGGGAGGCCTCCGTCATGACCGCTTCGGTGGTCAGCGGAACAATCTCCGAGACCGAGCCGACGAACGTAGTTTTACCCACACCGAAACCGCCCGCGACGACGATCTTCGCCGAAGTCGAGCTGGTGCCACCCCGGTTGGCGGCCTGCGGCATCGAGCCGACCTGGGGCGCGCTATAGCCGACGGAGTCCACTCAAAACCCTTTCCATCAACATCATGTGTGGTGCGCTGCCGCTTTCGCTCACCGTCTGGTGGAC
This sequence comes from Saccharopolyspora griseoalba, assembly GCF_042665275.1. Classification (NCBI taxonomy): domain Bacteria; kingdom Bacillati; phylum Actinomycetota; class Actinomycetes; order Pseudonocardiales; family Pseudonocardiaceae; genus Saccharopolyspora; species Saccharopolyspora griseoalba. The sequence goes on along the minus strand of NZ_JBHTCJ010000003.1, from coordinate 277,657 downwards.
GGTGATCAGTCCCAGCTCGGCCATGTCCGCCAGCAGCACGCGGGCGACCCCGATCGGAACCGAAAGCAGCGCCCCCACCTCGGCGACCGAACGGGGTTGTTGGCACAGCTCGGCGATCGACTGGTGCTCCAGCCGGACCGGTGCGCCGGGCCGGTAGTTCTCGCCGACCGAGACCAGGGTCTCGATGGCGAACTCGTAGTTGGACTTCGTGCGTCCCCCGGTCCAGGTGTAGGACCGGATGCTGGATGCCGCGGGGGTCTCCTGCACCACGTCGGCCGGGTCCTCGGACTGCGCGCGCTGCCGCATCCGCTCGTAGGGGTCCGGCTCCGGCTCGGGCGGGCGCTGCGCGGGCTGTTCCACCGGCTCGGTGTCCGGTTCCCTGCGCTTGGCCCGCTTGCCGAACGTGAACCCGTTGACGACGTCAGCGAAGCTGTCGTCGCCCGAGTTGGCCCGTCTTCGGTCCCGACGCGGGTATTCCGAGCGTCTGCTCATCGTTCCCTCACACCAACTGACCCGAGACGGGGTTGTTGTTCTGCTGCAGCTGGTTGCGGATCTCCGGGGTCAGCATCTGGCCGACCCGCTCCACCAGCATGGTCATCTCGTAGGCGATCAGACCCATGTCGCACTGCGGCGCCGCGAGCACCGTAAGGCACGAACCGTCGCTGATCCCCATCTGCAACAGGGTGCCACGATCCATCTCGACTATGGTCTGAATCACCTCACCGGCCTCGAAGCACTTCGCCGACCCCTGGGTCAGGCTCAGCAGGCCCGAGGACACCGCCGCCAGCTGATCCGCGCGGTCGCGGGGCAGCGTGGCCGAGGCGGTCAGCACCATCCCGTCAGCGGAGACCACGATCGCGTGCGCCACACCGGCCACGCGCTCGGTGAAGTCCGTGATCAGCCAGCCGAACCTGCGAGAAATAGTCTGTGCGCTCATGCAACCTCCTGTTCGTTGCCGAGGTGATCACGTGTTCGTGAGTGCATCCATGATCACTCCCCGTCCATCCGGTGACGACCACGGCTGATACCGCCCTGGAAGTCGGAGAGCCTGCTGCGCAGCGCGTCCGCGTCGCGCTGGAAGCGCCGCTGCGGCTGCTGCGGCTCGTCGCCGTTGGACACACTCCCCGGCACCAGGTTCGCCTTGGGGGTGCGGCGAGGGAGCCCGGCGCTGGTGAACTCCGCGGACGGGTTGGACGCCGACTCGGTGACCTCCCGCGCCTTCTCCGCGGCGAAGTCCCAGGCCTGCGCCTCCGGGGTCTGCGGGATCCACGGCTCGGGCTCGGCAGCGGCCTCGGCAGCAGCGGCCGAGGGCCAACCGGACGCGCCCTCGTCGGCGATCTCGGAGTCGCCGAAGCGGATCCCGTTGTGCGCGAGCTGGTCGCTGATGTCCTCCGGGCTGCGCGCGCCGTTGCCGGCCAGCGCGTCTGCGCCGCTCGGCGGTGACGTCGGGCCCGGCTCGGATCCCGCGGGGTCCTGGGGCGCGGCGCGGCGCGGCTTGCGCTGCGGCAGGCCCGAGGCGGTCAGCGGGGTCTCCTCCGGTTCCGCATCGGACCCGGTCGGCGCACCCAGCGGGTCGTCGTCGTCCGGCCAGCTGAACTCGCCGGTCTGCGCGGCGGCGCTCTCGCTGGCGGGCATGAACCACTGGGTGGCCAGGTCGTTCCGCGGCGGCTCCGGCGCCGGCGGCTCCGCGTCCTGCGGTTCGGCCGAAGCCGGCCACCCGTCATCGGGATCGAGGTCGCCGAGCAGCCCGTTGGGGTGCTGCGCGGTCTCGGCCTCGGCGAACCCGCTCGGGTTGAAGAAGCCCGTGGCCTCGGCACCGGAGTCCGCGACCTCGCCACCGGACGGGCTGAAGAAGTCGGTGGACTCCGCGCCCTCGCCGAACAGGCCCGGTGGCGGCTCCGGCGGGTTGTCGCTGGGCTGCGCGGGCTCGAACAGACTGGCCGGCTCCGGCGACTGCTGGTCCTGCTGGGGCTGGCCGGTCGGCTGCGCCGCGAACTGCGGGCCGCGCGTCTGCCAGCCCGAGTCCTGCGGCGGGATCGACTGGCGCCCTTCGCGGCGGGGCAGGCCACCGGAGGTCAGCATCGCGTCGTTGTGCTGGTGGGAGTGCCCGTTGCGCTGGGCGGGCTGGGCCGCCGAGGGCATCTGCGGCTGCTGCCCCTGCGCGGAGACCACGTGGTCGGAGGGGATGAGCACCGCGGCGCGCACGCCCTCCACGTCCGGGCCGCCGTGCAGCTCGACGTTGATGCCGTGCCGCTGGGCCAGCCGACCCGCGACGAACAGGCCCATCCGGCGCGAGGTCGCCATGTCGTCCTCGGAGACCTGGGAGAGGCGCTGGTTGGCCTCGAACAGCTCCTCGTTGCCCATGCCGATGCCCTGGTCGAGGACGTCCAGGACCAGCGTGCCGTCACCGGACTGGTAGGCCGAGACGGTCACCGAGGTGTCCGGGGCGGAGAAGTTCGCCGCGTTGTCCAGCAGCTCGGCGACCAAGCGCACCAGGTCGGAAGCGGTGTTGCCGCGCAGCTTGATCGCCGGGGGCGGCTGCACCATCACGCGCGGGTACTGCTCGATCTCGGAGACCGCGGCGCGCAGCACGTCGGCCACCTCGGTGGGCTGGGTGAAGCGCCGCGCCAGGTCCGAGCCCGACAGCACCATCAGGTTCTCGTTGTTGCGGCGCATCCGCGTCGCGAGGTGGTCGAGCTGGAACAGGCGGGACAGCTGGTCGGGGTCTTCCTCGTCCTGCTCCAGCTCCTCGAACAGGCGCAGCTGCCGCTCCAGGAGCGCCTGGCTTCGCCGGGAGACGCTGACGAACGCGTCGGAGTAACCGCGCCGCAGGTCGGCCTGCTCCACGGCCAGCCGGAGCGCCTGCTCGTTGACCTGGTCGAACGCGCGGGCCACCTGGCCGACCTCTTCGCTGGTGTCCACCGGCAGCGGCGGCACCTCCGCCGAGGCGCCCTTGCCCTCCCGCACCTGGGCGACCGCCTGCGGCAGGTCGTACTCGGCGGCGTCGAGCGCGCCGATGCGCAGCGCGCGCAGCGAGCCGAGCAGCTGGCGGGAGATCATGATGATCATCGCGGCGGCGGCGATCAGCGCGGCCAGCAGGAACACCGAGTCCCAGCCGGCGGAGTCGCTGGCGTCGTCGGCGAGCTCGTCGGCGATGGTGCGGACCTCGTGGGCCAGCTCGCCGCGACCGCCCTCGATGGTGGCCACCGAGCCGTCGCTGGCCTCGTTCCAGGCCTGCCGGTCGATCGAGTAGCTGCCGCTGTGCACGTCGTCGGTGCTCTCCGCGACCAGCTGCGCCAGCATCGCGTTGCGCTGCACGATCGACGGGACCTTGAGCTGATCGTCCAGCCGATTCTGCCAGTGCTCGGCCACACCGGAACGAGCGTCGTTGATCTTCGACAGCAGTCGGGCGCGCGAGCCGTTGAGCTGCTGCAGCGTCTGCTCGTCGAGCTCGCCCTCGCTGAGGCCGGTGAGCACCAGGGCCTGCTGCAGGCGGACCTCCTCGCTCAGCGCCAGGAGGTCCTGCAGCGCGGTCGCGGTGCTGGAGATCCGGGGGTCGGCCACCGAAGCCGTCAGCGCGCGGTCCAGCGACAGCGCCTGCTGGATGACCTGGCTGTAGCCGCCGACCACCGCGGTCATGTCGACCGCGCCGACAGCTGCGCCCTTGCGCAGCTTGTCGACGGTGTCCATGGCCTTGCGCACCTCGTCGTACCGCTCGGTCGCGACGTCGGTGAACAGGTCCCGGTTGGCGTTCATCGCCTGGCGGAGGTCCTGGGCGGCCTTGTCGGTCTCGGCGGTCTGCTGCTCGAAGGCCGCGGCGTCACCGTCGCCGGCCAGCAGCTCGACCGCTCGGTTGCGCTCCAGCTGCAGGCCTTCGGTCAGCGGCTGGATCCGGTGCTCGGTGTCCAGCACCGTCGCGACGCGGCCGTAGTCGTCGGCCTGCTCGACCTGCCACCGGATCTGGCCAACACCGAGCGTAATCGCGAAGATGACCGGGACCAGCACGACGGCGGCCAGCTTGGTCAGCAGCGACCAGTTGCGCCACTGCAGTTTCGAGGCGCCTGCTTTGTCCCCGCTCACGAGCTGACTCCCGTCCTGCTCCCGTGCAGGTCACCCAGTGTCTGGACCCTATCGGGCGAACAATGCGTTGAAGAACGGCGCATGCGTGCGGTCCCGCAATCGTCGTCTTGGCTGTCAGGGGCGAAAGGCTTCTGATAACGGGCTGTCGGCGACCGGTGACTCTTTGTGAAACGCAAACTTCGAGCCACCCGCATCTCGTCGGCACTCAGCGTCACCAATGGCATACCGGATCTCCCATTCCGGACACTGGTACCGAACCGTAACCTTTCCCGTTCACCGTCCACCTCTCGGTGCCCAAGCACTATAAGCCCCTGCCGCGAGGAAAGCACCGGGGGCTTTTTCGCATTCGACTAGGCCAAACAGGCGAGATCACTCGGCGTGGCCATCGCGGTTCAGACGCCGTTCGCGCAATTTCACTCGTTCAGCCTAAGCGGAGGTCTCAACTCCATCTCTGACCTGCGGATATGCCCTGGTCAGCGACCTCCGGCGAAGACCGCGGCGGAGACCGAACCGTGCCTACCTGGCGGTAACCGAGCGTCGTCAGGCCTTCGACCAGGGGCGCGGAGGGCCGGAAACCCACCCCCGGAAACACCCGGGGAGGCGCGGCTGACCACACTGTGGGGAGGTGCTAGAGAAGTGGTAAGAATTCCCCGCCCGCGCCGCTCGGCGACCCCGGCGGGCCCACCGCGAAGTCCAGGAAGGATCCATGAGCAACGCACCGCAATCGGCGCTGCGCGGGTCCCCCCGCGAGCCCGGAAATCAACGTGCGGAGTTCGGCGGAATCGAGAAGAGCGCGGTTCGCACGACCGCGGAGCGACCCGATTTCACCACTATCCAGCACAGTCCTGAATTCCGGGCGCTGCGCAGTCGCCTAAAATGGTTCGTATTCCCCGCGACGGCGTTTTTCCTGATCTGGTACGTCGCCTACGTGATCGCGGCGGCGTACTTCCCGGAATTCATGGCGAAGCAGGTCTGGGGCGAGGTCAACATCGGCCTGCTGATGGGCGTGGGGCAGTTCGTCAGCACCCTCGCGCTGACCGCGTTCTACGTCCGGTTCGCCCGTCGAACCGTCGACCCGCGCGTCGACCGAATCCGTGAGCTGGCCGGAGAAGACGACTGATGATCTCAGCCCAACCGCACGTCATCCCCGAGGACACAGTGCTGGTCAACACCAGCGTGTTCATCGCGTTCGTCCTGATCACACTGCTGATCGTCTACCGCGTCGGCAGCCGCAGCAGCACCAGCGACTTCTTCGTCGCGGGCAGCTCGTTCACCGGCATGCAGAACGGCGTCGCGATCTCCGGCGACTACCTCTCCGCCGCATCCTTCCTGGGCATCGCGGGCGCGATCGCGATCTACGGCTACGACGGCTTCCTGTACTCGATCGGCTTCCTGGTCGCCTGGCTGATCAACCTGTTCCTGCTCGCCGAGCGGACCCGCAACACCGGCCGCTTCACGATGGGCGACGTGCTCGCCTTCCGGATGAAGCAGCGACCGATCCGGGCGGCCGCCTCGATCTCCACCCTGGCGATCACGATCATGTACATGATCGCGCAGGTCGCCGGCGCGGGCGGTCTGGTCGCGCTGCTGCTCAACGTGCACAGCCACCTCGGCCAGGCCGCGGTGATCGCCGGCGTGGGCGTGGTCATGATGATCTACGTGCTGGTCGGCGGCATGAAGGGCACCACCTGGGTGCAGATCGTCAAGGCCGTCCTGCTGCTGCTCTCGGTCATGATCATCACGATCTTCCTGATGGGCAAGTTCAGCTACAGCTTCACCGGGCTGCTCGACGCCGCCGCCGCGAGCAACGAGCACGGTCGCGACATCTTCGCCCCGGGCGTGCAGTACGGCAAGGACGCCATCAGCAAGCTGGACTTCATCTCGCTGTCGATGGCGCTGGTGCTCGGCGTGGGCGGCCTGCCGCACGTGCTGATGCGCTTCTACACCGTGCCCACCGCCCGGGAGGCCCGCCGCTCGGTGGTCTGGGCGACCTGGGTGATGGCGATCTTCTACCTGTGCACGCTGGTCATCGGCTACGGCGCGAGCGCGATGGTGGGCAGCAAGTCGATCATGGCCGCCCCCGGTGGGGAGAACTCCGCCGCGCCGCTGCTGGCCTACGAGATCGGCGGGACGGTGTTCCTGGGCATCATCTCCGCGGTCGCCTTCGCCACGATCCTGGCGGTGGTCGCGGGCCTGACGCTGACCGCTTCGGCCTCGTTCGCGCACGACATCTACGCCAGCGTGCTGCGCGACGGCGAGGCCGACGGCGACCAGGTCGTGCGGGTCGCCAGGATCACCGCGATGGCCATCGGCATCCTCTCGATCCTCGGCGGCATCGTGGTGATCGGGCAGAACGTGGCCTTCCTGGTGTCGCTGGCGTTCGCCTTCGCGGCGTCGGCGAACCTGTCGACCCTGCTCTACACGCTGTTCTGGAAGCGGTTCAACACCACCGGAACGCTGTGGGGCATGTACAGCGGTCTGATCTCGGCCCTCGTGCTGGTGATCTTCTCGCCGGTGGTCTCCGGCTCCGAGGACTCGATCTTCCCGAGCGTCGACTTCGCGTTCTTCCCGCTGAGCAACCCCGGCATCGCCTCGATCCCGATTTCCTTCCTGTTCGGGATCATCGGGACCTTCCTGGGCAAGCCCGAACCGGACCGCGAGCGCGCCGCCGAGATGGAGGTCCGCTCGCTGACCGGCATGAGCTCGCGCTGACCGGCAGCTGACCCGAGCAGGCCGGAGGGGCCGGTGCGATCGCCGATCGCACCGGCCCCTCCGTCGTAGCGCACCGGGTCGATGTTGCCGCGCGGCTCACCCACAGGTGGAGTTTCCGCGTCCCCTCCGGTAGCCGCGCGTCACCGCATTTCGTGCCCGGCCCGCACGAAGTCGATCTACCCAATCGGATACTGACGTCGGCGCCCCGCCGGTTCCTAGACTGGAACCCGTCCCGCACCAGGATTTCTTCGCCAGGCACCACAGGCGCTCGGAGGGATCCCGCGGGCGAAAAGCGGGGGTATTGAGCGATGCGAAATGTTCGCAAAGCGCTGTTAGGCATGGCCGTCGCGTCCGTGTTGCCTCTCGCCGGCCTCGGAACGCACATCTCCTCGTTCGCCGTCGAAGTCTCCGGCGCCCTGGCCCGAGCGGCCGAGCGCGTTCCCGAACGACCGGATGCGGACTTCCTCGCCTTCGGGGCGCGGATCCGCGAAGCTCCGAACACCGGGTCCGCCGTGCGCGGCATCGGAAACCCCGGTGACACCGCCACAGTTCACCTGCGAGTCCTCGGCGAGAGCGTCCGCTGCGCCGACGGCACCACCGATCCCCACTGGTTCGACCTGACCGACCGGCGCACCGGGCTGAGCGGGTTCGTCAGCGGCTGCCTGGTCCAGCAGCGGCACCAGGAGTCGGCCAATCCCGCCCGATCGGGGTGAATCAACCCGCACCGGCGGGGTTTCCCAGCCGCACGTCCGTGTTGCTCGCCAGGCACGAAGATCCACTCGGTCGTGGTGCATCAAGCGGATTCGCTGGCGCGCGCCCGGATCCGGGGTGGAACCTCTTCGCAACGCGACGTTTCCACCGGTCGCGGACGAATCCGGCCGATCGAAGGGATTTTCACATGTCCACCTGCACGCCGCCCCGGTTCGGACGCCTCGGCCTGCTGGCGCTGGGCAGCGCGCTGCTGACCACGGCGCTGCTGCCCGGTCTTGCCACCGAGGCAGGCGCCGGCGAGCAGCCCTGCGCCGACGGCTCGTTCTGCGCGTTCCCGCAGGCGGAGTTCGGCGGTACCCCGGAGGCGCTGCCGAGCCGCAGCACCGAGATCGAGAAGTGCGTGGCCCTCGAAACAGGTTGGGAAGTGCGCTCGTTCATCAACCGCGCCGGGAGACCGGTCACCACCTACCAGGACCCGAACTGCTCGACGCACGCCGAGTTCGACACCCACCCGGACGGCTCGCAGACGCCACGAGCGTCCTACGTGGTCAGAGCGATCAAGATCTGGGAGCGCTGACCCCGGCGAGCTCGCGCAGCAGGTCGAGCAGCCGCTCGGCCGAGTTGTGCCAGGTGAAGCGCGCCGCCTGCGCCCTGGCGCCGGCGACCAGCTCGGCGCGGGTGCCGGGTTCCTCGACGGCGCGCACCGCGGTGGCGAAGCCCTCGGCATCACCGGGGGCGAAGAACCTCGCGTGACCGCCGGTGACCTCGCCGAAGATGTCCAGGTCGGTGCAGACCACCGGCGTCCCCGCGTTCATCGCCTCGATGACCGGCAACCCGAAGCCCTCGTCCCGCGAGGCGGTGACCAGGGCGCTCGCCCCGGCGAGCAACCGCCGGTAGTCGTGCTCGTCGATCCCGCGCCAGAACACCACGTCCGCCCCGGCGGGCACCTGGGCGCGCAGCTCGGCCTCGCGCTCCGGCGCGAGGCGGCTGACCAGGTGCAGCCGGCGGCCCGGGAGGAAGGCCATGCCTCGAAGCAGCGTCTCGACGTCCTTGTACGGCATGAACGAGCCCATGTACACCAGCTCGCGCGGCCCACCGGCTCGCGGCGCCCCGGCGGGCGCCGCGAGCGCGGACCCGCTGGGCGCGTTGGGCACCACCGCGACCGGGCGGCGGGTCAGCCTGTGGTGCTCGATGAGGGCGCGCGTGGTCTCCGAGACCGTGACCACCGCGTCGGCCCGGTCGAGCATCAACCGCTGCGGCCAGAACGCCCGGTGGTACAGCCGCCAGGCGGCGCGCACCGGCAGCGGCAGGAACCCCGGCGGCGTCGGGTGCCGGTAGTAGATGAGGTCGTGCAGGGTCACGACCAGGCGGTAGTTCCGGCGGGAGCCCCCGATGATCTGCAGCGGGCTGAACACCACGTCGGCGCCGAGCCGGTTCAGCGTGCGCGAGATCCACAGCTCCCGCGGCGAGAAGGGGCTGTTGACCTTCACGTGCGGCACCTCGGCGGGCAGCAGGTCCAGCTGCCGCTCGTCGTGGACGAGCATCCGAACCGGGTGGAGGTCGTGCAACGCCTCGATCAAGCTCGCGCCGTAGCGGCTGATGCCGTCGTGCTGGTCGGTGCGGGTCCAGCGCGCGTCGACCACGATCCGGAGCGCCCGCTCGGATTCCCTTCCCACGCGGGTGGTTCCGCGATCGTGCTCGCTCATGCGCACCCCAGGAAGCGCCGGATCTCGGCGCCGGCCCGGGCCGGCGTCTCGTAGTGCACCAGGTGCCCGACCTCGGGGATGATCACGAGCTCGGACTCGGGCAGCCGCTCGGCCAGCGCGCGCTGCCCCGCCAGCGGTGCGATGTCGTCGGTCTCCCCGGCGATCAGCAGCACCGGCATGGTCAGCGCGTCGGCGTAGTCGGACACCGTGTGGGTCACCGAGGCGCGGAAGGTCTCGCCCAGCACGGCGGGGCTGTGGAACCGGCTGAAGTTGCGCAGGTGGTTGCGGTCGATGAACCCGCGCAGCCGCGGATCGCGGGTGCGTGTCATCGCCCGGCTGGCCGCCAGCACCACCCAGCGGTTGCTCAGCAGCGAGTGCGCGGCGCGCACCGGCAGGTGCTCGCCGAGGGAGTAGTAGGCGGCGGTCAGCGAGGACAGCACCACCCGCGGTCCCTCCAGGGCCGGGCTGGCGATCGCGTTGATCAGCACCAGCCTGCGCACCAGCTCCGGCGCGGCGGCGGCCAGCCGAGCCGCCACGATCGAACCGAAGGAGTGCCCCACCAGCGAGATCGGCCGCGCATCGCCGCCGAGCCTGCGCGCCAGTTCGAGCATCGCCTCGGCGTAGCCGGCGATGTCGTGACGGCGCTCGGTCATCGGCCCGGAATCCCCGAAGCCGGGCAGATCCGGGATCGCCACCCGCTGATCGGCCAGCTCGGCGGCGATGAGCTCCAACCCCTCGTGCGTGCCGCGGAGGCCGTGCACCATCAGCACGGTCTCCGGGTCCTGTCCCTCGGGCCCCGGCTCGTCGCGGTAAACCCAGCAGTGCAGGTCCGAGCCGCTGATGCGCTCGACCCGCTCCAGCGGGTGCAACTCCGGGATGATCATGGTCAGCTCGCCAGCTCGGTCCTGATCTCGTCCAGCTCCACACCGCCGTCGGGGTTCATCACGTGCTCGTAGATCGCCTCGAAGCGACCCAGGACCTCGGCGATGTCGTGCCGGGCCACGAGCTGCTCGCTCGCCTTGCCCATCCGGTCGATGGTGGCGCGGTCGTCGAGCACGTCGTCGATGGCCGCGGCCAGCGCGCGCACGTCGCGCGGCGGGTAGAGGTAGCCGTTCTCGCCGCTGCGCACCAGGTGCGGCAGCGCCATCGCGTCGGCCAGAACCACCGGGGTCGCCGCCGACATGGCCTCCATCGTGGCCAGGCTCTGCAGCTCGGCGATGCTGGGCATGCAGAACACGTCCGCGCGCGCGTAGGCGCGCAGCAGCTCGTCGTCGCTGAGGAAGCCGTGGAAGTGCACCCGGTCGGCGATGCCGAGGTCGGCCGCCAGCTGTTCGAGGGCCTCGCGGTGGCTGCCGTTGCCCACGATCTCCAGGCGCGTCTCGGCCTCGGTCTCGAGCAGCGAAATCGCCCGCAGCAGGTCGTCGATGTGCTTCTCCTCGTCGAGCCTGCCCACGAACAGCGCGGTGCGGACCTCGGGGTCCGGGTGCTCGGCCCGGTAGGCCTGCGCCGGGCGCCGGTACCGGTCGACGTCGATGCCGCAGGACACCGGCAGCGCGGTGCGGTGGAAACCGTTGTCCTGCAGCAGCTGGACCGCGCGCGGCGTCGGGGCGGTGACCAGCTGGGCCTTCCCGTAGTGCTTGACCAGGAAGTGCCACAGCACCCGCCCGGCCGCGCTCTGCAGGAAGGACGGGATCTTGAGGTAGCCGAAGACGTTCTCCGGCATGAAGTGGTTGGTGGCCACCAGCCCGATGCCGCGCTCGCGGGCGGCGTTGATCAGGCCGCGGCAGATGAAGAAGTGCGACTGCACGTGCACGATGTCCGGCTGGATCTCGGCCAGCAGCTCCTCCGCCCGGCCGGCCTGCCAGGGCCTGATGGTGCGGATCGACGGGTGGAACATCGTCTCGTAGGAGGCCACCCGGTGCACGCGCACGCCGTCCTCGACCTCGGAACGCTCCTCCCGGTCGGTGGAGTGGCAGATCACGTGCACCTCGTGCCCGCGGGCCGACAGCCCGGTCGCCAGGCGGTGCCCGAAGTTCGCCGCTCCGTTGACGTCGGGCGGGTAGGTGGTGGCACCGACCACGATCCGCAGCGGGCGGGTGCGCGACGGTTGCGAAGTCAAGAGGAACTCCCGTCAGGACTAGTTGTCGAGCGCGATCCGGCGGGATCGGCGCTCCCGGTGGTCACGATGGCGGGCATGGGGTTCGTCGTCTTTGTCGGGGTGGTACCGGGCGAGCACGAACACGCCGGCGCAGGCGACGGCGGCGCACAGCACCTCCCCGGCGGCCACCCAGCCGCCCACCTCGGCGGCTTCGCCGAGCAGTCCGATGCCCAGCCCCACCGCCACCAGCGGGTCGATCACGGTCAGGCACGCCACCACCAGGTCGGGCGGTCCGCTGGCGTAGGCGTGCTGCAGCAGCCAACCGCCCGTCACCATCGCGACCGCGATGCCCAGCAGCGGAAGCGGGTTGATGCCGAACAGCTCGGGGGTGCCGAGCTGCTGGGTGAGCGCGCGAGTCATCAGCGACACGTACCCGTAGGCCACGGCGCACCCGGCGGCGAACAGTACACACCGCACCTTCGCCCTGGTCAGGGCGGCCATCGCGCCGATGACCAGGACCGCGGGGGCGATCAGCTCGGTGGCCACGAGCTGCTGCGCGCCGCTCACCGGGGTGGACGTGGCGCTGCCCACGGCCAGCAGCACGAACATCGACACGCCGCCGGTGGCCGCGGCCACGCCCAGCAGCACGCTCGGGTTCAGCTCGCGCGCCCGGTACCCGCGGGCGCCCAGGTTCAGCAGCACGGTGAGGGGCAGCGCCAGGACCCCGATGGGCTGCACGACGCTGAGCGGGGCCAGGCCGAGCGCGACGGCGTGCAGCAGCGCCCCGGAGCCCAGCGCGCCCAGGCCGACGAGCCAGCGCGTGTTGCGCACCAGCCGCCCCTGGCTGCGCAGCCCCAGACCGCCGCCGGCCATGGCGTCGTGCACGGCGCCGTGCTGCAACCGCGCCCCCAGCGCGTATCCGCAGGCGCCCAACGCCGCGAGCAGCACCGCGAGCACCGTCATAGCGGGCCACCACCCGGACGCACGCGCGCGCGGCGCTCCGGCGAGAGCTCAACTCCGCGCTTCATGGCACGTCCCGTTGCAGGGCACCACGGCATCCGCCGCGACCGTCGGCCGATCGGGGCGAGCGCGCGGCCCGCTGCTCGTCGGCTTCGCTGTCCGTCCACACCGCTCAATCTCGCGTCTCGCGAGTCCGGCGCGCCTCCGGGGCCGGACCCCCAATTTCCCTGAGGTATTTCCCCACCGCATTCCGAATGCCGTTCACGATCGAGCCCCCGGAACGCCGCGGACCTGGCCGGGAACGGGATGGGGGCCTCGCGCGGTGCCCGATTCGGCCTCAGGGGACACCCGCGCGGACCCCGACCGGCGACCGGCGCAGAACGCTCGGCCGGAATTCCGGTCGGCGCGCGGCGGGGCTTCGCCGGAATGCGCGGGCACCGAACCGGCGGGCCGAAATGGACGGCCCGCGCATCCGGGCCGTCTCCCGGCGAAGGCCGCGCGGGCGCCGCGCGCGGGTGCGTCGCGCGCACCGCCCGCGCGTGCTGCCGCTCTGTCCGCCGGGTACACGCCCCGACTCTAGAACAACGACGCTGAGGACTTTGTCAGCAACACATCAACTTCAGCACCGCGCTCGCATTAACGCCGCGGAGCGATTCGGAAGCGATCCGGCGAGCACGCGGCACCAACTGGGAATTCGGCGGAAATGAAGATCAACATTCTGAACGCGGAATGGTGATCTAAGCGACATGGCGACAACATCACGCCCCGAACTGGGGCGCGCACCGAAACCGATCGGGCACGGCGGGTGCTCGGCGCGCAGTTTCGCCCGGAACGGCGAAAGGCGGCGGTGCGCCGATGCGCACCGCCGCCCGCCGCGGAACTCAGCGCGGAATGGTCAGCCGCTGCCCGACCTGGATCTGATTCGGGTCGGCGATGCCGTTGACCCGAGCGATCTCCCGCGAGTCCACGCCCAGCTTGGCGCCGATGCCCGACAGCGTGTCCCCGGGCTGGACCACGTAGGTCTCCGGCGCGGCGCCGCCGGGGACCTTGAGGACCTGGCCGACGTAGATCAGGTCCGGGTCCGAGATGCCATTGAGCCGCGCGATCTCCCGCCAGTCCACGCCTAACTCCGCGCCGATGCCCGACAGCGTGTCCCCCGGCTGGACCACGTAGGTGCCACCCGGGTCCGGGGCCGGCGGCGGGGGCGGCGGAGGCGGGGGCGCACCCGCACCGGTGAGGTGCTGCAGCGGCACCATCGAGACGTTGAGGTCGACGTTGCCCGCGATCCCCGGCACCTGGCCCTCGCTGGAGTGCTGGTGGATCACCACCCGGTCGGTCAGGTACCCGGGCTCGCCGGGAGCGCGGCCGTAGTGCGCGACCCACAGGAACACGCCCGGGTCCACCCACGTGTCGGTGGCCAGCTTGTCCTGGAACCAGGACGAGGAGGCGTAGACGACGATCTCGTTGCGGCCGGTGTGCCCGCGCAGCGCGTCGATGAAGCCCTTCACCCAGGCGCCCAGGTTCGGCGCGTCCTTCTCGATGTCCAGGCACGGCGGCAGGTTGCCCTGACCTGCGGCGTTGAGCCGCGCGAGCTGCGCGGCGAAGTCCGCGGCCTCCTGCTGCGGGCCGTTGGTGTCCGGGCGGGCGAAGTGGTAGAGCCCGGTGACCATGCCGGCCCCGCGGGCGCCCGCGAGCTGGGGGTCGAGCGTGGGGCTGACCCAGCCGATCCCCTCGGTGGCCTTGACGTAGGCGAAGGCGTGGCCGGCGCCGCGCACCGCCCCCCAGTCCGGCTCCCCCTGGTGTTGCGCGACGTCGATCCCAGGAATGCGTTCGGCCATCGTTTACCCCCTGACTTCGGCAAATGCCGCGATCAAACTATCGAAATCGGATAGACCCGGCGTAGGTCCGTTCAGGTCAAGATCGCCGCCCGAAAGACGGAGGAAATCCACGCCGACCCCGCACGTTCGGTGTCTTGAAAACCGCGCACATCCCCCGTTGCGGGCATCTCCGGCGCCGGGTCGCGATCACTGGCAGCTCCCGGCAGAGTTGATGGCGCGGGCAACCCGGTCGGCTGCGGAGCGTCCACTCAACAGGGGCGCGACGACGGCGACCTCATCGACTCGGGGGAGGTGGTCGCGATGACCATCGGAGCACGCGTTGCTCGAACGTCCGCGGTGCTGTTCTCGGCGGCGCTGCTGGCGGGCTGCGGTCAGGCCGCGCAGACCGGCAACGCCGCGGCGGGCGCCGGCCCGCAGGCAGCCGCGCCGAAGGCCGGGACCGAAGCGCCCGGGCGCTGCCACACCTCGATGCTCAGCGGCTCGATGGGCCGCGTCGAGGCGGGCGCCGGCCAGCGCTACGCGGAGCTGATCCTGACCAACAGGTCCGGCGAGCCCTGCACCATCTACGGCTACGGCGGGCTGCAGCTGGTCGACGCGGCGGGCCGACCGCTGCCGACCGAGCTGACCCGTTCGCCGAACCCGGGGCCGAGCCCGATCGAGCTCGCGCCCGGCCAGGCGGCCTCGGCCACGCTGCACTGGACCGCGAACCCGCACGAGGGCGAACCCACCGACGGGCCGTGCCAGCCCACCCCGGCCACCGCCCAGGTCATCCCGCCGGACGAGACCGACTGGGTGCCGGTGAACTGGACCGGCGGCCCGGTCTGCGGCTGGGGCGACGTCGAGGCCAGCGCCTACCACCGCTGACCAGCTCGCGCGCGGCCGGTGGTGGCTCGCCGGCCGCTGGTGTGCTGGGGTGGCGGCATGATCGAGTCAACGGATCGCACCGTCGCGGGCAGCCTGGGCGAGCTCGCCGTGCGGGAGTGGAAACCGGCCGAACCGGCCTGGATCGCGCTGATCGCGCACGGCTACGGCGAGCACTCCGGGCGCTACGAGTGGGTCGCCGAGCGATTGGCCGGGGCGCGAGCGCTGGTCTGCGCGCCGGACCACATCGGGCACGGCCGCTCACCGGGCGACCGGGTGCACTTCGAGGACGCCGAGGTGCTCGTCTCCGACCTCGACGTGGTGCGCCGGGAGCTCGCCGCCGAGCACCCGGACCTGCCGATCGTGCTCATCGGGCACTCCATGGGCGGCATGCTGGCCGCCCGCTACGCCCAGCACCACCCGGGCAAGCTCTCCGCGCTGGTGCTCTCCGGCCCGGTGCTGGGCACCTGGCACGTGCTGGACCTGCTGGAGCACGACGAGATCCCGGACACCCCGATCGACCCGGCCACGCTCTCCCGCGACCCGCAGGTCGGCGCCGACTACCTGGCCGACCCGCTGGTCTGGCACGGCCCGTTCCGCCGCGCCACGCTGCGCGCCGTGGACGAGTGCCTGCTGGCGATCAACGAGGGCCCGTCGCTGGAGCTGCCGACGCTGTGGATCCACGGCGAGGACGACGAGCTCGTCCCGGAGGCCGACACCCGCACCGGCATCGACCGCGTTCGCGGCGGCGACTTCCACGAGCACATCTACCCCGGCGCCCGCCACGAGCTGTTCAACGAGACCAACCGGACCGAGGTCGTCGCCGACGTCCTGAACTTCGTCGGGCGCGCGCTGAACAGCTAGGACCTGTTCAGCGGCTGCTCCGCCCGGCGGTGCGGCTGCGGAGCCCGAGCGGCGGTGCGAGCTCCGGCCCCGCCTGGACTCGAGCAGCGCCCGGGCGCTCGGCCGCGAGGTCCCGGTCCGCCTGATCGGGACCTCGCGGCCGAGCGACCACTATTATCATCCACAAGCATGATCCTTGATCATTACTCGATCGAGTGAGGCGTGTCGGTTGCGCGCTTGCGAGCTGGGAGCTTCGGGGGAAGCTTGAACTCGGCCTTCCGGGCATTCGACGCCCGGTGGACGAGGGGGGCTTGCCATGAACGTCGAGCGCGCGCAGGACCTGATCGGCACGCCGGTCTTCGACAAGGACGGCAACCGGGTCGGCCGGGTGGGCAACGTCTACGTCGACGACGACACCAACCAGCCGGAGTGGGTCACCGTCCGGGTCGGGCTGCTCGGCATGAAGGAGACCTTCGTGCCGCTGGACGGCGCGAGGACCGAGGAGAACCGCCTCGAACTCGGCGTGGACGCCGAGCGGGTGCGCAACGCCCCCGCGGTGGAGGCGGAGAACGGCCGCCTCTCCGACAGCGAGGGCCGCGACCTCTACCGCTACTACGGGCTGGAGCACCCCGAGCTCGACGACGCCGACGACCTCACCTGATCATCGGCTCCGCCGCCGGGCGGGGATGCGGAATAATGCCCGGCGCGATGACTGACGACGAGCTCGAGCTGCTGATCACGGTGGTGCTCGGGGCAGAGGACGAGACCAGCGCGCGCACCGCCTGCGCGGACCTGCTCGACCGGGTCGGCGGCGAACCGGTGAACGCGGCGGACTGCTCCGACGAGGAACCCGGCTGCTGGTCGGTGACCATCGCGGGCCGCACCGGCGAGACCGGGCGACACCCGGCGGCGCTGTCCCGCGCGGTGCGCGGCTTGCTGCGCGAGCTCGGCCCCGGCTTCGCCCGGCAGCGGGTCAGCTGCGCCCCGCCGACCGCGTGGACGGTGGTGGACGAACCGGACCTGGTCGCCGAACTGGTCCCCGGTGGCGAGCGCCTGCTCGTCGAGGCGTGGCTCGACGACGCCCTGGACCTGCCGCTGCTCGGCGCCGGGAACAACGCCCACACCGCAACGGAAATCGCACATCCGG
Source organism: Saccharopolyspora griseoalba (assembly GCF_042665275.1). Taxonomy (NCBI): domain Bacteria; kingdom Bacillati; phylum Actinomycetota; class Actinomycetes; order Pseudonocardiales; family Pseudonocardiaceae; genus Saccharopolyspora; species Saccharopolyspora griseoalba. The sequence continues at coordinate 260,701 of NZ_JBHTCJ010000003.1, read as the reverse complement.
ATCCGCATAAATCCACATAGGACAAAGGTCTCCAACAGAGATCAACAAATCCGCCCCGGGTGCGAGCGGTCCGCAGGCTGGCGCTAGCTTGTGAACCGTTACAGAGTTGTGCACCCCTCACGGAGGACCTGGGACAGATGGCAGGCGTGGAAGAAGTTCGCGCGGGCGTTTCGCTGGCCAACCAGAAGATGCAGGAGGGAATCGCCGCCCTGCAGCAGACCGCCACGGTGCTGGAGGAGGCGCAGTCCGCGCTGGCCGAAGCGACCGCGAGCACCTCCCAGGAGGAGATGCTGCACGCCCACGGCATGCTCGCCGAGGCGATCCAGAGCATCGGCGGGATCCAGGGCACGCTCAACACCACGATCAACTCCACCGAGGCCTACGCGGGCCGCCTGTAATCGATGTCGGCCCTCGACGAAACCCGCGCCGCGCTGAGCTCGGTCGAGCAGCAGCTGGAGGAGGCGGGCGCGAGCCTGGGCACCTGCCGGCTGCGGCTGGAGGAGGCCCGCCGCGCGCTGACCCGCCTCGACCCGGAGCACCCGGAAACCGTCGTGCCTCCGGGACTGCCCCGCTCGGATGATCAGGTCGAGCGGGTGCAGAACACGATCGAGCTCATCACGAACACGGTCCGCGACTTCGCAACCCGGCTGTAGGACGCCCCCCGGCCGAGCCTCACCCCGCGGCGCGGAACCCGCCGGGACCGGGGCCGGCGGGTCGCGGTCCGGGGCGCAGCGCTGCGGCCATCCGCCGGGACGACGTCGGAGAACCCGCAGCGAGGCCGACCGGGACGCGAGCCCGCGAAGCGCCCGGCCGAGCCGCATTCGGACCCGCGAATGTGTTCAATCCCAACTCGGCCAGAACGGCGCGGGGTGGTATTTTGATCACGGTCCGTAATCCCGCCTGCCGGAACCCGCGGAGTGACGTGTGAGCAAACGCAGTGCGCGGCGAAGTCGCGTCGAATCGGCTTTCGAGCACCTGCGCAGCACCATCGCCACCGCGCTCGGCGCGGCCGAGAACGCGCACCGGGCGGTGCTCGACGAGTGCGCGCAGCAGGAGTTCGCGCTGCGCATCGCGCAGATGGGCAGCGCGGAGGCCGCCCGCGCGCCCGAGGAGCTCGGCGACCCGGCCGACCCGCACCTGCGAGCGGCGCTGGCGGAATCCCTGGCCGAGCGGGAGCGGATCTACGCGGACTGGACGGCCACCGGCCCCGCCCGGCTGACCGAGCTGGTCGCCGAGACGGCGCCGGGCAGCGCGTCCGATCCCTTCGAGGAGTGGCTCGGCCGGATCGGCTCGGGCGAAGCCAGCGCTCCCCCGCAGCTGTGGCGCATCGGCACCGCCTCGGTACCGGATTCCCCGCGGCCGCAACCGTTCCCGGCCGCGGTGCCGGCCCTGGACCTGTCCCACCTGCGGATCACCACCGACGGCGTGCCGGAGACCGCCGAGTCGCTGGTGCAGAACCTGCTGCTGCGCGTCCTCGGGCACTTCCAGCCCGGCCAGGTGCGGGTGCACGTCTGGGACGTCACGCAGCTGACCGGCACGCTGCCCGCGCTGTACCCGCTGGCCGGCGCCGGTCTGCTCACCGCCCACGACCCCACCCGGTTGGACGAGCTGCTGGAGGCGCTGTCCGACCACATCCGCCGCATCCACGCCTCCGCGCTGCTCGGCGGGCACACCTCGCTGCGCGCGCTGGCCGCCGAGCAGGGGCACCGCTCCGAGCCGTGGCGGATCGCGGTGCTGTTCGGCAACGGCGAGACGTTGCGGGAGGAGCAGCAACAGCAGCTGCAGCGGATCGCCCGCAACGGCCTGTCCTGCGGCATCCAGCTCATCTGCGTGGACCTGTCGCTGACCGTGAGCAGCGCGATCGAGTCGATCACGCTGACCGGCCGCAACCGGGCGCGCACCAGCCTGACCGGCCCGGAGGCCGTGGTCGAGCTCGACGAGGCGCCGCCGCGCACCGAGGCCGCCAAGGCGTGCTCGGCCATCGCGGACGCCTTCGAGGCGCGCCGGGCCCGCGTGCGCACCTTCGACGACCTGGTCCCCGAGCAGCTCTGGCAGCACCGCTCGACCTCCGGCCTGCAGGCCCCGGTCGGCTTCTCCGAGGGCGAGCCGGTGTGGGTCAACCTGGGCGACGCCAGCCCGCACACGCTCATCGGCGGCCCCAGCGGCTCGGGCAAGACGAACTTCCTCTACGGCATGCTCGGCGCGATGACCGCCCGGTACTCGCCGGACGAGCTGGAGCTCTACCTGCTGGACTTCAAGGAGGGCGTGTCCTTCGCCCAGTTCACCCCGGGCAAGCGCGACCCGAGCTGGCTCCCGCACGCGCAGCTGGTCGGGGTCAACGTCAACACCGACCGCGAGTTCGGGCTGGCGCTGCTGCGCTTCCTGGCCGATGAGATGCGCCGCCGCGCCGAGCACGCCAAGCAGCACGAGGTCACCAAGCTGGAGGAGCTGCGCGCCGAGGACCCGCGGGGCCGGTGGCCGCGCATCGTGGCGGTCATCGACGAGTTCCAGTACCTGTTCGCCGAGCGCGACCCGGTCACCGCCGAGGCCACCCAGCTGCTGGAGGACGTGGCGCGGCGCGGCCGCTCGCAGGGCATCCACCTCGTGCTGGCCAGCCAGGACGTCTCCGGGATCGAGGCCTTCTGGGGCAAACCGGCGATCTTCGAGCAGTTCATCCTGCGGATCGCGCTGCCCAAGGCGCGGCGGGTGCTGGCCGAGCAGAACCAGACCGCGCTGGAGCTCACGCGCTGGCACGCGGTGGTCAACCACGAGTCCGGGGTCAAGCACGGCAACGAGGTGGCGCGGATCCCGGACGCCACCGGCAAGAACACCTTCCACGCGCTGCAGCACCGGTTGTGGGAGCGGCGCCCGTCCGGTTCGGCGCCGCCGCGGCTCTTCGACGGCTCGAACCTGCCGAGGTTGTCCGAGCTGGCCGACTACCGGGAGCTCGCTCCGGACGCCCGGCCGCCGAAGGCGCTGCTGGGCCAGATCATCGACGTCACCGGCACGGCCGCGGCGGTGCCGCTGGTGCGCTCCCCCGGCCGCAACCTCGCGGTGATCGGTTCGGTGCGGCAGGACACCACCAGCGTGCTCGGCGCGGCGGCGCTGTCGCTGGGCCGGCAGCACCGGCCGGGCGGCATCCGGTTCACCGTCGCCGGGCTGCTCGACGAGGCGGCCGCGGACGCCGAGGCCGTCACCGCCGAGCTGCGCGCGGACGGGCACGAGGTCGAGGCGGTGTCCTTCGACGGCATCGAGGCGGCGATCGACGGCATCGCCGGAACCATCGACGCCGGTGGCTCCCCGGTGCCGCACGTGCTGCTGCTCTACGGCGTGGACGCCGCGCAGGCGACCCTGGAGCGCAAGGACCCGGTCACCAGGGCCTGCGCGCTGGACCAGCTGCGCAAGATCCTCAAGCAGGGGCCGGAGTCCCGGATCCACGTGCTGGGGTGGTGGCGCAGCGCGCAGCGGGTGAAGAACACGCTGGGCATGGGCCCGGTCGACGACATCGGCGCGTGGGTGGCCTTCGACGTGCACGGCCAGGAGCTGATGCCCTTCGCCGCCGGGCAATCGGTGAACTGGTCGCCCCGGGCGCGGCGCGGACTGTTCTTCGACCGCTCGGTGCACTCGCGGCCCGAGGTGCTGCTGCCGTTCGACCTCGCCGCCGACCGCGCGCCGGAGGTGCCCGCTCCGCGCACCGAGCGCACCGAGATCCGGGAGGAGTCGCATGACTGACGCGGTCGAGCGGTACCGGGAGCTCGTCGAGGCCGCCACCGAGGCCGGCGCGGCGCTGCGCGAGCACGACCGGGCCACCGCCGAACGCCTCGGCGAAGCGGTGGCCAAGGGCAAGCAGCGCCAGGAGGAGTCGGCCCGGCAGCGCGAGGAGGCCATCGCCGACGCCGACGCGCGCTGGAAGGCGGCGCTGGGCGCGCTGTGGGACGAGCGGTGGCTGCGCTCCGACGGCAAACCGGCGCCGGACCGCTCGGCCCCGCCGGCGACGCCCGAGGAGTCCCGCAAGGCCATGGACGAGGCCTACGTGGACTTCCACGACTCGCTGGCCAAGCCCGGCCTGCTGCGGCGCCGGAAGGCCTGAGCGCGGTCGTAGGATCGTGGGCGTGGAGCGGCTGGCGGATTTTCACGCGGTTGCCGGGGCGTGCCCGGGCCTGATGGTCCGGTGGGCGGCGCAGGCGCTCGACGCGGGCTATCCGCACGAGCGCGGTGCGGCGTGGCGGTACCGGGACGCCGTGGCGGTCTTCGCGCCTCGGCTGAGCCGGGCCGACCGGCTGGTGTGCGCCGGTCCCGGCGACGAGGTCGCCGAGCTGGTCGAGGCGGTGCTGCCCGAGCTCGCCGGGCACGACGTGCGGCTGCTGGCCGCCGAGCCGCTGGCGGCGGACCTCGCCGAGCGGCTGGGGCTCGAGGTCCGGGCGACCTTCGGGTGGATGCACCTGGCGACCGGACCGCCGCAGCTCCCGACCCCGGACGTGGTGTGGCTCGGCCGCGCCGACGAGCCCGCGATCGACGCGCTGCTGCGCCGCGCCAACCCGACGTCGTACCTGTTCCCGGACGATCCGGGGGCGATCCGCTGGGCGGGGATCCGGGACTCCGGCGGTGCGATCCGCTCGGTGGCCGGCGACTCCTGGGCGGCACCCGGGATCGGCTGCATCTCCGGCGTGGCGACCGACCCCGAGTGGCGCGGGCGCGGGCTGTCCGGCCAGGTGTGCGCGTTCCTGACCCGCGAGCTCGCCGCGCGCGGCTCGGTGGTGCTGATGGCCGACGCCGACAACGAGCCCGCGCTGGCGGTGTACCGCCGGCTCGGCTACCGCTACACCGCGATCAGCGCCGTGCGGGCCACCAGCGGCTCCGCCTAGGACCGCGCGCTACCCGCACCGCCGCGCGAGAACGCTTCGCCGCGCGCCTAGTGCGCTTCCACGAGCTTGCCGGGGTTGAGGATGCCCGTCGGGTCGACCGCCCGCTTCGCGGCCGCCAGGACGTCGGTGCCGACGGTCCCGATCTCCGCCTCCAGCCAGGGCCGGTGGTCGACGCCGACGGCGTGGTGGTGGCTGATCGTGCCCCGGCCCGCGATCGCCTCGCCGGCCGCTCGCTTCGCCCTCGCCCACTGCTCCAGGGCGTCCTCGTCGCGCGGGGCGAGCACCGTGAAGTACAGCGAGGCGCCGGTTTCGTAGGCGTGCGAGATGTGGCACATCACGATCGGTCGGTGCCGGGCCGAGCCCAGCTCGTGGACCAGCGCGGTGCGCACGGCCGAGCGCAGCTCGCCGAGCCCGGTCCAGTGCGCGGCGGTTTCCAGCGTCTCGACGCACACTCCCCGGTCCAGCAGGGCATCTCGTTGCCGCGGACCCGAGAACCGGTGCGACTTCCAGGATTCGCCGACCGCGCGACCGAGCGACACCTTGCGGAAGTCGCGCAGCGCGGCCAGCGTGCGCGCGCGGCGTCGCTTGAGCTCGCCGCGCGATGCGGCGTCCCAGCCCAGGATCAGCAGGCACGGGCGGCGAATCCCGTTGGCCCGCGCGTAGGCGTTCAGCGCGCGCGACTTCAGCCCGCCGGCGAGCGCGAGCTGCACCTCGGTCTCCTCCACATCGGACAGCCGGGTGACGTCGGCCAGCGCCCGCGACTGGGCGAGCGCGCGCACCGCGTCCGCGCCCGCCTGCCAACCGTCGACCACGAAGGCCTCGTAGCGGCCGCGCGCCGGGGCCGGGCGCACCCGCAGCGCGACCTCGGTGATCACGCCGAGCGCGCCCTCGCCGCCGACCGCCAGCTGGCGCAGGTCCGGGCCCGCGGCCGAAGCCGGGGCCACGCCGGGACGCCACTCCCCGCGCGGCGTGGCCACCCGCACGCCCTCGATCATGTTCTCGAAGCGGCCGTAGCCCGCGGAGGCCTGCCCGGCCGAGCGCGTCGCGGCGAATCCGCCGATGGTCGCGCGCTCGAAGGACTGCGGGAAGTGCCCCAGGGTGAAACCGTGCGCGGCCAGGAGGGATTCGGCCTCCGGGGCGCGCATCCCGGCTTGCAGCACGGCCACCCGCGAGACCGGGTCCAGCGAGACCAGCTTGTTCAACCGGGCCAGGTCCAGCGCGACCACCGCGCGCTTGCCGCCGCGCAGCGCGTCCACGCCGCCGACCACCGAGGTGCCGCCGCCGAAGGGAACCACCGCGATGTCGTGCCGCGCGCAGATCTCCAGCGCGCCCTGCACCAGCTCGGGCTCGCCGGGCAGCAGGACCGCGTCCGGCACCGCGAGGTCCGCGGCGGTGCGGCGACGCATCAGGTCGCTGTAGGACATGCCGCCCGCGCGGCCCAGCCGGGCGGCGTCGTCGAGCAGCACGTGCTCGCCGCCGACCAGCGCCGCCAGCTCGTCGCGCGCATCCTGGGGCAGCGCGCTCTCGGGGACCTCCAGCAGCGAGGCGGGCATGGCCGGCGTGGTGGTGTCGGTCAGGCCGATGCGCTGGCGCAACCAGCGCATCGCCGACGGGGACAGTTGCGCGGCCGCCGCACCCGATGGGGTCCAGCTGCCGCGGAGGGTGTGTTCGATCTGGCCGCTCACCGCTACAGTGTGACACATGGAGGCTAAGTGTCACAGCCCGTCGGCTCCCGGCGCGCGGCGTCCGGCCAACCGGGTCGACGACGCCGAGCTGCTGCGCGCGGCGCGCGAGTGCGTGCTGGCCAACGGGCTGCGGCGCACCACGCTGACCGACGTGGCGCGGCGGGCCGGGGTCAGCCGGATGACGCTCTACCGGCGCTTCCCGGACGTCGACAGCATGGTGACCAGGCTGGTCACCGCCGAGTTCGGCGAGATCCTGCAGCTCGCCCGCGCCGCCGAGCCCGCCGGCGACGCGCGGCACCGGCTGGTCGCGGGCGTCGTGCGGGGCATCCGGCTGCTGCACGAGGCCCCGCTGCTGCAGCGGGTGCTGGAGACCGACGGCGAGCTGCTGCTGCCCTACCTGGTCGAACGGCTGGGCAGCACGCAGCTGGCGGCCGAGGCGATGCTGCACGAGCACCTCGCCGCCGGGCACGCCGACGGTTCGGTGCGCTCCGGCGATCCGGCGGTGCAGGCCCGATCCCTGCTGCTGCTGGTGCAGTCCTTCGTCATCTCGGCGGGGCCGGCCACCGGCGACATCCCCGCCGAAGCCCTCACCGACGAGCTCACCCACCTGCTCGACGGCGCCCTACACCCCGGGAGCAGCACATGATCACCACTCCGTTGCCCGCGGGCTCGCTGCGCGCGACCTCGCTCAACGCCGCTCGGCTCGACGCCGAGCTGACCGCGTCGGCCGAGGACGAGGTCGACCTGCTCGTGGTCGGCGGCGGGGTCACCGGCACCGGCGTCGCGCTGGACGCCGCAGCGCGCGGGTTGTCCGTGGTCCTGGTGGAGTCGCGCGACCTGGCCTGGGGGACCTCGCGCTGGTCCAGCAAGCTGGTGCACGGCGGGCTCCGCTACCTCGCGCACGGCGACGTCGCGCTGGCGCACGAGAGCGCGGTGGAGCGCAACGTGCTGATGACCCGCACCGCCCCGCACCTGGTCCGACCGCTGCCGCAGGTCACGCCGCTGCACTCCGGGGTGTCCCGGCGGCAGGAGCTGGTGATCGGCGCCGGGCTGCGCGCCGGGGACGCGCTGCGCCGGGTGGCCCGCACGCCCTCGGACGTGCTGCCCGCGCCGCGGCGGATCCCCGCCGCCGAGGCCCTCGCGCTGGTGCCCGGGCTGCGCGGGGCCGGGCTGCGCGGCGGGCTGCTGCACTTCGACGGCCAGCTGATCGACGACGCGCGCCTGGTGGTCGCGCTGGCGCGCACCGCAGCCGGCTTCGGCGCGCGCGTCCTCACCCGCACGACCGTGCGCGAGCTGCGCGGCGACGGCGCCGACGTGGTCGACGAGCGCAGCGGCGCGTCGCTGCGCATCCGGGCGCGCTCGGTGGTCAACGCCGCCGGGGTGTGGGCGGGCGAGCTGACGCCGGAGGTGGAGCTGACTCCCTCGCGCGGTTCGCACCTGCTGGTCGACGCCGACGCCGCCGGGCTGGCCGGGACCTCGGTGGTGGCCCCGCTGGCCGGTGCGTCCGGGCGCTTCCTGCTGCTCATCCCGCAGCCCGACGGGCGCGCGCTGCTGGGGCTCACCGACGAGCCCGCGCCCGGGCCGATCCCGTCGGTGCCCGAGGTCCCCGAATCCGATGTGGACTTCCTGCTGGCCGGGATCCGGGAGGTGCTGCGACGTCCGCTGGGGCGGGAGCACGTGCTGGGCAGCTTCGCCGGGCTGCGCCCGCTGCTGCGGCAACCCGGCAAGCCGACCGCGGACCTGTCCCGGCATCACGCCGTGCTCACCTCGCCGGAGGGCGTGGTGACGGTCGTGGGCGGCAAGCTCACCACGTACCGGAAGATGGCCGCCGAGGCGGTCGACGCCGCCGTGCAGGCGCGCGGGCTGTCCGCCGGGCCGTCGCGCACCACCGGGATCGCCCTGGTCGGCGCCGCGCCGCGCCACCACCTGCACGACGTCGAGGCCCCGGCCCAGCTGGTCGCCAAGTACGGCACCGAAGCGGCCCGGGTGGCCGCCCTCGGCGAGTACGACCCGGATCTCGCCGAGCCGGTCGCGGCGGATTCGCGGCTCACCGCCGCCGAAGTCCTCTGGGCGATCCGCCACGAAGGCGCCCTCGACGCCGACGACGTCCTGGACCGCCGCTCCCGCCTCGGCCTCGACCCCGCGGAACGAGCAACCGCCCTGCCCCCGACGAAATCCCTGGTGACCAAGGCCCTGGCCGGCCTGACCCCCCGCTGACCCCGAATCACCTCCCAATCCGGGTACCGAATCACCTCCCTTTCGGGGGTGAAATTCGAGGGTTTTCGGGAGTGGAACCGGTCGGGGGATCGGGTTCGCTCGTTCGGGGTTGGTGCTTCGGTCGGTTCGGCCGGTCCTCGGGGTGCCGGGTCAGTTCGGGGGCTGAGCGCGGGTGGGGTGCCACGGGTGCAGAAAGGCCCCGGGGCCGGCCTGGTGGCCGGGTCCTCCGGGGCCCGTTGCGGGAGTCAGCCGCGGCTGACTTGATTCAGGTTTCGATTCACCGCTCGGTGATCGGCTTGTAGGAGCGATCCGCGTAGCCGGTGTAGACCTGGCGCGGACGGCTGATCTTGCGGGCGGGGTCCTCGATCATCTCCCGCCAGTGCGCGATCCAGCCGGGCAGCCGGCCGAGCGCGAACAGCACGGTGAAGAACTTCGTCGGGAAGCCCATGGCCTTGTAGATCAGGCCGGTGTAGAAGTCCACGTTCGGGTAGAGCTTGCGCGAGACGAAGTAGTCGTCGGAGAGCGCCCGCTCCTCCAGCCGCAGCGCGATGTCCAGCAGCGGGTCGTTGGAGCCCAGCTTGGACAGCACCTCGTCGGCGGTCTTCTTGATGATCGCCGCGCGCGGGTCGTAGTTCTTGTAGACCCGGTGCCCGAAGCCCATCAGGCGAACGCCCGGCTCCTTGTTCTTCACCCGCTCGACGAACGCGTCGACGTCGCCGCCGTTGTTCTTGATGCCCTCGAGCATCTCCAGCACGGCGCTGTTGGCGCCGCCGTGCAGCGGGCCGAACAGGGCGTTGATGCCCGCCGAGACGCTGGCGAACATGTTCGCCTCGGACGAGCCGACCATCCGCACCGTCGAGGTGGAGCAGTTCTGCTCGTGGTCGGCGTGCAGGATGAACAGCAGGTCCAGCGCGCGAGCCAGGGTCGGGTCGACCTCGTAGGGCTCGGCCGGGAAGCCGAAGGTCATCCGGAGGAAGTTCTCCACCAGGCCCAGCGAGTTGTCCGGGTACAGGAACGGCTGGCCGACCGACTTCTTGTAGGCGTAAGCCGCGATGGTGGGCAGCTTCGCGAGCAGGCGGTGGGTGGACAGCTCGACCTGGTCCTTGTCGAACGGGTTGAGGCTGTCCTGGTAGAAGGTCGACAGCGCCGAGACCGCCGACGACAGCACCGGCATCGGGTGCGCGTCGCGCGGGAAGCCGTCGAAGAACTGCTTGAGGTCTTCGTGCAGCAGGGTGTGCCTGCTGACCCGGCCGGCGAACTCGTCGTACTGCTGCTGGGTGGGCAGCTCACCGTAGATCAGCAGGTAGCTGACCTCGATGAAGTTGGACTTGGCGGCAAGCTCCTCGATCGGGTATCCGCGGTACCGGAGGATGCCGGCGTCGCCGTCGATGTAGGTGATGTCGGAGTTGCAGGCTGCCGTATTCACGAAGCCCGGGTCCAACGTCACCATGCCGGTCTGGGCCAGCAACTTGCCGAGATCGACACCAGGCGCGCCCTCGGTCGGCTGTGTCACCTGCATCTCGTGCTCGCCGGCGTCATAGCGCAGCGCGACGGTACGTTTTGCGGTCACGTCGTCGGGCATTCGGGAACCTCTCGCGCTCGTCAAGGGGTGCGTGTGGTGACGACCGCGTCTTGCCCAGCCAAGCGGCAGGGCTGCGTATGTCGCCCGCGCGCCGGTCGGGGTGTCCGAACCGTCGCAGCACCACCCCGTTGGGGTCCTGTCAGTAGTCACGCTAGACCGCAACGGGGCCCTGGCGCAGCAATCGTGTTTCGTCTTTTTTGCAGGTGGGACCACGATCACATCACAACAGCGGTGCCAGCGGTCCCACCCGCACGCTCCGGAGCCGCCCGCGACCCCCATCGTGACCACGGATCCCATCCGATCGGACTAATCCGAATTCCGCCGCGCGCAGCGTTCCTCCAGGCGGAGGAGAACGACGATCGCTACCCGAGCTCCGCGGCCCACGGCGGCTCGGCACCGGCCCGCGAGACGGTCACGCCAGCCGCCTCGGCGGCGAAACCGAGCACCTGCTGCCACCGCCGCGCGTCGAAGGAGCGGAGCTCCTCGGCCGACAGCGCGCCGTTGCGGTGCAGCCAGGCCAGCAGGGCCGCCTGCACGGTGTCGCCGGCTCCGATGGTGTCGGCGACCTCGACGGAGCGGCCGGGCACCGCGAACTCGCCGGACGCGGTGACCGCGGTGAGCCCGTCCCCGCCGCGGGTGAGCACCACCGCGGCGGGTCCGCGGGAGACCCACTCCCGGGCGGCTTCCAGCACGTCCCTGCCCGGCGCGAGCCACTCGGCGTCGTCGTCGGAGACCTTGAGCAGGTCGACGGCGGGCAGCCAGGACTCGAAGCGCTTGCGATAGGCGTCCGGGTCCTCGATGAGGTCGGCGCGCACGTTCGGGTCCAGCGCGGTGAACCGGCCGCGCTCGGCGGCGTCGAACAGCGCCCGCTCGTAGACCGAGGCGCCGGGTTCGAGGACCATCCCGAGGGTGCCCACGCACAGCGCGGTGGCCTCCTCCGGCAGCGGCCGGTCGGCGACGAACCGGGCCGCGGTGCCGTCGGTGTAGAAGCTGTAGCGGGCCGACCCGTCCTCGCCGAGGCCCACCACCGCCAGGGTCGTCGGCTCGCTCCCGCGCTCCACCAGCGAGGTGTCCACATCGGACTCGCGCAGCCGGTCCAGCATCCGGTCGCCGAACTGGTCGGTGGAGAGCTTGGCGTAGAAGGCCGCCGGAACTCCCAGCCGTCCCAGGGCGATCGCGACGTTGTACGGCCCGCCGCCCAGCAGCGGGCGCAGCGGCCCCAGTCCGCCGTCCGGAGCCGACTTGTCCGGCACGAGGTCGACCAGGGCCTCACCGCCGATGACGATCACATTTCCTCCACTGTGCACTCTGCGGGGGACTGCTCGGCGGACAGACCGCCGAGCAGGAACTGGGACAGCGCTGCGAAGGCCGCCGCGTCCGACAGCCCGGTCCGCTCGCCGATCTCGCCGCGCTGGATGCCGACGATGGTGCGGCCGACCATCTCGCCGACGAACCCGGCGTGCACCTCCCGGAACACGCCCTGGCGCACGCCCTCGGCGATGAAGCCGCGCATCCGGTCGGCGGCTGCCTGCGCGTTGGCCTCGTAGGTCGCGCGGGTGGCGAGGTTGGCGGCCATGTCCTCGATGAACTCCCTGGAGGCCGGGCGCAGCGCCTCGGCCGCGGCCTCCAGGTAGACCCGGACCTTCTCGCGCACGTCGCCGGCGGCCTCGACCCGCCGCTCGATGGCACCGGTCGCGCCCTTGAAGTAGTGCGCGACCACGCGAACGGCGAGCTGCTCCTTGCTCCCGGCCAGGGTGTAGAGCGTCGACTTCGAGCAGTGCAGGCGCGCGGCGAGCTCGTCGAGCGTGAAGTGCGCGAACCCCTCGGCGAGGAACAGGTCGCGCAGCCTGTCCAGCAGCTCGGCCCGCCGTGCGTTCTGCGGCGGGCGCGGGGGTCGGGAAGCGCTCATCGGACAAAGCCTGCCACAGCGCTGCGGCGCTACCGCGGGCTTCCCGCCGGCGGACCTGTTGACAGTACTGCCGTACGCTCTACAGTACGGGTCACGGTACGTACATACTGGCCCCAGGAGCGTCGCCATGACCGTTGAACGCCTGCTGCCCAGCACCGAGGCCGCCGACCTGCTCGCGCTGACCCGCGAGATCGCCCGCGACGAGCTCGCCCCGCGCGCCGCCGCGGACGAGGCCGCCTCGGAGTTCCCGCGCGACGTCTTCCGGCTGCTCGGCGACTCCGGGCTGCTCGGCCTGCCCTACCCGGAGGCCTTCGGCGGCGGGGAGCAGCCCTACGAGGTCTACCTGCAGGTGCTGGAGGAGATCGCCGCCGCCTGGATGACCGTGGGAGTGGGGCTCTCGGTGCACACCATGGCCTGCTTCCCGCTGGCCCGGTTCGGCACCGACGAGCAGCGCGAGGAGCGGCTGCCCGAGCTCATCGGCGGCACCCTGCTCGGCGGCTACGCGCTGTCCGAGCCGCACGCGGGTTCCGACGCGGCGTCGCTGAGCACCAGGGCGGTGCTCGACGGCGAGGAGTACGCGATCAACGGCGCCAAGTCCTGGATCACCCACGGCGGCGCGGCCGACTTCTACACGTTGATGGCGCGCACCTCCGACGACGGACCGCGCGGGATCAGCTGCTTCCTCACCGAGGCCGGCGCGCCGGGGATCTCGGCCGGTCCGCCGGAGCACAAGATGGGGTTGACCGGCTCACCGACCACGCCGCTGTACTTCGAGGACGCGCGGGTGCCCGCGCGGTGGCGGATCGGCGCGGAGGGCGACGGGCTCAAGATCGCGCTGTGCGCCCTGGACTCCGGGCGGCTGGGCATCGCCGCCTGCGCGGTGGGCCTGGCCCAGGCCGCGCTCGACCTGGCGGTGGACTACGCGAGCCAGCGCCAGCAGTTCGGCAAGCCGATCATCGAGTTCCAGGGCCTGGAGTTCCTGCTGGCCGACATGGCCGCAGCGGTGCACACCGCCCGCGCGACCTACCTGGACGCCGCGCGGCGCCGGGACGCGGGGCTGCCGTTCTCCCAGCAGGCCTCGGTGGCCAAGCTGGCCGCCACCGACGCGGCGATGAAGGTCACCACCGACGCGGTGCAGGTGCTCGGCGGTGCCGGCTACACCCGGGACTACCCCGCCGAGCGCTACATGCGCGAGGCGAAGGTGCTGCAGATCTTCGAGGGCACCAACCAGATCCAGCGGGTGCTCATCGCGCGCGGCCTGCGCCCCGCGAAGTAGCGCTGCGCGGCCCGCCCCGGGCCTCGGCGGGCGCGCCGCTCAGAGGGTCTTGAGGCCCCAATGAGCGGTCCAGGCCTCGCCCGGCTGCAGGGTGATGAGGTCGGTGCCGGAGTTGAGGGCGTCCGGCGGGCAGGTCATCGGCTCGATGGCGATCGCGCGGCCGCGGCCGGGGAAGTCGCCCGACGTGTAGACCTGGACCCACTTGAACACCGGGTCGGCCCACAGCTGCACGCCGCGCCCGTCCGGGCCGGTCAGCGAGTGCCGGACCAGGCCCTCCGGGTCGTCGGGAGCCGGGCTGGCGCCGCCGAAGGCGGTGTCCAGCCAGACGCCCTCCAGCCTGCGGCCGCTGCGGAAGTCGACCTCGTCGCCCTCCAGGGCGCGCGGCGGGCGAGCGGGCAGCAGGCGGTCGGCGTCCACCGGCAGGACCGTGGCGGCCGCCAGGCGCAACGTGCACTCGTCGGTGTCGACCTCGCCCGCGCGCGGGTAGGGGTGCACGCCCACGCCGAAGGGCACGGCCCGGCCGCCCAGGTTCTCGACGGTGTGGGTCACGGTCAGGCCGTGCTCGTCGAGGCCGTACCCGATCGAGGTCAGCAGCGGCACCGGCCAGCCCTGCTGGGCCGGGACGGTCGCCTGCAGCACGATCGCCGAGGTCGTGTGCTCGACGACCTGCCAGGGCGCGTGCCGCAGCAGTCCGTGGATGGCGTTGTTGCGGCCCGGCTCGGTCAGCGCCAGCTGCTGCGGCTCGCCGTCGAGCGCCCAGCGGCCGTCGGCGACCCGGTTCGGCCAGGGCACCAGCACCGAGCCCGCTGCCGACGGCGGCAGCCGGTCGGGGTCGAAGGTCTCGCTGTGCGGCACGCCGTCGACCTCGAAGGCCCGCAGCGCCGCACCGAACTCGGTGACCACGGCGCGCGCGGCCCCGAAGGTGATCTCGAACTGTCGCCCGGTGGCGGGAAGAGGATCATGCACCCCGCCACTGTACGACCGGAAGCGGCCCGGGTCACCGCGAGCGGCGACCCGGGCCGGGGACTCACTTGCTCAGGTTCTCGGCCTGGAAGTCGGCCTTGCCCTTCACGAAGTAGTTGATCACCCAGAACACCACGCCGATGCCGAGCAGCGCGGCGGCGATCAGGTACTCGTCCATCGGCCGACCGGACAGCGGGCTGGCGAAGAACGCGCAGGTCAGCGCGCCCAGCACGGGAACCCAGGTGGGCGCCTTGAAGTGCTCGTGCTCGACCCGGTCCTTGCGCAGCACCAGCACCGCGATGTTGACCACGGTGAACACCAGCAGGAGCAGCAGCGAGGTGGTGCTGCCCAGGTCGGAGATCTCCAGCGAGCTGACCAGGATCATCGCGATGATGCTGGTGAACAGGATGGACACCCACGGGGTGCGGCGGCCGCGGTGGACCTTGCCGAACACCCCGGGGATCACCTTCTCGCCCGCCATGCCGTAGACCAGCCTGCTCGCCATCAGCATGTTGATCAGCGCCGTGTTGGTGACGGCGAACAGCGCGATCAGCGAGAACAGGATCGGCGGGAACCACGGCGCGGCGGCCTTGACCACCAGCAGCAGCGGACCGTCCGACTCGGCCAGCTCGCCGGTGGGCACCAGGGTGGAGGTGATCAGCGCGATCACCAGGTAGATCACCGCGGTGATGACCATGCCGGTCAGCAGGGCGCGCGGGAAGGTCTTGGCCGGGTCGCGGGTCTCCTCGGCCATGTTCACCGAGTCCTCGAAGCCGACCATGGCGAAGAAGGCCAGCGCGGTCGCCGAGGTGATCGCCAGCAGCGGCGAGGTGCCGGCGTCGAACTCGAGGAGCCTGCCCGGGTCCGGGGTGACCTCGGCGCTGTGGCTGCCGGAGATCAGCGCGATCGCGCCGAAGACGATCACCAGGGCCAGCCCCGCGAGCTCCACGCAGGTCAGCACCACGTTCATCTTCACCGACTCGCCGACACCGCGGAAGTTGATGCCCGCGAGGACCAGCAGGAAGCCGAGCGCGACCAGCCAGGACACCGGCTCGACGCCGGAGCCGAAGATCTCGGTGAGGTAGTCCCCGCTGAAGGCCTGCGCGGCCGAGGAGGCAGAGGTGATGCCCGAGCACATCACCGCGAAGGCGATCAGGAACGTCAGGAAGTGCACGCCGAAGGCCCTGTGCACGTACAGCGGCGCGCCTCCCGCGCGCGGGTACTTTCCGACCAGCTCTAGGTAGCTGAAGGCGGTCAGGAAGGCGACCACGAAGGCCACCAGGAACGGGACCCAGAGGGCACCGCCGACCTTGCCGGCGACCTTGCCGGTCAACGAATAGATCGTGGTGCCGAGGATGTCCCCCACCACGAAGAACAGCAGCAACTTCGGGCCCATTACCCGTTTGAGCTCAGGCGGGTTCTCGCCGCCTGCCGCGTGCGTGGTCGATTCGTTGGCCATGACCGTGCAGTCTGCCGTGCGCTCGATCACTGAGCAGCGACCCCCCGGGGAAAGCGCACGAGCGCGGCGGTAGTGACCGGTCCGCTTGCACGGATCGGTATTGGCTGGTCACGGGCGGTCGCCGAGAGGGCCGCCGACGACCGCGCGGCGTGCTCGCGCGACCGCGCGGAGTGCGCGCGGTCGCTCGGGGGTCCGCCACCCGCACCGGCGATCCGGCCCGCCCCTAAGCGCTCCCCAGCGGTGCGCGGTAGCGCAGGAAGTCGGGCAGCGCGACCGCCGCGATCCCGGTGGCCAGCACCACCAGCAGGCCGCCGATCATCACCGCCCCACCGGTGCCCAACCAGGCGCCGCCGAGGCCGTGCAGCGTGTCGGCCAGCCGCGGACCGCCGGCGACGACCACGGTGAACACGCCCTGGATGCGGCCGCGCATCTCGTCGGTCGCGGCGGCCTGCAGGATCGAGCTCCGGTAGACCATGCTGACCAGGTCGGCACCACCACCGATGACCAGGAAGACCACGGCCAGCCACAGCGAATCGGCCCAGCCGAAGCCGATGATCGCCACGCCCCAGGCGGCCACCGCGAGCACCACGCCGACGCCGTGCCGGGTGATCCGGTGCAGCCAGCCCGACAGCAGGCCGAAGGCGAAGGCGCCCAGCGGGATCGCCGCGTACAGCCAGCCCAGGGCGACACCGCCGCCGTGCGGATCGCCGAAGGTGCGCTCGGCCATCTCCGGGAAGAGCGCGCGCGGCATGCCGAACACCATCGCGATGATGTCCAGCAGGAACGAGGCCAGCAGCACGGTGTGCGCGCCGAGGTAGCGGAAGCCGTCGACGACCGAGCGCAGCCCGGCCCGCTTGGGCGCGCCCTCGCGGGGCGGGATGGCGGGCAGCCGGGAGACCACCAGCAGAGCTGCGACCAGGGCGATCGCGTCGACGAGGTAGAGCACCGGCAGGCCCAGCAGCGGTAGCAGCATCCCGGCCAGCAGCGGGCCGAGGATGGAGCCGAGCTGGAACACCGTGGAACCCAGGGCCTGCGCCGACGGCAGCAGGTGGGTGGGCACCAGGCGGGCGACCGCCGCGCCGCGCGTGGGCGAGTTGACCGCGAAGAAGGTCTGCTGGAGCGAGAACAGGACCAGCACCAGCCACACCGAGGGGATGCCGGCGGCGGCGACCAGCCACAGCAGCACGGCGGTGGCGGCGAGCCCGCCGTTGGTCACCAGCAGCAGCTTGCGGCGGTCGACGGTGTCGGCGATCGCACCGCCCCAGAGCCCGAAGACCAGCAGCGGCACCAGCCCGAAGACGCCGGCCAGCCCGACGTAGGCCGAGGAGCCGGTGATGTCGTAGAGCTGCTTGGGCACGGCCACGGCGGAGAACTGCGCGCCGACCGCGCTGACGATGTTCGACGACCACAGCCGCCGGTAGGCCGGGTACCGCAGCGGCCTGGTGTCCAGGACGACCTTGCTCAGCAGCCCTCGGATCCCGCTCCGGGTCGCCGTCTCCCCGCGTTGCGCCACAGTTCCAGGAGCTTATCCGTTAGCGAAGCTAAGGTCGGGTCCTGCGCGTGTGCCTCTTCTCATCAGAAGTCCCCGCGCCACGCGCGGGGACTTCTGATGAGAAGAGGGTTTCGTCGCCTCACGGTGCGAGGCGCTCGATGTGCCAGGTCTCGTCGTCGCGGCGGAAGCGGAGGCGGTCGTGCAGGCGGTCCGGGCGGCCCTGCCAGAACTCCACGAAGTCAGGGCGGATCCGCCAGCCGCCCCAGTGCGGCGGCACCGGCACCTGCTCCGCGTCGGAGAACCGCCGCTCGATGCCGTTGAGCGAGGACTCCAGCGCCTCCCGGCCGTTGACCACGCGGGACTGCGGCGAGGCCCAAGCGCCCAGCTGGGAGCCGCGCGGGCGCACCCGCCAGTAGGCGGCGGTCTCCTCGGCGGAGACCTTCTCCACCGTGCCGCGCAGGTTGACCTGGCGCTGCAGGCCCAGCCACGGGAAGGTCGCCGCCGCCACCCTGGTCTGCTGCAGGTCGTGGCTCTTGTTCGAGGTGTAGTTGGTGTAGAACACCACGCCGCGCTCGTCGATGCCCTTGCACAGCACGGTCCGCGAGGACGGCATGCCCTCGGCGTCGGCGGTGGCCAGCACCATCGCGTTCGGCTCCACCAGGTCGGCCTCGACGGCCTCGTCCAGCCAGCCCTGCAGCTGCTCGTGCCAGGTGTCGGCCAGGGACTTCTCGTGCAGTGCTCCTGCCTCGTAGGAAACGCGCATGGCCGGCAGCGCGACGTTGGCCTCCGACATCATCAATTCCTCCCTGACTCGCCCGACAGCGGTACGACTCGACGACGGGCCCGGCGGTGGTGCGAGCCGGGCGGGTGCGGGTTGGACCGCGGCCGGCGCGACAGGGGCGGCGCCAGCCACCCCTACGACGGTAAACGGATCCGGAACTCCAGCCGAATCGGCGGCGGCCCGCAATCGATTCCGCAACCGATGCAGTGATCGTTCCCACACTCGTTCGGATGCCCCATGACCAGGGCGAAAGCCGAATCCCAGCACAATTCGGACAGTCCGGCGGATCGGCGCCTCACCACATCGGGTCGCCCAGTTCGGCAGCACCCGGATGGCGGCCGACGGCCTCGGCCAGCCGCCGCGCGGCGGTCACCGCGTCGTCGGCCACCGCCGTGGCCAGGCAGCCGCCCGCGGCCAGCGGGCTCAGCGACCACCACCGCCCCGAGGACGCCGCCGGCGGGTCCTCGTCCCAGGCCAGCACCTCGGTGGCCAGCACGCGCGCACCGGCGAGGTAACCGCTGCTGGCGGTCAGCCGCGGATCGCCCAGGTCGAGCCGCTGCCGCAGCAGCGGGGTCTCCCCGCGCACGAGCTGCGTGCCGGTCACCAGCCGCCCGGGAGGTTCCCCGCTGCGGCCCAGCACCAGCGTCTCCCGGCAGCGCGCCCGCGCGCCCGCGCCGAGGCGCACCGACAGCTCCGCGCGGTGGTCCGCGCGCTCGCTGATCACCGCGGCCTCCGGCAGGTACTCGGCGGTGCCGCCCTCGGCGACCTCGATGCGCACCACCGAGCGGCTGCTGCCGCGCCCGGGCAGCGCCACGGTCGCCGCGGTGCCCACCAGCCGCAGCCGCGCCCCCGCGCCGACCCGCACGTCGAGCTCCACCTCGTCCCCGCCCAGCGGATTGGCCGCCGAACCGACCAGGTGCACCACGGCCGTCCCGTCCGGGGCCGTGCTCGCCCGCCGGGGCAGCAGGGTCAGCGGGGCCTGCGAGCGCAGCTCCCGCACGACGCTGCGGCCGCGGGCGAGCTCGACGCTCAGCGACGCACGCGCGCGCACCGCGCACCCCCGTCAAGCACCGACGACCGCCTTCAGGCACTGCCGCACCCAGGCCGAGACGTCCGGGGCGTTCGGGGTGCGGGTCAGCGACTGGGCGATCACCGGCAGCTCGCCGCGCATCCGGTGCGCGTCGCCGACCATGACCTCCATGTCGGCTCCGACCAGCTCGGCGAGGTCCACCTTGTTGATCACCAGCAGGTCGGCCGTGGTCACCCCGGGACCTCCCTTGCGCGGCACCTTGTCCCCGCCGGCGACGTCGACCACGAAGACCTGCTTGTCGGCCAGCCCGCGGCTGAACACCGCGGTGAGGTTGTCCCCGCCGCTCTCCACGATCACCAGCTCCAGCCCGGGGTGGCGCTCCTCCAGGCGGTCCACGGCGTCGAGGTTGGCGGTGATGTCGTCGCGGATCGCGGTGTGCGGGCAGGCGCCGGTCTGCACCGCCTCGACCCGGTCGGCGTCGAGCACGCCCGCCCTGCGCAGGAAGTCGGCGTCCTCGGTGGTGTAGATGTCGTTGGTGACCACCGCGAGGTCGACCTCCTGGCCCAGCGCGCGGCACAGCGCGGCGGTCAGCGCGGTCTTGCCGCTGCCCACCGGGCCGCCGATGCCCAGCCGGAAGGGACGTCCGCGCGGCGGCGCGGTGTGCGGATCGGGGCCCGCAGCGGTCGGGTCGAAGCCGACCGGGTGGGCGTGGCCGTGGCCGTGGTCAGGAAGCAAAGAGACGCACCTCTTCCCGGTGATGGCGATCGTGGGCCTCGGCGAGCAGGTCCAGCGCCGGAGCGCCGGGCGCGGGCAGCTCCTGCGGCGCCAGCCCCGCGCAGCGCGCCGCCTCCTCGGCGATCTCGTCGAGCTCGTCGGCCAGCGCGACCACCGCCGCGTTGGCCCCGAAGGGGTCCAGGCCGAGCAGCCGGACCGCCGCCGAAGCGGGTCCGCTGATCGCGAGGTACCCGGCCGCCAGCGCGGCGTCGCGGGGCGCGGAGCCGGCGGCCGCGGTGAGCACGCCGAGCACGATCGGTTGATGCGGCCGCGGTGTCGCGGCCACCAGTCCGCCCAGCACCGGCGAGGGCCAGGCGGCCCGGCCGGCGCGGAGCAGCCCCTTGCCCTGCGCGCGGGAGACCTCCCGCTGCGCCGGTGAGGGGGTGCGGGCGGCGAGCTCGACGTCGAGCTCGCGCCAGCGCCCGGGGGCGACGCCCCGGGCGGCGGCGTGGGCGGCCGCGGCGGCGAACACCGCCTGCGGCGCGCCCGCGCCGAAGAGCCTGCCGCGCAGGAATTCCCGCAGGTCGGCAACGCTGTTGACCAGTCCCCTGGCGGCGGCCTCCTCGACGCCACCGGAGTGCGCGTGGCCGCCGCCGGGGAAGCGGGAGTCGGCCAGCGCGAGCACGGCGAGCCCGGTCATCAGAACAGGGAGTAGCGCTGGGCCAGCGGCAGCTCGTCGACCGGGGCGGGCTCGACGAGCTCGCCGTCGACGTGCACCGCGAAGCTGTCCGGGTCCACCCGGATGTCCGGGGTCGCCGAGTTGTGCACCATCTGCGACTTGTCCACGGCGCGAGTGCTCTCGATCGGTACCACCCGCGAGGCCAGCTCCACCCGCTCGGCGAGCCCGTCCTCCAGCGCGATCGGCGCGACGAACGCCGCGCTGCTCGCCGCGGCCACCCGCGGCTCCGCCCCGAAGTTCGGCCGCAGCACGTAGGGCTGGGGCGTCGGGATGGAGGCGTTCGCGTCGCCCATCGCCGCCCAGGCCGCCATCCCGCCCTTGAGCACCGAGTGCGGCCGCACGCCGAAGAACTCCGGCTCCCACAGCACCAGGTCGGCGAGCTTGCCGACCTCGACCGACCCGACCTCGCCCGCGATGCCGTGCGCCAGCGCGGGGTTGATCGTGTACTTCGCGACGTAGCGCCGCGCGCGGTGGTTGTCCGCGCGGCCGTCGCCGGCCAGCGCGCCGCGGCGGCGCTTCATCGCGTGCGCGGTCTGCCAGGTGCGCGCGATGACCTCGCCGATGCGGCCCATGGCCTGCGCGTCCGAGCTGATCATGGAGATCGCGCCCAGGTCGTGCAGCACGTCCTCGGCGGCGATGGTCGAGGGGCGGATGCGGCTCTCGGCGAAGGCCAGGTCCTCGGGCACCGCCGGGTTGAGGTGGTGGCAGACCATCAGCATGTCGAGGTGCTCGTCGATGGTGTTGACCGTGTGCGGCCGGGTCGGGTTGGTCGACGAGGGCAGCACGTTGGGCGCCGCGGCCACCTCGATGATGTCCGGTGCGTGTCCGCCACCTGCACCTTCGGCGTGGTAGGCGTTGATCGAGCGCCCGTTGATCGCCGCGAGAGTGGACTCCAGGAAGCCCGCTTCGTTGAGCGTGTCGGTGTGGATGGCCAGCTGGACTCCGGTGCGCTCGCAGGCGCGCAGCGCCGCGTCGATGGCCGCCGGGGTGGCGCCCCAGTCCTCGTGGATCTTGAGTCCGCCCGCGCCCGCGCGCAGCTGCTCCATCAGCGCCTCCTCGCGGGTGGTGTTGCCCTTGCCCAGCAGCAGCACGTTGACCGGCAGCGAGTCCATCGCCCGCAGCATCCGCGCCAGGTTCCAGGCGCCGGGGGTGACCGTGGTGGCCTTGCTGCCCTCGGCCGGGCCGGTGCCCCCGCCGACGAGCGTGGTGAGGCCGCTGGCCAGCGCGGTGTCGACCTGCTGCGGGCAGATGAAGTGCACGTGGCAGTCGATGCCGCCCGCGGTGAGGATCCGCCCGTTGCCCGCGACGATCTCGGTGGACGGGCCGATGACCAGCGCGGGGTCCACCCCGTCGGCGGTGTCCGGGTTGCCGGCCTTGCCGATGCCCGCGATGCGCCCGTCGCGGATGCCCACGTCGGCCTTGACCACGCCCCAGTGGTCCAGGATCACCGCACCGGTGATCACCACGTCCGGCGTGCCCTCGGCGCGCGTGGCCACCGACTGGCCCATCGACTCGCGGATCACCTTGCCGCCGCCGAAGACCGCTTCCTCGCCGGAACCGGTCGGCCCCTGGCTGCGGTCCTCGGTGACCTCGATGAGCAGGTCGGTGTCGGCCAGCCGGATCCGGTCGCCGGTGGTCGGGCCGAACAGCTCGACGTAGTGGGATCGATCGACGGAGCTCACCGCTCCCCCTCCGCGCCGTAGGCGAACGGGGTCGCCCGGTGGTCGCGCTCGTCGAGCTCGCCGGCGTACTCGGGCCGCAGGCCGCGCACCCGCCGGGCGCCGCCGATGGGCACCAGCGAGACCTCGCGCGCCACACCGGGCTCGAAGCGCACCGCGGTGCCCGAGGGCACGTCGAGGCGGTGCCCCCAGGCGGCCGCGCGGTCGAACTCCAAGCCCGGGTTGGCCGCGGCGAAGTGGAAGTGCGAACCGACCTGCACCGCGCGATCGGCCGTGTTGACCACGGTCAAGCGCACCCGGCCCCGACCGGGATTCAGCGGGATCTCCCCCGCACCCGTGATGACCTCTCCAGGTCGCATGGTGACCCCCTCGGAACTCCTTCTGCGCGGCGGCGCGGCTGCCGGTCGCGCGGGTGGGCTGACGCCGTGGCGGGCCGAGCGGCGGGCGCGCAGCCCCCGCTGCGGCCGGACGACGTGGTTCGCGGGCACTCGCTCAGGTGATCGGGTCGTGCACCGTGACCAGCTTGGTGCCGTCCGGGAAGGTGGCTTCGACCTGCACGTCGCGCAGCATCTCCGGGATCCCGTCGAGGACCTGGTCGGCGGTGAGCACGCGGCGCCCGCTGTCCATCAGCTCGGCCACCGACCGCCCGTCCCGGGCGCCCTCGGCGACGTGGTGGCTGATCAGCGCGACCGCCTCCGGGTAGTTCAGCCGGAGGCCGCGCTCCAGCCGTTCCCCGGCCAGCCGCGCGGCTAGGTAGACGAGCAGCTTGTCGCGCTCGTGCGGAGCGAGTTGCATCCAGCATGATTAGCACGGCGCGGCCCGCCCGGAGGCGTGCTCGGCCCGAGGTTTAACACGCGCGTCCGGTTCCGAAACAACAATTTTTCCGGGATTTTTCATGGGTGCACAAATGCCCTGTTTCACCGTGAGCTAATACCTCCGAGGGTTTTCACCCGCGCACCGATTGCCCGGAGGGCGTGCTGCGGAGTGCAATCGAGCGACCACTCCGCCACTAGTCCCCGCCCGCACCACCCCGCGGGCCACCCACGACCACGAACGAGGCATTCGATGAGCGAATTCCGTCCTGGACTGGAGGGCGTCGTCGCCTTCCAGACCGAAATCGCCGAACCCGACCGCGACGGTGGCGCGCTGCGCTACCGCGGTGTGGACATCGAGGACCTGGTTGGCACGGCTTCCTACGGCGACGTGTGGACGCTGCTGGTCGACGGGCGGTTCAGCGGCGGACTGCCGCCCGCCGAGGACGTGCCGCTGCCGGTGCGCACCGGCGACGTGCGCGCCGACGCGCAGGCGGCGCTGGCCATGAGCGCCCCGCAGTTCGGCTTCCAGCCGATCCTGGACATCGACGAGGGCACGGTCCGCGACCAGCTGGCGAAGGCCTGCTCGCTCGGGCTGTCCTACGTCGCCCAGTCCGCGCGCGGCGACCAGCCCGCCGTGCCGCGCGAGCGCATCGCGGAGGCCGCGACCACCACCGAGCAGTTCCTGGTGCGCTGGCGCGGCGAGCCGGACCCGGCGCACGTGCGGGCGCTGGACGCCTACTGGGCCTCGGCCGCCGAGCACGGCCTCAACGCCTCCACCTTCACCGCGCGCGTCATCGCCTCCACCGGCGCGGACGTGGGCGCGGCGCTCTCCGGCGCGGTCGGGGCCATGTCCGGCCCGCTGCACGGCGGCGCGCCGGCCCGGGTGCTGCCGATGATCGACGAGGTGGAGCGCACCGGCGACGCCCGCGCCGTGGTGGCCGGGATCCTGGACCGGGGCGAGCGGCTGATGGGCTTCGGCCACCGCGTCTACCGCGCGGAGGACCCGCGCGCCCGGGTGCTGCGCAACACCTGCGACCAGCTCGGCGCCCCGCGCTTCGAGGTCGCCCGCGAGCTGGAGCAGGCCGCCCTGGCCGAGCTGCGCGAGCGCCGCCCGGACCGGCAGATCGAGACCAACGTGGAGTTCTGGGCCGCGGTCGTGCTGGACTTCGCCCAGGTGCCGACGCCGATGATGCCCGCGATGTTCACCTGCGCCCGGCTGGCCGGCTGGTCGGCGCACATCCTGGAGCAGAAGCGCACCGGTCGCCTGATCCGGCCCTCGGCCGAGTACATCGGACCGGACCCGCGCTCGCCGCAGGACGTCGAGGGCTGGGACTCGGTCACCCAGCTGATCGCCCCCGTATGATTTTCGGCGGCGCCCGGCTCACCACCGACGAGCCGGGCGCCGCTCCCCCTCGACGGGGGTAGCTTCTGCGGTGTGCACACCGACGCGGAGCGGCGCAAGCGGGACCGGGAGTACGCGCGAGCGCTGGAGGAGGACGCCGAGCTCGGCGACGAGCCGTGCAACGACCTGGTCGAGGCCGCCGGCTACTGGCACGAGGCCGGCGAGCACGAGCAGGAGCGCGCCGCGCTGGCCCGCGCCCGCGAGATCGATCCGGACACCGGCCCGCTTAGCGGCCGCGGCGCCTACATCGCCCACCTGATCACGCACGGCCGCGCCGAGGAGGCCGCGCCGCTGCTGGAAGCCGAGCGGCGCTCGCCATCGCAGGTGGAGTTCGCCTACTCGGACATCTCGCAGGCCTACGCCGCGATCGGCGATCACCAGCGGGCGCTGCGCTGGCTGAACATCGGCATCAACCGGCTGGTCCCGGACCTGCACCCGGACCTGGACATGTCGCGGGGCGACCCGGGCTACGAGCTGCTGCGGGCCCGCTCCGAGCTGCGCGCCGAGAACGGCCTGCCCCCGGACGCCATCGACGAGTTCTTCGCGCAGGTCGACCGCCGGGCCGAGGACGGCGCCGCCCAGATCGCCGAGATCATGCGGGGCGCGCCCGCGCTGACCGAGCAGGAGCGGCCGGGCGCGCTGGGCTGGACCGCCGAGGAGTTCGCGCGGGTCCAGCGCGAGCACCCGGACTGGTACCCGGGATCCACCCACGAGGACCACCGCCGCGAGGTGGAGCGCGCGCTCGGGCGGGCCACCGGCGGGCGCGTCGTCCCGGCCGCGCTCGACGACGTGCGCGCCTGGGCCGCCGCCGAAGGTCTCGATCCGGCGGATCCGGCCACCCGCTCGGAGTACGCCGCCGAGCTGGCCCGGACCACCCGCGGAGTTCCCTGGCCACCGGGCCGCAACGACGCTTGCTGGTGCGGTTCGGGACGCAAGTACAAGAAATGTTGCGGGGCTCCGGGATTCGCCTGACCAGGGCGTTCGCCGCGCGCCGCGCGGTGCGGACGGGACATCTCCGCCACAGTGCTGTTGGCCCCCGCGCGCCAGGGCAGTAAGTTGCGGTGCGGCTGTGCAGCCGCACCGAAGCGCATCGGACACCCGGCTGCAACACTTCAGCCGAGCCGGCAATGGCGCCGGCATCCCTGGCCACTGGCGCGCGGTGGTGGATCCGCGCCACCCGCAGTCACCACAACCAAGCCCGGAGGCGCCGGAATGACGCAGGCCGAAATCGATCCGACCACCCTGAAGCTGCCCGACGAGCTGCAGCCGTCCGACGGCCGCTTCGGCTGCGGGCCCTCCAAGGTCCGCCCCGAACAGCTGTCCCGGCTGGCCGACGAGGGCGCCGCGGTGATGGGCACCTCGCACCGGCAGAAGCCGGTGAAGTCCCTGGTCGGACGGGTTCGGGAAGGACTGCGCGAGCTGTTCGCGCTGCCCGACGGATACGAGGTCGTGATGGGCGTCGGCGGGACCACCGCCTTCTGGGACGCCGCGACCTTCGGCCTGGTGCGCGAGCGCTCGCTGCACCTGACCTACGGCGAGTTCTCCCAGAAGTTCGCCAAGGCCGCCAAGACCGCCCCGTTCCTGGGCGAGCCGGTCGTGGTCTCCGCCGAGCCGGGCGACGCCCCGGAGCCGGTGTCGGACCCGAGCGTCGACCTCATCGGTTGGGCGCACAACGAGACCTCCACCGGCGTGATGCTGCCGCCGAGCCGCCCGGCCGGTTCGGAGAACGCGCTGATCGCGGTGGACGCCACCTCGGGTGCCGGCGGTCTGGCGTTCAACCCGGCCGACGTGGACGTCTACTACTTCGCGCCGCAGAAGTCCTTCGCCTCGGACGGCGGTCTGTGGCTGGCCGCGATGAGCCCGGCCGCGATCGAGCGGATCGGCGAGATCGCCGACGGCGGCCGCTGGGTGCCGGAGTTCCTGTCGCTGCCCACCGCGCTGGACAACTCCCGCAAGGACCAGACCTACAACACCCCGGCGGTGGCCACGCTGTTCATGCTGGCCGACCAGATCGAGTGGATGAACGGCCAGGGCGGTCTGACCTGGTGCGACAAGCGCACCGCGGAGTCCTCCAAGCGGCTCTACGACTGGGCCGAGGCCTCGGACGTCGCGACCCCGTTCGTGCAGGCCCCGGCGAAGCGCTCGCAGGTCGTGGGCACCATCGACTTCGACGACTCGGTGGACGCCGCGGCGATCGCCAAGGCGCTGCGCGCCAACGGCATCGTGGACACCGAGCCGTACCGCAAGCTGGGCCGCAACCAGCTGCGGATCGGGATGTTCCCGGCGATCGAGCCGGACGACATCACGCAGCTGACGAAGTCCATCGACTGGGTGGTTTCGCAGCTCCGCTGATCACGGTAGGTTAATCGGCTTGAGCACACGCCGCCGGGCGGTTCGCAGCGATTCGCGAACCGCCCGGCGGCGTTTCAGCGCCGTGATCAGCCGAAAGCGGGACAGTTGATCACAGCAGGTGATATTCGCAGCAATTGAGTAGTTCGACTCATTCGCATGCACCGCCGCCATCAGGCAAGATCGAACCGGACAGGCGACCAACAATGACACGGCGAACCCGGCGCGCCTCCAGCGTCAAGGCGGCGCGCCGGGTTACTGTCACAGCTTGGTGACATGTAGGTCGGCGGGAGGCTGCGTGATGCGATCGCTGCGAGTGGTCGGGCTCGACGAGGACGGTGAATCCGTCATTTGCGAGGACCCCGAGAACGGCGAGCGCTTCACCGTGCCCGCCGACGAACGGCTGCGCGCCGCGGCCCGCGGGGACCTCACCCGGCTGGGCCAGGTGCAGATCGAGATGGAGCAGCAGATGCGGCCGCGGGAGATCCAGGCCCGCGTCCGCTCCGGCGCGTCGGTCGCCCAGATCGCGGCCACCTCCGGGCTGCCCGAGCACCGCATCGAGCGCTACGCGTACCCGGTTCTGCTGGAGCGCACCCAGATCGCCGAGATGGCCCAGCGCGCGCACCCGGTCCGCGAGGACGGCCCGGACGTGCAGACGCTCGGCGAGGTCGTCTCGCAGACCTTCGCCATGCGCAGCCACGACTACAACGAGGCCGGCTGGGACGCCTGGCGCAGCGAGGACGGCAAGTGGATCGTCCAGCTGGCCTGGCAGGCGGGCCGCTCGGAGAACCACGCGCACTGGGTGTTCCACCCCGGCGCGCACGGCGGCACGGTCGCGTCGCTGGACGAGCACGCGGCCGACCTGCTCGACCCCTCGCCGAACCGGCCGCTGCGCACCGTCCGCCCGGTGACCGAGCTGGCCAGGGAAGCGCTGGAGCTCGACCAGCAGGACGAGGAGGCGCAGGAGGCCGTCGAGGAGACCGCGGAGCCGGTCGAGGAGCTGCCCGAACCCGCGGTGCAGCCGGTCGAGCCGCCGGTCGCCGAATCGCCCGCTCCCCCGATCACCGCGCAGACGCCGGGCGCGCAGGCGCCGGTCGCGCAGCGCCACGAGCCCGCGGTGGTCTCCCGGCCCGAGGAGCCGACCCTGGACCTGGAGACCCCGGAGCTCGCCGAGCGCGCCGAGCAGTCCGACTCCGCGGGGGAGACCGAGGAGGACAAGGACCAGCCCAAGCGCAACGGGCGCAAGAACCACCCCATCGTCCCGTCCTGGGAGGACGTCCTGCTCGGCGTCCGCTCCCACCGCTGACCCGCCGCCGGGAGCCCGAGGGGCGCGCTCAGCCCAGGAGGCTGAGCAGGTCGGCGAGCCAGGAGACGACGATGCCCACCGCGGTGCCGCAGGCGACCCAGCGCCAGATCGGGACGTTGCGACCGAGCCAGATCGACGGGGCGAACCCCGCCGCGACGCCGAGGTTGACCAGCACCGCCAGCACCGGGCTGAGATCGCCCAAGCCCTGGGTGACCGCCACCAGGATCACGGCGACCAGACCGGCCACGATCGCGCTGACCGTCAGACCGGTGCCCCACGGGGTCGGGTTGACCGGAGCGAGCGGCACCCCGTCGCGGTGGATCGCGGTGGCCGAGCGGGACCGGCCGATGCGTTCCACCGCCCCGCTGCGCGGGTCCAGGTAGTCGACGCGGCCGCCGGTCTCGGTGGCCAGCAGGGTGGCCAGGTGTCGCCCGCGGCGGGAGACCAGCTCGGAGTCGGCGGCCTCCGCGTGGCGCAGCGAACCGGCCACGCCCGCCCACTCGTGCAGCGCGGCGACCAGGTCCTCGGGCAGCTTGAGCCGGGCCGGGTCGTACTCCCGGTGGTCGGAGCGCACCAGCACCGCCCGGCCGGACCGGGCTCGCAGCTCCCAGCTGGCCTCGCGCACCATCAGACCCCGCTCATCGCGTGGAAGGTGATGGCTCCGGCGGTGGCCACGTTCAACGAATCCACCTCTCCGCTCATCGGGATGCGCACCGCGAGATCGGCCGCGTCGATCGCCTCGTCGGTGAGCCCGGGCCCTTCCGAGCCCAGCAGCACCGCGACCTTGCCCCGGTCCAGCCCGGCGTCGCGCAAAGACTCCGAACCTGCTCGCGGGGTCAGCGCCGCGATCCGGAAGCCGTTGTCGCGCAGCGTCTTCAGATCGCCCGGCCAGGCGTCCAGGTGCGCGAACGGGACCCGGAGCACGTGGCCCATCGACACGCGCACGCTGCGCCGGTAGAGCGGGTCCGAGCAGCCGGCGCCGAGCAGCAGGCCGTCCAGGCCCAGCGCGGCGGCGTTGCGGAACAGCGCTCCGAGGTTCTCGTGATCGCCGACGCCCTCGAGCACCGCCAGCTTGCGCGAGCGCGCGATCAGCCGGGCCGGCTCGACCGCGGGCGCGCGATCGGCGACCGCGAGCACGCCGCGGTTGAGGTGGAAGCCCACGACCTGCGCCATCACCTCAGCGCTGGCCACGTAGGCCGGAACGTCCAGGTGCGCGCTGGTCTCGACCAGCTCCTCGACGCGCCGGCGGACGCCGAACAGGGCCCGCACCGGGTACGGCGAGGCCAGCAACCGCTCGACGACCACGACTCCTTCGGCGATCACCAGCCCGCGGCCGCCCGGCCGATCCGGGCGGCGGTCCGCGCGGGAGAGGTCGCGGAAGTCGTCGACCCGCGGGTCCTCGACATCGCTGATCTCGACCATCTGCACCACGGCGGCATTGTCCCAGGCCGCCGCGGAGGGCGTGACAGGAAGGTTCCCCTCCTCGCCCTGGAACAACCGGGCGGACGTACGGGTTCGACTTCACGGGCGACCGCTCGACGAGTGTGGTTCGCGACACGATTTCCGCAAGATCCACGAGGAGTAGGTTCGGCGACATGGCGCGACTCGGCAGCAGCGATCTCGATGTCTTCCCCATCTGCTTCGGCGGGAACGTTCTGGGCTGGACGGCCGACGAGGCCGACTCCTTCGCCGTCCTGGACTACTACGCCGCAGCCGGTGGGAACTTCATCGACAGCGCGGACAGCTACACGGCCTGGGCTCCCGGGCATTCCGGGGGCGAGTCGGAGCGGACGCTGGGCGCGTGGCTGAAGGCCCGCGGCAACCGCGACGAGATGGTGATCGCCACCAAGGTGGGCCGCTGGGATCAGCGGCCCGGCCTCTCTGCGGCCAACATCAAGGCGGCTGCCGAGGATTCGCTGCGGCGGCTCGGCGTCGAGCACATCGACCTCTACTACGCGCACGCCGACGATCCGGACACCCCGCTGGAGGAGACCCTCTCCGCCTTCGACGACCTGGTGCGCGCGGGCAAGGTCCGGCACGTCGCGGCGTCGAACTACTCGGCGGAGCGGCTGGCCGAGGCGTTGCGGATCTCCCGCCGCGAGGGCTTCGCCGAGTACGTCGCGCTGCAGCCGCACTACAACCTCGTGGAGCGCGAGGCCTTCGAGGGCGAGCTCTCCGAGCTCTGCGAGCGGGAGAACCTGGCCGTGCTGCCGTATTTCGCGCTCGCGAAGGGCTTCCTCACCGGCAAGTACCGGCCGGGCGGGGACTCCTCGGAGAGCCCGCGCGCGGAAGGCGCGCGCGCCTACCTCGACGAGCGCGGCGTGAAGGTCCTCGCCGGATTGGACGAGATCGCGACGCTGCGTGGTGTCCCGGTCTCCTCGGTCGCGCTCGCGTGGCTGCTGGCGCAGCCCGCGATCACTGCGCCGATCGCCAGCGCGCGCAACGCCGATCAGCTCGCGAGCCTGCTCCCGGCGGCGGATTTCGAGCTGTCCGCGGCCGAGCTGGAGAGGCTGAACTCGGCCTCCGCGTGAGGCCCGGCCGCCTCCCCCGCAGACACCGTTTTGGCCGCTGGCCGGTCGGGTAGGGATGTGTCACGGTGGTTTCCCCAGCGCTGGGCGCTGACGTGCTGCCGAACAAGGGGAGACGGCATGGGATGGCACGTGAACGATCGCTCCTTCAAGCCGATCGATCGGCAACGCTACCGCAACAAGATGCAGCGGGGGCTCGACGCGCTCGCCCGGATGCTCAACGACGGCAACTTCTCCTTCCCGCACCAGCAGATGGGCCTGGAGATGGAGCTGTGCCTGGTGGACGAGCACATGGATCCGTCGATGACCAACGCCGTGGTGCTGGAGAAGATCAGCGACCCGATCTTCACCACCGAGCTGGGGCAGCAGAACATCGAACTGAACGTCGAGCCGCGGGTGCTGGCCGGGGACAGCGCGCTGCAGCTGGAGGAGCGGATCCGCGCGGCGCTGCAGCGCGCTGACGAGTGCGCGGACGTGGCCGGGGCGAAGGTGGTGATGATCGGGACCCTGCCGACGCTGCGCAACCTGCACCTGGACCCGAGCTCGCTGACCGGCAACCCGCGCTACGCGGTGCTCAACGACCAGATCATCCAGGCCCGCGGCGAGGAGATGCTGCTGGACATGGAGGGCGTGCCGCTGGCCGACGGCCCGGTGGAGCGGCTGCGCTCCTACGCCGACTCGATCGCCCCGGAGTCGGCGTGCACCTCGGTGCAGCTGCACCTGCAGGTCGCCCCGGAGGACTTCGCGGCGCACTGGAACGCCGCGCAGTGCCTGGCCGGGGTGCAGGTCGCCATCGGCGCCAACTCGCCCTTCCTGCTGGGCAAGGCGCTGTGGCACGAGACCCGCATCCCGCTGTTCCTGCAGGCCACCGACACCCGCCCGATGGAGCTGCGCAACCAGGGCGTGCGACCGCGGGTGTGGTTCGGGGAGCGCTGGATCACCTCGATCTTCGACCTGTTCGAGGAGAACGTGCGCTACTTCCCCGCGCTGTTACCCGAGCCGGAGGACGAGGACCCGCTCGCCGCGCTCGACGCCGGGCGCGCGCCGCGGCTCAACGAGCTGCGGATGCACAACGGCACCATCTGGCGCTGGAACCGCCCGGTCTACGACCTCGTCGACGGGGTGCCGCACCTGCGGGTGGAGAACCGCGTGCTGCCCGCGGGGCCGTCGGTGGTCGACACGGTCGCCAACGCCGCGTTCTTCTACGGCGCGCAGCGCGCGCTCACCGAGCAGGACAGGCCACTGTGGACGCAGATGTCGTTCGCCGCGGCCGAGGAGAACTTCTACTCCGGCGCCCGCAACGGTTTCGACGCCCACCTGTACTGGCCGGGGCTGGGCTGGGTCGCGCCGGACGAGCTGGTGCTGCGCCGCCTGCTGCCGATGGCCCACGACGGGCTGGACGCCTGCGGGGTCTCCCCGGCCGCGCGCGACCACCTCCTCGGCGTGATCGAGCAGCGCTGCAAGGCCAAGCAGAACGGCGCGACCTGGCAGCGGAACACCGTGGCGGACCTCGAATCCCGCGGCGAGGACCGCCCGTCGGCCCTGACCGCCATGCTCGCCCGCTACATCGACCTCGCCGACGACGGCACCCCGGTCCACACCTGGCCCATCCCCTAACCCGCCCCAACCCGGACCTCGGCAAGAACCAGGCAATTCGACCCGCGGAATTCCCTCGAGTTCGGCGGGTCGAATTGCCTGGTTCTTGCCGCTCCGGGGGCGTCCGGGCGTGTCGGGGTCCCGGTCGGGAGGCGCAGGGGGCGCGTCGGGCGGCGCGGGAATTGCGGCGGCTCGGTCGTCGGGCGCGTGTGGCCAGATACTGGTTGTTGCAATATGGTGGCAACAGATCGGTGATGTTGATTGGTGGAGGGAGCTTCCTGGTGGCCGAGTACGTGTTGCCGGAGTTGGACTACGACTACGCCGCGCTGGAGCCGGCGATCTCGGGCGAGATCAACGAGCTGCACCACAGCAAGCACCACGCGGCCTACGTCAAGGGCGCCAACGACGCGCTCGACAAGATCGCCGAGGCGCGCGAAGCGGGCGACTACTCCTCGATCGTCGGGCTGGAGACCACCCTGGCGTTCAACCTCGCGGGCCACGGGATGCACGTCATCTGGTGGAAGATCCTGTCCCCGCGCGGCGGCGACAAGCCCACCGGCGAGCTGGCCGCGGCCATCGACGAGCACTTCGGCTCCTTCGACAAGTTCCGCGCCCAGATGGAGGCGGTGAGCACCACGATCCAGGGCAACGGCTGGGGCGTGCTGGCCTGGGACCCGATCGGCGAACGGCTGATCACCCAGCAGCTGCGCGACCACCACTCCAACCTGGCGATCACCACCACACCGCTGCTGGTGTTCGACATCTGGGAGCACGCCTACTACCTGCAGTACCGCAACGTGAAGGCGGACTACGTCAAGCAGCTGTGGAACGTCGTCAACTGGGACGAGGTGGCCAAGCGCTTCGAGGACGCCCGCGCGGGCCGCAACGGGCTGCTGCTGCCCTGACCCGCCCCCGACTCGGTGGTCAGTGCTCCGACAAGCCGGCTGCCGAAATGATCGAGCCCCGGCCTCCCGAAGGAGACCGGGGCTCGATCTGTTCCCGAACTGACTGCCGCTCCCACCACGAAGCGGACGAGTTTTAGGTTAGCCTAACCTGTCAGGCTCGACAACCCCCGATTTCCGGCGGGCCAGCACCGCCGCCCCGGCGATCGCCGCGACCAGGACCAGCGCCCCGCCGAGCAGGATCGGCCAGCGCGGGCCGAACACCTCCGCCAGCCAGCCCGAGGCCAGCCCGCCGAGCGGCTTGCCGCCCAGGAACAGCAGCATGTACAGGCCCATCACCCGGCCGCGCATGGTCGACTCCACGGCCAGCTGGACGTTGGAGTTCGCCGCGGTCGTGAAGGTCATCACCGCGACGCCGACCGGCACCAGCGCGACCGCGAACAGCTCGTAGGTCGGCATCGCACCGGCGAGCACCTCCAGGGCGCCGAAGACCGCGGCGCCGAGGAACATCAGCCGCATCCGCGGCCTGCCGCTCTTCCCGCTGCGCCGCGCGGCCAGCGAGGCCCCGGAGAGCGTGCCGACCGCGAGGCTGGTGATCAGCAGCCCGTAGCCCGAGGCGTTGTGGCCGAACTCGTTGCGGGCCATCACCGCGAGGGTCGACTCGAAGTTCATCCCGAAGGTGCTCACGCAGAACACCAGCACCAGCACGACCACCAGGTCCGCGCGCCCGCGCACGTAGCGCAGGCCCGCCAGCAGGCGCCCGCGCTCGGCGGCGCCGCCCTCGGCCCGGTGCAGCCTGGTCGGGTCCATCAGCAGCAGTCCGGCCACCACCGCCACCGAGCTGAGCCCGTTGACCACGAACACCCAGCCGGTGCCGATGGCGGTGATCGCCACGCCCGCGATGGCGGGCCCCACGATGCGGGCCAGGTTGAACGTCATCGAGTTCAGCGCGACGGCGTTGGTCAGCTGCGCCGGCCCGACCATCTCGACGACGAAGGACTGCCGCACCGGGGCGTCGACGGCCGCGAAGCAGCCGAGCACGAAGCACAGCACGTAGACGTGCCACAGCTGCGCGATGCCGGAGAGGTCCAGCGCTCCCAGCGCGAACCCGCACAGGCCCAGCGCGACCTGGGTGGCGATCAGGATCCGGCGCTTGTCGAACCGGTCGGCGACCGAGCCCGCCCACAGGGTCAGCAGCAAGGTGGGCGTGAACTGGAGCGCCACCGCGATGCCCAGCGCCGCCGGGCTGCCGCCGGAGAGCGTGAGCACCAGCCAGTCCTGGGCGGCTCGCTGCATCCAGGTGCCGGTCAGCGAGACGACCTGCCCGCCGGCGTAGTAGCGGTAGTTGCGCTCGCGCAGCGAACCGAAGGTGCCACCGCCGGCGCCCCGCCTCGGCGGTTGCGCGTGGTCGGCCGAGTCTCCGCCCGGTCTCGTCTCAGCCGGGGAACGGGACTGGTCAACCACGCTCGGTCGGACCGCCTTTCAGCCTCGGGCGATCATCGGCTCGCCAATCGGTCGATGATCTCGGACGCGCGGGAGAGCACCGCGCGCTCTTCAGGGTCCAGCTCCGCGAGGTGCTCGTCGAGCCAGCGCTCGCGGATGGACACCTCCTCCTCGATGCGCTCGGTGCCCGCAGCGGTGAGCTCGACGATGGCCTGCCTGCCGTCGGTGGGGTGCGCCCGCCGGGCCACCAGGCCGTTCTCCTCCAGGGCCGCGATGACCCTGGTCATCGAGGGCGGCTGGACGCCCTCCTTGGCGGCGAGTTCGCCCGGGGTCATCGATCCGGCCTTGTGCAGGCACGACATCGCCGACAACTGGGACAGCGTGATGCGCGAGTCGGCGCGCTGCGCACGCAACCGTCGGTTCAGGCGAACGACCGCGAGCCGCAGCCGGCTCGACAGGGTGCGCTCGCGCTCCGCGATATCGGACACGTCGTTAGTCTACCAAACTATATCGGGGGAATCCGGACAAACCGAGCCACGGGGCCGGCTGGCCGTCCACCCTAGCGACCGAATCGCCCACCGCACCGCATTCGCGACCAAGAAGATGCCGCGGAACCCGGTAGCGGGACCGGGAAACGAAGGAAATCCCCCGAACCGGTGGTGACCGTTCCGGTAGACGGGGCTTTCTCGCGCGAGAAGCCCCCGCGAGCGCGGTGCTCGCGGGGGCTTCTCGCGCGGAGCTCAGACGCCGAGGGCGGCGCTCAGCGGCCCGGAGGCGAAGTAGAGCACGAACGCCGCCGAGACGACCCACATCAGCGGGTGGACCGAGCGGGCCTTGCCGCTGAAGGCGTGCAGCAGCACGTAGCTGACGAACCCGGCACCGATGCCGTTGGCGATCGAGTAGGTGAACGGCATGACCACGATGGTCAGGAAGGCCGGCAGCGCGACGGTGAAGTCGCCGAGGTCGATCTGGCGGATCTGGCCCAGCATCATCGCGCCGACCACGACCAGCGCCGGAGCCGCCGCCTCGACCGGGACGACCTGGTAGAGCGGGGTCAGGAACATGGCGGCCAGGAACAGCGCGCCGGTGACCACGTTGGCCAGGCCGGTGCGCGCGCCCTCGGCGATGCCCGAGGCCGACTCGACGAACACGGTGTTCGAGCTGGCCGAACCCGCGCCACCGGCGACCGCGCCGAGGCCCTCGACCGCCAGCGCCTTGCCGATGCCCGGCAGGTTGCCGTCCCGGTCGGCCAGACCGGCCTCCTTGCCCAGTCCGGTCATGGTGCCCATGGCGTCGAAGAAGTTGGCCAGCACCAGGGTGAACACCAGCATCGCGGCGGCCAGCGCGGGCAGCCGGGTGAACGCGCCGAAGGAGATGTCGCCGACCAGCGAGAGGTCCGGCAACCCGGCGATGGTGTCCGGCATCGCCGGGTAGCCCAGGTTCCAGCCGGTCTCACCGGTCTCGCTGGAGGAACCGGCGTGGAAGACCGACTCGACCACGATCGACAGCACGGTGGTGACCACGACGCTGATCAGGATCCCGCCGCGCACGTTGCGCGCGACCATGATCGAGGTCAGCACCAGGCCGAAGACGAACACCGCGGTCGGCCAGGAGGCGATGGAGCCGTCGATGCCCAGGCCGACCGGGACGGTGGTGTCGGCGGCGTCCGGCAGCCGACGCACGAACCCGGAGTCGACCAGGCCGACGAACGAGATGAACAGGCCGATCCCCACCGCGATCGCGGCCTTGAGCGCGGGAGGCACCGCGTTGAACACCGCGGTGCGGAAACCGGTGGCCACCAGAACCAGGATCACCAGGCCGTCGACGACGACCAGGCCCATCGCCTCGGGCCAGGTGACCTGCGGCGCGATGGTCACCGCGAGCAGGGTGTTGATGCCCAGGCCGGTGGCGATCGCGAACGGGTAGTTGGCGATCAGGCCGAACAGGATGGTCATCACCCCGGCGACCAGCGCGGTGGCCGCGGCGACCTGCGGGATCGGCAGGATGTTGCCCAGCACGTCGCGCTTGGCGCCGGCATCGGTGGCGGAGTGGCTGCCGAGGATGAGCGGGTTCAGGACGATGATGTAGGCCACTGTGACGAACGTGACCAGGCCACCGCGGACCTCCCGGCTGATGCTCGACCCGCGTTCGGCGATCTTGAAATAGCGGTCGAGTAATGACGTAGTGCGTTCGGTTGTCTCCACCATGTGACTTTCCAACTCAGGTGGCCTGCGCGCGGGCCGTTGTTACCGCGGGTAGCCTGCCTGACGTGGCACAAGACGGCGAAAGCACCCCCTCGGGCGCGGCCCACCGACCGGTTCCCGGGCTCCCGCGCAAGCTCGCCGGCCCGACGCCGGTCGTGCTGATCGGCACGGCGCTGTGGTTCGCCGCCGCGGTGTTCTTCGGCTGGCGCGACGCCGCCGACGGCAGCTTCGACATCCACTTCTGGACCAGCGCGGCCGGGGCCGCGCTCGGCGTCATCGGCTACGGCGTCTTCCGCTGGCAGCGCAACGCCGCCCGCCGGGGCAGCCGCGGCTCCTGGCAGGGCCTCTCCGGGCTGGACAGCTGACCTTCTGCTGATGGACTCGCCCGGCGATGCGGGTAGCGGGCGCTGAGCGGCTACGGGCGCGTTCCCCGGCGCACCGCGTAGAGCTGGGGCGATTCCGAGCTCACGCCGTAGAGCGCGCTCCCGTCGAGGTGCAGGTCGTCGCCCACCGGGTTCAGGCGGGCGATCGACCCCAGCCGAGGCCGGCGCGCTCGCTGGCCCGGCGACCAGGTGAAGACGCCCGCCTCGCCCGGTCCGGCGAAGACCACGTCCCCGCCGGTGACGGCGACGGGCGCGGTGCCCACCCCGTCGCCCGGTTCGACCGGCCCGAGCCGCCCGCTGCGGAGGTCGACCGAGGTGATGCTCCGCCCCTCGCCCGCCGTGCCGATCAGGCGCCCGCCGACGACGGCGAACGGGTACCGGCGCGGGAAACCCGGCCGAGGCGCGTTCTTCGGCAGCACGTCGAGCCCGGTGTAGTCGAGGTCGAGGATTCCGGTGGCCGACCCGTCCCGGGCGAAGAGCAGCAGCCGGTCCGGCTCGGTGGTGTCGGTGTTGACCACCGGCGGATCGGCGGAGATCGCCTGCGGCATCGGCGCGGAGCCCAGCGCGCGGTCGGCGATGCGGGCGCCGTCGGCGGCGTCGCGCAGCACGAGGCGCGAGCCGCCGGGGCAGCGCTGCGGGAGCACCACCGCGGGCCCCAGGGCCGGTCCGGAGAGGTGGCAGCCCGGCTCGGCCGAGCCCCGCCAGACCTCGCCGCCGTCGGCCGCGCGCACCGCCATCACGTGATCGTCCCAGCTCAGCAGCACCAGGTCACCGACGAACTCGGCGCGCGCGCCGCGCCCCGGAGCGGTGGGCAGCCGGTGCCGCCAGATCGGCTCCCCGGTGCGCAGGTCCACCAGCGCGACGCCGGTGCAGTCGACCGCCAGATCGCTGGTGCTCGTGCCGTAGGCGACCACGCCGAGCCCGTCGCGGGCGCCGCCGCTCATCCCGCACAGCGCGTCGGCGCGCGGATCGCCGGCCAGCGATCGGCCGGTGGCGCGCCAGGCGGTCCCGCCGTCGGTCGCGCGGTAGCCGGTCAGCGAGCTGCGCCGCGCCACCACCAGCGAGCCGCTGGAGAACCAGCTGCCCAGCGGTTCCTCCTGGTCGCCCGCGCTGCTCCACAGCTCGGTCGCCGGTCGCGGGGCGTCGCCCGCGGCGGGCCAGCCGGCGAGGTGCGCGCCCGTGGTGACCGCCGCGGACAGCAGCACGACCGCTGCGAGCAGCACCGCCCACCACTTGCGCGACATCCAGAGAGCTCCCGAAGTCCGAATCCCCGGGCACGGATGATGCCGTTCCTCACTCCAGCGGGTGAAGGCAATGGATCGCCTTCATCCGGATAGAGCAGTCAGCGCAGCAGCGTCGCGGCTTCCGGATCGGCCAGCAGCGCGGGGAGCGCGAAGCGCTCGCTCCAGCGCCCGGCCGCCCAGGCCAGGGCGCGGGCGAGGCCGTCGGGCGCGCGTTCGGCGTGCACCTCGCCGCCCGAGGTGACCCACCAGTGCACCTGCCGCTGCGCCTCCGGGGTCCGCACGACCAGCTTGTCGTGCAGCAGGACCGCGCCGTCGGGGACCGCGATGCCCAGCAGCTCGCAGGCCCCGGGCACGCGGGCGACCTCCGCCCAGCGCTGGGCGCGGCCGGTGCCCTCGACGCGCATGCTGTTCTCCTCCGAGGCCAGCGGAAGGTCGAGGAGTTCGGCCAGCGCCTCGGCGTCGAACCGCTCCGGGCTGCCGCCCGCCACCACCAGCGGGGCGTCGAGGACCGAGAGCATCCACGGCTCGTCGAGCACCACCGCCCGCTCGGTGCTGACCACCGCGCCGGAGATCGAGCGCACCTGCTCCGGCGGGTCCAGTTCGGACGGATCCGCGGTCCCGGCCGCGACCGCCTCGGAGAGCGCCCGGTGGGCGCGCAGCGCGGTGCCCGCGCGCACCTGGCGCTGCGGATCGCCCAACCTGCGCAGCAGATCGGCGGCGTCCTCCCCGCCGTCGACGCGCAGCTCGGCGCGCACCCCGGCCAGCCGCAGCGCCTCCGGTTCGACCCCGAGGTCCGGGACCGGGTCGTGCAGCCCGGCGAGGTCCTCGGCCTCGGGCATCCGCCAGTACCGGGGCGGGCGGCCCGCGAGCAAGGCGTAGCGCGAGATCCACCAGCGCGAGTAGTTGTCCGGTTCGCGCAGCTCCCGCAGCGTCTCGGGCTGGCTCACCAGCAGCCGCAGCGCGGCGGGCCAGGCGTCGTCGGCGACCAGGTCCAGGTCGCGCACGGCCGCGAAGCGCGCGGGCGGCCACTCCTCGGGCCGCTCCGCCTGCTGCTCGGCCCACCAGCGCGCGGAATCGCCGAAGTCCGGGTCGGGTTCGACCGGTTCCTCCTCGACGTGCACCGCGAAGCCGTCCAGCACCCCCGCCGACAGCAGCAGGTCGTCCGGCCAATCCGCGGCGAAGTCCTCGTCCAAGGTGGACAGCGGCCCGTCCTCGCCGAGCTGGTCGGGGTCGAGCACCTCCAGCAGGGCGGCCTCTGGCAGCAGCAGCTCGTCGGCGCGGCGGAGGTCCCCGTCGGCGGTCGGCAGCGCGAGCGCGCCGAGCCAGTCGCGGGGCCCGGTCTCGGCGACCAGCCGCAGCACCGCCTCGGCCAGCGGGCGCACCTCGAAACCGGCCAGCGCGTCGGCGACGCTGCTGCGCACGGCCTCGGCCAGGGCCGGGGCGTCGAGCAGCTCGGCGGGCCCGGCGAAGTGCGCGCCGAGCCTGCCCAGCAGCGGGTGGGTCGCCTCCGGGTGCGCGATGCGCAAGCCCGAGATGTCCAAGGTGGACAGCAGCGCGGCCGGGTCCGGACCGGTCTCCGCGCTGCCGAGCAGCACGTCGCGCACGCCGCTCACGGTCCGCCCGTCGGCCAGCGGGACCGGCAGCGCGGCGAACTCCTCGCGAGCCACCGGGTCGGTCTCGGCGATCGGCGCGAGCGCGCCGTAGAGCCGGTACCACCATCCCGGCTCGCGGCGCAGCCCGGTGACCGCCTCGACCAGCTCGGCCGCCCCGACCCGCCGCACCTCCAGCGCCTGCAGCGCGCGGCGGTGGCCGGCGTCGGCCAGCTCCGCGCTCAGCAGGCCGGGGACGACCTCGCGCAGCAGCTCGACGAGCTCGGTCGAGACGTGGTCGAGCACGCGCGCCTCCACCGGCGCGACGTGCTCCTCCCCCGCTCCCGGCAACCAGGGCACCACCCGCAGCCGGTCGCCCGCGCCCTGCCGCAGCTTGTCGTCCACATCGGACAGCGGGAACCCGGGGAGCGGGACCAGCGCGGTGCGGTGCTCGGGCGGCAGCTTGTCGACCAGGGCCGGGTAGTGCTCCGCGGCGAAGGTCAGCACGGCGTCGGTGGCCGGCGAGGCGGCGACCCGCCGCCGGTCGGCCTCCACGGGCACGTCGGCCAGCAGTCGCGCGGGCAGCGAGAGCCGCTCCTCGGTCGGGGTGGGCGTGTGCAGCACGTCCTCGGTCAGCGGTCGCGGCACGCCGTCGGCGTCGACCGGCACGGCCCAGGCGATGCGCCAGTGCGCGCCCGCCTCGGGGCCCAGCCCGTCGAGCACCGCCGGGCTCAGCTCGCCGGAGGCGCGGTGCACCAACCAGCGGTCGCTGCGCGCGGGACCGGAGACCAGCACCCGGTCGCCGGTCTCGTCGGTGCGCGTCCAGGTCTGCCCGGCGACCCGGATCTCGCTCAGCGAAGGCAGCGCCAGCAGCAGGTCCGCGGCCTGCTCGGCGCAAGCGGCCAGCAGCGCGTCGGAGTCCACCTCGTCGCGCAGCGGCAGCCGGACCTCGGTGGCGAAGCCCTCGGGCGGCCGCTCGGCGGTCTCCCACGGCAGCCGCAGCACCGGCACCGCTCCCTCGCGGCGGCGCATCTCCTCGGCCGGGCCGGGCAGGTCGGCGACCTCGTCGCGGGTGCGCTCGGCGGAGAACTCCACCCCGCCGGAGGTCGACAGCACCCGCGGGGCGTCGGAGACCGCCAACACGGCGGCGAAGCCGACGCCGAAGCGGCCGACCGTGGCGCCCTCGCGCTTGGCCGAGGCCCGCAGCGAGGCCAGCGCGGCCACGCCGTCGGAGGTCAGCGGCGCACCGGTGTTGGCCACCCGCAGCTCGCGCCCGGCCAGCTCGACGCGCAGCGACCCGTCGCCGTCCGCGGCGTCGGCGGCGTTCTGCGCGAGCTCGACCAGCAGCCGATCCCGGTAACCGCCGAGCCGCAGGTCCTCCTCGGCGTTGGCGTCCTCCCGGAACCGCGTCGGCGAGGCCTCCCAGGACCGCAGCACCGCGTCCCGCAACGCGGCCGCGCCGAAGTGGTCCGGCTCGCTCACCCGCGCCCCGAGGTGCGCGGCTCGAAGTCCAGGGTGGTGTCGTCGTAGACGATCTCGGCCACCGGCACCGTCGAGGACACGTCCACCTCGACCTCGGAGTGCGCGCCGCAGCCGAACTCGACGCTGACCACCCGGCCGTCGGCGGGCGCGAGCTCGTTGGCGCACACGCCGAAAGCGCTGCCCATCGAACCGGCCAGCTTCACGAAGAAACCGCACGTGCCGCAGGCCCCCGGGGCCAGCCGCGCGGTCTCGGAGTCCGGCCCGAACTCGCCGGAGTTCCAGCGGTCGGCGGCCTCGTTGCGGCCCTCGAAGCTGAGCACCCGCTTGCGGCCGAAGCCGACCTCCTCGGCGAGGTCGCCGATGCCCGGGTCGTCGACGGCCAGGTGGCCGGGGGCCAGCCGGTGGTCCTCCGGGCTGGTCGGCAGCAGGTCGCCGGCGCCCAGATCACCGGGGCGGACCCGGTCGCGCCACGGCACCCAGTCGGGCGCGGTCAGCGCCGAAGGCCCCGGGACCAGGACGACCTCGCTGACGGTCACCGGCTCGCCCGGTCCGACGCCGGCGACGGTGACCGCCCAGCGCCAGCCGACGTAGCCGGGGTAGTTCGACTCGAAGTAGTGCGTGACGGCGTTCGGCCCCTCGGGCTCGACCCCGACGTGCGCACCCACCGCCTCCGGCGAGGCGGCGCCGACGGACAGCACCGGGGAGCCGATCGGGTCGGCACCGGGTCGCGTCTCGTCCTCCGCCGCAGCTCGCGCGACGTCCTCCGCCGCGGCGAGCTCCGGGTTCAACGGCTCGGCGGCAGGCTTCCCGGCATCGTCGTACCGGGCGTCCGCGCCTGGGCTGGTCATCGGAGCAGGCATAGGCGTCACACGTCCGATTGTGCCGTACGGGGTCGCGGCCGCACGCGGCTGTGCCTGCGCGGCGCTGCGTGTCAGGCTTTCGGGGTGCGAGTTGCCCGAACCGGAACCGTCCTGTGCGCACTGCTCGTCCTCGGCCTCGGTGTCGCGTGCGCGCCGCAGGTACCAGCGCAGCGCGACGGCCAGGACGACCGCGAGCAGACCGATCAGAGCTTGGGGCACTCGGGAAGCGTGCCACACCTGCGAGCCGAGGTGATCAACACGCTCCCGCACGACCGCTCCTCGTTCACTCAGGGCCTCGAAATCGCCGACG
Organism: Saccharopolyspora griseoalba; assembly: GCF_042665275.1. Taxonomy (NCBI): domain Bacteria; kingdom Bacillati; phylum Actinomycetota; class Actinomycetes; order Pseudonocardiales; family Pseudonocardiaceae; genus Saccharopolyspora; species Saccharopolyspora griseoalba. The sequence goes on along the minus strand of NZ_JBHTCJ010000003.1, from coordinate 217,897 downwards.
GGACCCTCTACGAAGGCACCGGGCTGCGCGGCTCGTCGCTGCTGCGCGCGACGGACCTGGCCAGCGGATCGGTGCTGGCCGAGGAACCGCTGCCCGCGGAGTTCTTCGGCGAGGGGGTCACCGTCACGAGTGACCGTATCTGGCAGCTCACCTGGCAGGAAGGGGTTGCGTTCGAACGCGACCGGCGAACCCTGCGCGAGCTGCGCCGCGTGCGCTACGACGGCGAGGGCTGGGGGCTGTGCCACGACGGCTCCCGCCTGGTGATGAGCGACGGCAGCGACCGGCTGACCTTCCGCGACCCGAGGTCGTTCGAACCCGCGGGCTCGGTGCGGGTGGCGCTGGACGGCAGCCCGGTGCGCGAGCTCAACGAGCTGGACTGCTCGGGCGGCGCGGTGTGGGCCAACATCTGGCACCGCGATCAGATCGTGCGGATCGACCCCTCCGACGGCCGGGTGACCGCGGTGGTCGACGCCTCCGGCCTGCTGCCCCCGGATCAGGCCGCGCGCGCCGGGGTCCTCAACGGCATCGCGGCCGTCCCCGGCACCAACGAGTTCCTGCTGACCGGGAAGAACTGGCCGACGACCTTCCGCGTCCGCTTCGTCCCGGCGTGAACCGCCCGCGCGGGTGGACGGGGCCGAGTCGAGCGGGGGCGCGGTCCGCGCCTGAGGCAGGATGGGAGCCATGGGGAAGAGCGGGGGTCCGCCGGGGCGGCCTGGCTGGGGCGCCGGTCAGCGCGGCAGACGAGGTGCCTACGACGGCGGCGCTCGCCGCTCGGCGCAGCGGTTCGACGCCCCGCGCGATGAGCAGCGCCGCTACCCCTGGCAGGAGGACCCCGACTACGACGGGCGCACCGGTCCGCTGCCCCCGCTGCCCGAAGACCACCCCGGGCAGGAGGAGCCGGAACCGGAACCGGAGCCCGAGCCGGAGGGGCCGCGCGGCCCGAAGAAGATCACCGTCACCCGCGTGGTGGGCTGGCGCAGCAAGGACCTGACCCAGCGCGCGATGCGGATGTTCTTCTCGCTCGCGCACGCCGACGGCGCCGACCGCTCCGGGCTGGCCAAGTTCACCTACGCGGTGATGGGCAACTACGCGGTGGACGCGGCGATGGCGGTCGCGCTGGCCAACACCCTGTTCTTCTCCGCGGCCACCGCCGAGAGCCGGGACAAGGTCGCGCTCTACCTGCTGATCACGATGGCCCCGTTCGCGGTCATCGCACCGGTCATCGGCCCCGCGCTGGACCGGCTGCAGCAGGGCCGCCGGGCCGCCCTGGCCGCTTCCTTCGGCGTGCGCGTGGTGCTGGCGGTCGTGATGGCGCTGAACTTCGACAGCTGGCTGCTCTACCCCGCGGCGCTGGGCTGCATGGTGCTGTCCAAGTCCTTCACCGTGCTGCGCTCGGCGATGACCCCGCGGGTGCTGCCCGACCAGATCACCCTGACCAAGGCGAACTCCCGGCTGACCGTCTTCGGCCTGGCCGCGGGCGGGGTGCTCGGCGGGATCGCCTCCGGAGTCGCCTGGCTGGCCGGTTCGGAGGGCGCGCTGTGGTTCATGGCCGCGCTCGCCGCGGGTGGGATCTGGCTGTGCCTGCGCATCCCGGGCTGGGTGGAGAGCACCGAGGGCGAGCTGCGCACCTCGCTGAACCCGCAGCCGCGGCAGTCGCGCAAGGTCCCGCTGAGCGGGCACGTCGTGGTGGCGCTGTGGGGCAACGGCGGGGTCCGGGTGCTGACGGGTTTCCTCACCCTGTTCGCCGCCTTCGTGATCAAGCACAACACCCAGCACGAACCGCAGATGCAGCTGGTGCTGCTGGGCATGGTCGGCGGCGCGGCCGGTGCCGGCAGCTTCCTGGGCAACGCCATCGGGTCGCGGATGCGGTTCGACAAGCCGGACCGCACGATCATCGCCTGCCTGAGCGCGGTGCTGGCCGTGGTGGTCTGCGCGGCCGTGCTGGCCGGGCTGCCGCTGGCGGTGGCCCTCGGCCTGGTCGGCGCGACCGCCAGCGCGCTGGCCAAGGTCTGCCTGGACGCGGTGGTCCAGCACGACATGCCCGAGGAGTCCCGCGCCTCGGCGTTCGGCCGCTCCGAGACCGTGCTGCAGCTGAGCTGGGTGTTCGGCGGCGCGCTGGGCGTGCTGCTGCCGCCGGTGTACTGGATCGGTTTCACCGTGGTCGCGGCGCTGCTGGCGCTCGTGCTGCTGCAGACGGTGCTGCGCGGGCGGGGGTCCGGCCTGCTGCCCTCGCTGCCGCGCCGCGCACCGGCCAGCGCCCGCTCGCACGCCGGGTCGTAGGCTCAACGGCGTGCATCGAGGACTGAAGCCGCTGCTGGCGGTGGCCGCCGTCGCGTTCGCCGCCGGGTGCGGAGCGCCCAGCGACCCGCAGGTCACCTTCTACTCCCACGGGAACTCGGTGGAGGTGGCGCCCGCCCAGTACTGCGACCCGACCGGGGAGAACTGCTCGAAGCCGCCCGCCGACCCGGCCGGTGAGCTGCGCATGACCGGGCGCGATCCGCTGCAGATCTCGGTGCCCAGCGAGGTGGCCTCGGCACCGTGGCAGGTCGCCTTCGTCTACCGCGACGTCGCCGGGCAGGAGGTGGAGAGCCGCAGCGCGGTCTTCGCCCCGGGCACCCGGCACGCCTACACGCTGCACCTGCCACCGGACGCCGCGCGCATCGAGCACGTTGAGGTCCAGCAGTTCTCCGCCCTGCTCACCGCCGGACCCGACGGCGGCGTCCAGTTCGGCATCGGCGGCAGCTGGGTCCTCGACGTCCACCAGTGACGCACCGAGCACCGGGCCGCCCTTGCGGCGGCACCTGACCGGCTCCCCGGGCGCCCCTCCTCGTGCAGCCGCCCGCGGCGAGGTCGCGCGCTCCGCGGAACTCGAGAGCGGAACGCCGGGCGCTCCGGGCGCCCGGCGTTCGGCGGTTCCGCTCAGTTCCCGCCCGGGTCGAGCTCGCGGGCGACCGCGCGGACGACCTCGCCGATCTTCTTGGCGGTCTTGCGGTCCGGGTACTTGCCGTGGCGAAGGTCGGGCTGGACCTTGGCCTCGAGCAGCTTGATCATGTCGTCGACCATGCCGTGCAGCTCGTCGGCCGGGCGACGGCGCGCCTCGGTGACCGAGGGCGGCGGGTCCAGTAACTTCACCTTCAGCGCCTGCGGCCCGCGACGGCCCTGCGCCATGTCGAAGTCGACGCGCTGCCCGGTCTTGAGCGCATCCACGCCGGAAGGCAGCGCGGAGGCGCGCACGTAGACGTCCTCACCACCATCCTGGGTCAGGAAGCCGAAGCCCTTGTCCGAGTCGAACCACTTGACCCTGCCGGTCGGCACTGTCCTCACCGTTCCCTGTCGAATGCGCTGACCCGTCGCCGGGCCTGTTCCCTGCCATGGCACATCGCGGCGGGAACAGGCCCGTCACGACGAAAGCGCCCCGGGAACGCCACGCAGGTTGCGCGCGCCGGGACGCGTCACGACCAAGCGTACCGCGTGGACCGGAGAAATCACTCATCCTTATCGACCAAGACCCGCCGCCCCCGCTCGCGCGCGGGTGAATACGCTGCTCGGCATGGCAGACACCCCACGTCGATCGGCGCTGCTGCCGATCTCGCTGACGCTGTTCGGCATCGGCCTGCTCGCCATCATCGCGATCTTCGCGCTGTTCGCCACCGGCCGCTCGAACCTGCCGGCGTGGCTCAACATCGCGGCGCTGCTGTGCCCGGCCGGGCTGATCTTCGGCGTGCTGGCCTCGATCGCCAGGGCCCGCCGCGACCGCGGCTAGCGCGCGGAACCGCGCTGCTCTCCCCGGGCTAGGCGTTCGCCAGCCAGGCGGGGAACTCGGTCAGCGAGCCGAGCACCACGTCGGCGCCGAGCTCGCGCAGCTGCTCCGCGTCGTAGGGCCCGGTGGCCACCCCGACCGCGACCGCCCCGGCCGCCTTGGCCCCGGCGATGTCGCCGCGGTGGTCGCCGACGTAGATCGTGGCGCCCTCGGCGCGCAGCACCTCGCCCTTGCCCTCGGCGAACACCCCGCCCGCCAGCCGGTCGACCTCCCAGCCCAGCGCTTTGAGGTGCAGCGCGGCGTTCGGCTCGTACTTGCCGGTGATCACCAGCGCGCGGGCGCCCGCGGCGCGCACCGCATCGAGGGACTCGGCCGCGCCCGGCAGCGCGGCGGTCTCCTCGATCACCACCGTCGGGTAGATCGCGCGGAAGTGGGTGACCATCCGCTCGACCTGCGGCTCGTCGTAGCCGTAGCGGCGCAGCACGTCCTCCAGCGGCGGACCGAGGTTCGCCGCGAAGTGGGCCGCGTCGACCTCGGTGCCGAACTCGGCGTTGACCGCCTCCATGGCGCGCAGCATCCCGGGCCGCGCGTCGATCAGGGTCATGTCCAGGTCGAAACCGATTGCCGGGGTACTGCGCTCTGCCACCACGTTTCCACCCTACGGGTGAGCCGGAACGCCCCTCGCAGTTGACGCGGAACTGACCGGTACCGAAAATTGCTGGGTAATCCTCCTCACACCGGCGCACCTGGAGACTCGATGACGAGCACTCACCCGGCCCAGCGCGAGGGCTTCCACTCCCTGCGCGAACGCGGGTTCAACTGGGACTCGCTGCCGCTGCGGCTGTTCACCAAGGGCAACGCGAAGTTCTGGAACCCGGCGGACATCGACTTCAGCCAGGACGCCGAGGACTGGAACGCGCTCACCGACGACGAGAAGCAGAGCGTGGCCGGGCTGTGCGCGCAGTTCATCGCCGGCGAGGAAGCGGTCACCGAGGACCTGCAGCCGTTCCTGGCCGCGATGGCCGCCGAGGGCCGCTTCGGCGACGAGATGTACCTCACGCAGTTCTGCTTCGAGGAGGCCAAGCACACCCAGGCCTTCCGGCTGTGGATGGACGCCGTGGGGCTCACCGAGGACCTGCACTCGCTGGTCGAGGAGAACCCCGGCTACCGGGAGATCTTCTACAGGGCGCTGCCGGAGTCGCTCAACGCCCTGCACGGCGACCCGAGCCCGGAGAACCAGGTGCGCGCCTCGGTGACCTACAACCACGTGGTCGAGGGGACGCTGGCGCTGACCGGCTACTACGCCTGGCACAAGATCTGCGTCAGCCGCGGCATCCTGCCCGGCATGCAGCAGGTCGTGAAGCTCATCGGCGACGACGAGCGCCGCCACATGGCCTGGGGGACCTTCACCTGCCGCCGCCACGTGGCCGCCGACGAGCGCAACTGGGAGGTCGTCGAGGACCAGATGAACCGGTTGCTGCCGCACGCGATCGCCCAGGTTCAGTGGCGTCCCGAGGACGCACCGGAGGTGCTCCCCTTCGAGCTGGACGTCGAGGAGCTGACCAGCTACGCCTCCGACCGCGCCACCCGCAGGCTCGGGGCCATCGCCAGCGCGAAGGGCATGCCGCTGAGCAAGATCGACGTCGACGCCGAGCCGGAGGCCCTGGAGGAGCGCTTCGGCGCGGAGGACGCCGCCGAGCTGGACCGGCTCCGGCAGTAGCACGCCCTCTGATGAAAGAAGTCCCCCGAGCACGGAGGAGCGCTCGGCGGACTTCTTTCATCAGAAGGCTCAAGCCCCTACAGGCCCAGGAGCTTGCGGGCTTCCTCGCGCATCTCGACCTTGCGGACCTTGCCGGTGACCGTCATCGGGAACTCGTCCACCACGCGCACGTAGCGCGGGATCTTGTAGTGCGCGAGCCGGCCGGTGCAGAACTCGCGCAGCGCCTCGGCGGTGAGCTCCTCGGCGCCCTCGCGCAGCCGGACCCACGCCATCAGCTCCTCGCCGTACTTGGCGTCCGGGACCCCGATGACCTGGGCGTCGACGATGTCCGGGTGGGTGTAGAGGAACTCCTCGATCTCGCGCGGGTAGACGTTCTCGCCGCCGCGGATGACCATGTCCTTGATCCGTCCGGTGATCGAGACGTACCCCTCGTCGTCCATCACCGCGAGGTCGCCGGTGCGCATCCAGCGGGCGCGGTCGATGACCTCGTCGGTCTTGTCCTGCTGCTCCCAGTACCCGAGCATCACCGAGTACCCGCGGGTGCACAGCTCCCCCGGTTCGCCGCGCGGGACGGTCAGGCCGGTGGCGGGGTCGACGACCTTGACCTCCAGGTGCGGCCCGACCCGGCCGACCGTGGACACGCGGCGCTCCAGCGAGTCGTCGGCGCGGGTCTGGGTCGACACGGGGCTCGTCTCGGTCATGCCGTAGCAGATCGCCACCTCCCGCATGCCCATCCGCTCGATGACCTGCTTCATCACCTCGACCGGGCAGGGCGAGCCCGCCATGATGCCGGTGCGCAGCGAGGACAGGTCGAACGAGGCGAAGTCCGGGTGGTCCAGCTCGGCGATGAACATGGTCGGCACGCCGTAGAGCGAGGTGCACCGCTCGGCCTGCACGGCCTCCAGCGCGGTGCCCGGGTCGAAGGCCTCCGAGGGGATCACCATCGCCGAGCCGTGGCTGGTGCAGGCGAGGTTGCCCATGACCATGCCGAAGCAGTGGTAGAAGGGCGGCACGATCGCGACCCGGTCGGCCTCGGTGTAGCCGCAGAGCTCGCCGACGAAGAAGCCGTTGTTCAGGATGTTGTGGTGCGACAGCGTCGCGCCCTTGGGGAAGCCCGTGGTGCCCGAGGTGTACTGGATGTTGATCGGGTCGTCGGCCGACAGCCCGATCGAGCCGAGTTGCTGCCGGTCCGCCGGGGTGCCGGCCAGCCGCTCCCACTCCGGCGAGTCCAGGAACACCACCTGCTCCAGACCCGCGCAGGAACCCCGCACCTCCTCGATCATCGCGGCGTAGTCGGAGCTCTTGAACGACTTCGCCGACACCAGCATCCGGACGCCCGACTGGTTGAGCACGTACTCCAGCTCGTGCGAGCGGTAGGCCGGGTTGATGTTGACCAGGATCGCGCCGATCTTGGCGGTGGCGTACTGCACCGCCGTCCACTCGGCGCGGTTGGGCGCCCAGATGCCGACCCGGTCGCCCTTGGCGATGCCCGCGTCCAGCAACCCGGTGGCCAGCGCGTCCACCGCGCCCGCGAACTCCCGGTAGCTCCAGCGGCGGCCGGTGGCGCGCTCCACCAGCGCGTCCCGATCCGGGAACCGGGCGGCGGTGCGGTCCAAGTTCTCGCCGATGGTGTCGCCGAGCAGCGGGACGTCGGATATCCCGGAGTCGTAGCTCGGCCGGACCGGTTCGGTGGAATCCACGTTGCCAACCTCCGATGCGCGGTGACTCGGGCCACTCATCTTGACCCGTGCGGCGCGCCGCGGCCACCCCCGAAAGTGCCTGCCGGAGCGCCCCCGGGCGGCGATGGCGTGGTCCGACCAATTCGGACTCGAAGTATGCAACCGGAGACGGGTGAAAAATCGCCGGAATCGCGTATGCTCAGTCCTCCGAACGGGTCTCATTGCTGTCCGCCGATCGCCGGATTGGGGAAGCAACCATGATCACCGAGCTTGAGCTGGAGCGGGTCGCCGCCGCCATCGAACGCGGGTTCCGGCACGAAACCGATCCGGACTGGACCGAGGTCGAGCGACTCCGCCTGCAGGCAGACCTGTTCGACCGGCTGGCCGCCTCGCAGCGGCACTGGTCCGGGTCCCTGAGCCGCCGCGCGGAGCTGCTGCGCGACGCCGCCGAACGCATGGCCGACGACCTCAACGGCGTGACGATCGCGATAGACGTCGACGACGTGAGCGCGGCCGGCCGGTCGTGAGCGCGGCCCGGCGCCCACGACCGCCGGGCGATCAGGTCTTGAAGGGGTCGGTGACGTTGTCGGTGAGGTCGGTGATGGAGCGCACGACCTTGGTCGGCCGGTACGGGAAGAGCTCCGCGGTGTCCTCGTTCGAGATGCCGGAGAGCACCAGGATCGTCTGCAGCCCCGATTCGAGCCCGGAGCGCACGTCGGTGTCCATCCGGTCGCCGATCATCAGCGTGTTCTCCGAGTGCTTGCCCAGGTGGCGCAGCGCCGAGCGCATCATCAGCGGGTTCGGCTTGCCCACGTAGTAGGGCGCGCGCCCGGTGACCCTCTCGATCAGCGCGGCGACCGCGCCCGTGGCGGGCAGCGTGCCCTCGCGGCTGGGCCCCTTCTCGTCCGGGTTGGTGGCGATGAACCGCGCCCCGCCCTCGACCAGCCGGATCGCCTTGGTGATCGCCTCGAAGCTGTAGGTGCGGGTCTCGCCCAGGATCACGTAGTCCGGCTCGCGGTCGGTGAGCACGTAGCCGATGTTGTGCAGCGCGGTGGTCAGGCCGGACTCGCCGACCACGAAGGCCGAGCCGCCAGGGCGCTGGGTCTGCAGGAACTGCGCGGTGGCCAGCGCGGAGGTCCAGATCGACTCCTCCGGCACGTCCAGGCCGCTGCGCAGCAAGCGCGCCCGCAGGTCGCGCGGGGTGTAGATCGAGTTGTTGGTGAAGACCATGAACGGGATGCCGTTGTCCTTGAGGGCGCTCAGGAACCGGTCCGCACCGGGAACCATGTGCTCCTCGTGGACGAGCACGCCGTCCATGTCCATCAGGTAGGTCCAGCTGGATGCCTCAGTCACGCCCCCGATGATCCTCCGGAGACGGGGTGGATTGCTACCTCTGCGGCCTTGACCGCGAACCACACCTCGTCGTTCGAGGTCACGCCCAGCTCGGCGACGGCGGCTGGGGTGACGTCCGCGGCGATCGCGCCGTCCGGCAGCACGCCGCGCACCCGGACCACGTCCCCGCGGGGCTCCAGCGCGCTCACCCGCCCGCGCAGCGCGTTGCGCGGGCTGCCGCCCGGGCGCTCGCGGTGCACCGCCACCGCCGAGGGCGCGAAGACGGCCGCGGCCGCCTCGCCGGGGACGACCTCCTCGACCGCCCTGCCGCTGATCCGGTGCTCGCCGACCGCGACGCCGTCCTCGACGGCCTCGCCCGCCAGCAGGTTCAGCCCGGCGATGCGCGCGGTGAACGGTTCCCTGGGCCGGGCCAGCACCTCGCGGGTGGGTCCCTGCTCGACGATCTCGCCGTCGAGCAGCACCAGCAGCCGGTCGGCCAGCACCACCGCGTCGAGCACGTCGTGGGTGACCAGCACCGTCGGGGTGCGCTGCCCGCGCAGCACCTGGTGCAGCAGGCCGCGCACGGCCGGGGCGGCGTCCACGTCCAGCGCGGCCAGCGGCTCGTCGAGCATCAGCAGCCGCGGCTCGGCGGCCAGCGCGCGGGCCAGCGCGACCCGCTGGGCCTGGCCCCCGGAGAGCCGCCCCGGGCGCCGGGCGGCCAGCGCCGTCGCGTCCACTTCGGACAGCCACTGCTCGGCGATCGCGCGCGCGGCCTCCTTGCCGCGGCCCGCCGCGCGCGGGCCGAAGGCGACGTTGTCCCCGGCGGTCAGGTTGGGGAACAGCAGCGCCTGCTGCGCCAGCAGGCCGACTCCCCGGCGGTGCGTCGGCACGTTGATCCCGCGCTCGGTGTCCAGCCAGGTGTCGCCGTCCAGCTCGACGCGTCCCCGATCCGGCACCAGCTCGCCCGCCAGGATCGACAGCAGGGTCGACTTCCCGGCCCCGTTGGGGCCGAGCACCGCCAGCACCTCGCCCGCGGCGACCTCGAACTCGGCGCGCAGCGCGAACTCCGCGCGCCGCAGCGCCACCTCCACCCGGAGCGTCACAGCCGTCCCTCCACCGCCCTGGGGCGGGCGATCACGATCACCAGCAGGGCCACCGCGACCAGCAGCAGCGACATCGCCACCGCCGCGTCCACGTCGGTCTGCGCCGTGGTGTAGATGGCCAGCGGCAAGGTCCGCGTGGTGCCCTGCAGGCTTCCCGCGAAGGTGATCGTGGCGCCGAACTCGCCCAGCGCGCGGGCGAAGGTCAGCACCAGGCTCGACCCCAGCGCGGGCAGCAGCAGCGGCAGCGTCACCCGCCGGAACGCCAGCCACGGACCGGCGCCGAGGGTCGCGGCGACCTGCTCGTACCGGCCTCCCGCGGTGCGCAGCGCGCCCTCCAGGCCGACGACCAGGAACGGCATCGCCACGAAGGTCTGGGCCAGCACGACCGCCGCGGTGGTGTAGGGAAGCCGGATCCCGACCAGCTCCAGCGCGCCGCCGAGCAACCCGGTCCGGCCCAGCAGGTAGAGCAGCGCCAGACCGCCGACCACCGGCGGCAGCACCAGCGGTAGCAGCACCAGCGCCCGGACCACCCGCAGGCCGCGCAGCCGGGAGCGGGCCAGCACCACGGCCAGCGGCGTGCCCAGCACCAGCGACAGCGCCGTGGAGATCAGCCCGGTGAGCACCGACAGCCGCAGCGCGTCCAGCGCGGCCGGGCTGAGCAGCAGCACCGGGAGCTCGACCGGGTCGACCCTGGTCAGCAACCCGGCGACCGGGAGCACCACGAGCGCCAGGGCGATCGCGGCCGGCACCCACAGCACCACCGGCACGCGCGAGGGGGCCCGGCGCATCACGGCACGCCGAAGCCGTGCTCGGCGAGCACCTGCCTGCCGACCGGCCCCCGGACGAACTCCACGAACGCCCGGGCCCGCTCGGGATGCGGGGCGGAGTTGATCGAGGCGATCGGGTAGGTGTTGCGGGCCTGCTCGGCCTCCGGGAAGTCCACGGCTTCCACCCGACCCCCGGCGGCCACCGCGTCGGTGACGTAGACCAGCCCCGCGTCGGCCTCGCCCGCGGCGACCTTGCGCAGCACCGACTTGACGTCGTTCTCCTCGCTGGCCGGGTGCAGCCGCACCCCGCCCGCGGCGGCGACCTCCCGCGCGGCCGAGCCGCAGGGCACCTGCGGGGCGCAGACCACGACGTCCTGCGCGCGCGCCAGGTCGGCCAGGGAGGTGATGCGCGCGGGGTTGCCGCGCGGCACCGCGATGGTCAGCCGGTTGGTCGCGAACGTCCGCGGCGGCGAGACCTGGTCGCGGACCTTGTCCACGTTCTTCGCGTCGGCCGAGGCGAACACGTCGGCCGGCCGCCCCTGCCTGATCTGCTCGGCCAGCGTGGAGGACCCCTGGTAGTCGAACTTGACCTCGACCTCGGGGTGCTCGGCGTGGAACTTCCGCCCGATCTCGTCGAAGGATTCGGTCAGCGAGGCCGCGGCCAGCACGGTCAGCGTCCGGTGCTGCTCCGACCCGGCCGTGCCGCAGCCGGCCAGCAGCACCAGCGCCAGCGCGGCGCCCGCGATCGCCTTGAGCCTCATGTTCCCTCCCCCGTCCGGCGAGCGGCTCGCACCACCGGTAAGGCACCCGCGCGCATCAGTCCTCCGGCGTCTCCACCACGACGTTGGTCGACTTGACCACGGCCACCGCCAGCGCCCCCGGTTCGAGACCGAGCTCGTGGGCGGCTTCGGTGCTCATCAGCGAGACGACCCGGTGCGGCCCGCACTGGATCTCCACCTGGGACATCACCTTGTCCGAGACCACCTCGGTGACCAGCCCGACCCATCGGTTGCGCGCCGACCGGCCCACCCCGGAGGGGTCCGGGGTGGCGCGGGCCTGGGTGCGGGCGAACGCGGCGAGCGTCCCGCCGTCGATCACCAGCCTGCCCGCGGAGTCCCGCTCGGCGGGCAGCTGACCGCCGTCGACCCAACGGCGGACGGTGTCATCGCTGACCCCGAACAGCCCGGCGACTTCAGCAATCCGATAGTGCGGCACGATGGGCACATTACTTCCGCAGGTGCGAAGAAACCAGGGGGTGCCTCACCCGCAATTCCGGATACCCGCCCACCCGGACGGCGGTTTCGTCCCCCGGGCGAATGCCGCTCGACGATCGAAATCGGTCGCACCGAGGAGATAGGGTCGAGGGGTGAACGCGGTGGAGCTGGGAATTCCGTTCGTGCGCCGCACGACCGACACCTCGGAGCGGCCGGACACGCCGTACCTCGTGGACCGCTTCGGTCGCGTGGCGCAGGACCTGCGCGTCTCCCTCATCGACAAGTGCAATCTGCGCTGCACCTACTGCATGCCCGCCGAGGGCCTGCCCTGGCTCAAGCGCGCCGAGATGCTCGACACCGACGAGATGAACCGGTTGATCCGGATCGCCGTCGAGGAGCTCGGGGTGACCACGGTGCGCTTCACCGGGGGCGAACCGCTGCTGCGCCAGGACCTGGTGGACATCATCGGCGCGACCTCGGCGCTGCCCAGCAGGCCGAAGACGTCGCTGACCACCAACGGGATCAACCTCGGCAGCTACGCGGAGCCGCTGGTCGCCGCGGGCCTGAACCGGGTCAACGTCTCCCTGGACACGCTCGACCGCGAGGTGTTCAAGGAGCTCACCCGGCGGGACCGGCTCGACGACGTGCTCGACGGGCTGGCGGCGGCCAAGACGATGAAGCTGGAGCCGGTCAAGGTCAACGCGGTGCTGATGCGCGGCGTGAACGACCACGAGGCGACCGAGCTGCTGCGCTTCTGCATCGAGCGCGGTTACCAGCTGCGGTTCATCGAGCAGATGCCGCTGGACGCCCAGCACGAGTGGGACCGCGGCGCGATGATCACCGCCGACGAGATCCTGGATCTGCTCGGCCGCGAGTTCACCCTCTCCCCGGACACCGCCGAGCGCGGCTCGGCCCCGGCCGAGCGCTGGCTGGTCGACGGCGGGCCCGCGACCGTCGGCGTGATCGGATCGGTCACCCGGCCGTTCTGCTCCGCCTGCGACCGCACCCGGCTCACCGCCGACGGGCAGCTGCGCTCCTGCCTGTTCTCCACCACCGAGACCGACCTGCGCGGCCCGATGCGCGACGGGGCGAACGACGCGGAGCTGATCCGGCTGTGGCAGGGCGAGATGTGGGCCAAGGCCGCCGGGCACGGCATGGACTCGGGCGAGTTCGCCCGGCCGGACCGGCCGATGAGCGCGATCGGGGGCTGAGCCGATGACCGCCGCACCGCAGCCGGCCACTCAGGTCGTGACCGTCCAGGTCCGCTACTTCGCGGGCGCCCGCGCGGCCGCGGGCGTGCCCGAGGAGACCGTGCGGCTGAGCCGGCCCGCCACGGTCGCCGACGCACTCGCCGCGGCGCTGGCAGCGCGCGACGACGGGAAGCTGGCCCGGGTCGTGGAGGCGTGCAGCTTCCTGCTCGACGGGCTGGCCGTGCACGACCGCGGCGCGGCCATCGAGGCGGACACGACGCTGGACGTGCTGCCGCCGTTCGCGGGCGGCTGATTCCGCCCGCGCCCCTCCCCTCCCACCGGCGCCACGAGCCGGGCACTGCACTTCTCTGCGCGCGCGTACGAGCGCGTGCGCACGCGCAGATACAACATGTTCTGGCGTGTCGTACACACTCGAACGAGTGGATTTCCGGCACATTTTCGGGGCGCTCGCGGCCCGCTCGCGGCCCGTTCCCGACCGACCGGGTCGCGCACCTCGTCGGTTTCGAAATCTTCGCCCGGTTCAGCTAGCCCGATGATTACTCGCGGTCGACAGGCGAACACGATTCGCGATCATCGAAACGCGCGCCCGCAGCCGCTCGACCGGGGTGCACCAGGCGACCGCAACGGCTGTTGGCCGTGTGACGGCCGCTTCTCAACGGGAGTAACGAGGTGACTCAGGCCTCACTTACGGTGATCGATATCAGGACGGAAACGGCCCGATAACGACGCTCTGATCAGGTAAAACACCCTAGATCGACACCCCCTATCCCGGTGTTACTGTGACCAGCGTCACATGCTAGAAGATTTGGGATCTCCCCGTTGGTTACGTAGTGTCGCTCCTCGGTCGGCCCCGAACCGATCAGCAAGGAACCGCGAAGCCCGTGGCGCTGGACCTGCCCAGCGGGCTTCAACCCCGAAACGGAAACGAACCGGGCAGGAACGAGGGTTCACCTCAGGGCACCCCGACGCCCCGAGGCGTGCCGGCTCCCCGAGCCGGACGAGCCACCGAGGCTCGCCCCGCAAGCGCGGCAGGAGAGAGGGACATGTCTAGCCATAAGGGCAAGCACCGCAAGCCTTCTAACACCAAGCGCAACTTCGCCCGCTTCGCCGTCGCCGGCGCGGTCGTCGCAACCCCGATCGCGATCGCCGCTCCCGCCAACGCCGCGGACTGGGACATGCTCGCGCAGTGCGAGAGCAGCGGTGACTGGAGCACCAACACCGGCAACGGCTTCTACGGCGGCCTCCAGTTCACCCCCTCCACCTGGTCCGCCTACGGCGGTACCCAGTACGCCAGCAGCGCGCACCTGGCCACCCGCGAGCAGCAGATCGCGGTCGCCGAGAAGGTGCTGGCCTCGCAGGGCGAGAACGCCTGGCCCGCCTGCAGCTCGAAGCTGAACTGGACCAGCGGCTCCACCGACACCAGCTCCGAGGCGAGCACCTCGCAGCAGAGCACCGAGACGGAGACCGAGACGCAGTCCTCCCCGGTCAAGGCGTCCGGCGGTGACTACACCGTCAAGGCCGGCGACACGCTGAGCAAGATCGCCCAGTCCTACGGCGTGGACTACAAGTCCATCTTCAACAACAACACCGATGTGCTGACCGACCCGAACATGATCTTCCCGGGTCAGCAGCTCGACATCCGGTAACGACTGGCACGGCCGGTCTCCCCGCCGGCCGGCAGGAGTACGCGCCGTCTCCCCCGACACGGCACGTGCTTCCCTCCGGAACCCCCTCATCGCCTTGCCCCCAGCCACGATGAGGGGGTTCCGCTTTACCTCGAGGGCCTTCGCGCAAAGCCGGCCCCGCACCCGAAGGCGCGGGGCCGGCTCGCTCGGAGGACGACCGGAGGGCCCTCACGGGCAGTTGACCCACTCCTCGGTGTCGTCGTCGAAGACCTGGCGCTTCCAGATCGGCAGGCGGCGCTTGACCTCGTCGACCAGCTCGGAGCAGGCGTTGAAGGCCTGCTTGCGGTGCTCGGCGGCGACCGCGCAGCCCAGCGCCACATCACCGATCTTGAGCAGTCCGATGCGGTGCGAGACCGAGAGGGCGCGCACGCCCTCGAAGCGAGCGGCGATGTCGGCGGCGACCTCGGCGATCACCTCGTCGGCGCTGGGGTGACCGGTGTACTCCAGCTCCTGGACGCCGCGTCCGCCGTCGTGGTCGCGGACCACGCCGCCGAAGGTGACCACCGCGCCCGCCGCCCGGTGCTCCACCTGGCGCGCCAGGGCGTCCACCTCGATCGGCGCGTCGACGACGTCGGCGCGCAGCACCTCCGCAGCGGCGGTCGCGCCCGCCGGACGCGGGTGGTCGCCGCCGTTGAGCTGGTCGACCGCGTGGTCCAGGACCTCGGCGAGGACCCCCAGACCGTCCTTGACGCCGCCGCGCGAGCCGGGGAGGTTCACGATCAGCGTCCGGCCCGCCACCCCGGCCAAGCCGCGGGAGAGCACCGCCGTGGGCACCTTCGGCAGGCCCGCCGCGCGGATCGCGTCGGCCAGGCCCGGGACCGGTCGCTCGAGCACCTCGGCGGTGACCTCGGGAGTGCGGTCGGTGGGGTTGATCCCGGTTCCCCCGGTGGTGATCACCACGTCGGTCCCCGCGGCGACCGCCGCGCGCAGCTGCTCGCCGACCGGGTCGCCGTCGGGGACCACGATCGGATCGGGCGTGTCGTAGCCGCGCTCGCGCAGCCATTCGGCGATCACCGGGCCGGTGCGGTCCTCGTAGACCCCGGCCGCGGCGCGGTTGGACGCGGCGATCACGCGCGCCGTCCTCGGCATTTCGACCTCCCCAACGCGACGAACCGCCGCGTGCAACCGGTTTCGGCGGCGTCAGTCCCCGGAGCGCTCCCAGACGCCGGTCTTGCCGCCTTCCTTGCGCTCGACCCGCACGGCGTCGAGCACCGCTCCGGGGTCGACCGCCTTGATCATGTCGTGCAGCGCGAGCCCGGCCACCGAGACCGCGGTCAGCGCCTCCATCTCGACGCCGGTGCGGTCGGTGGTCTTGACCGCTGCGGTGATGCGCACGTCGGTGTCGCCGAGCTCCAGCTCGACCTTGGTTCCGGAGATGGCGATCGGGTGGCACAGCGGGATCAGGTCCGGCGTGCGCTTCGCACCCATGATCCCGGCCAACCGCGCGGTGGCCAGCGCGTCGCCCTTGGGCAGGCCGTCCCGGCGCAGCAGGCCGATCACCTCGGCGGTCGTGCGCACCACTCCGGTGGCCACGGCGCGCCGCGCGCTCTCCTGCTTCTCGGACACGTCCACCATCCGAGCCGCACCCGACTCGTCCACGTGCGTCAGCTCGTCCCGCCCCATACCCAGAGCCTAAAGCACCCGGGAGACACCCCGACCCGCCAACCGCCCGAAACCCGGCGCACCACCACCCCGACCGCCCCCGGAAAACCCTCGAAAACACCACCCGGATTGGGAGGCGATTCGGTGCACGGATTGGGAGGCGATTCGGTGCACGGATTGGGAGGCCATTCCGCACCCGGATTGGGAGGTGATTCCGGGGGTGGAACGGGTGGAGCCCCCGGGGTTGGGTCCGAGGGCTCCTGGTGGCGTGGGTGGGGGCTGGGTCAGAAGTCGAGGTCTTCGGCCATGCTCCAGGGGAGGGAGCTGCCGCCGGCCGAGGCGGGTTCGGCGGGTTTGGCCGCCAGCGCCGCCTTCTTGACCGCGTCGGCGACCGCCGGGGCGACCGCGTTGTCGAAGACGCTCGGGACGATGAACGAGGCGTTCAGGCGGTCCCCGTCGACCACGTCGGCGATGGCGTTGGAGGCCGCGATCATCATGTCGTCGGTGATCTCGTGCGCGTGCGCGTCCAGCAGGCCGCGGAACACGCCGGGGAAGGCCAGCACGTTGTTGATCTGGTTCGGGTAGTCGCTGCGCCCGGTGGCCACGATCTTGGCGTGCTGCTGCGCGGCCAGCGGGTCGATCTCCGGATCCGGGTTGGCCAGCGCGAACACGATCGCGTCCGAGTTCATCGAGGCGACGTCCTCGGCGGTGAGCAGGTTCGGAGCGGAGACCCCGATGAACACGTCGGCGTCCCGGACCGCGTCGGACAGCGTGCCGGTGCGGCCCTCGGCGTTGGTGGTCGCGGCGATGTTGCGCAGGTTCTCGTCGGTGTCGCCGCGGCCGGAGTGCACGATGCCGTCGATGTCCACCGCGATCACGTCGGCCGGCTTCTTGTGCTGCAGCAGCCGGATGATCGCCGAACCGGCCGCGCCGACGCCGCAGACGACCACGCGGCAGTCGGTGAGGTCCTTCTCGACCACGCGCAGCGCGTTGCGCAGCGCGCCGAGCACCACGATCGCGGTGCCGTGCTGGTCGTCGTGGAAGACCGGGATGTTGAGCTTGTCGCGCAGCCGGGCCTCGATCTCGAAGCAGCGCGGCGCGGCGATGTCCTCGAGGTTGATGCCGCCGTAGACCGGGGCGATCAGCTCGACGGCGCGGATGATCTCCTCGGTGTCCTGGGTGTCCAGGCACACCGGCCAGGCGTTGACGCCGGCGAACTTCTTGAACAGCGCCGCCTTGCCCTCCATCACCGGCAGCGCCGCCTCCGGGCCGATGTTGCCCAGGCCCAGCACGGCCGAGCCGTCGGTGACCACGGCGACGGCGTTGCGCTTGACGGTCAGCCTGCGCGCGTCGTCGGGGTTCTCGGCGATCGCGGTGCACACCCGGGCCACGCCCGGGGTGTAGGCGCGCGAGAGGTCGTCGCGGTTGGCCAGGGCCACGCGCGAGTTGACCTCGATCTTGCCGCCGAGGTGCACCAGGAAGGTCCGGTCGGAGATCTTGCGGACCCGCACGCCGGGCAGATCGCCGAGCAGACCGGTCAGGTCCTCGGCGTGGTCGGCCGACAGCGCGTTGCAGGTGATGTCGACGACGATCCGGTCGGCGTGCGACTCGACGACGTCGAAGGCGGTGATGACACCGCCGGCGCGCCCGATGGCGCTGGTCAGATCGCCGGCGGCGGTCGTCGACGGCGGCGCCTCGACGCGCACGGTGATGGAATAACCCGGACCTGGAACCGGCATGGCACACCCCTGTCGAGCGAACGGCTATGGACTTGGTGGGTGCCGTTCTTCGGCGGCCCCGCGGGGCCGCCGAAGCGATCGCCGAACCGGGATGCAAGCCCTCCGGGCCCGCCAAGCGACCGAAACTTCACCCAGTACGAAAAAGCCTAAAACTTTCTCGACTGTGAGCTAGATCCGGCCTGCTACCCATCGGTCGCCCTTGACACGCATCACTTGTTGATGCGCGTCTCCGGGTGCTCGTAGGGAACGCCGTCCAGCGGGAAGGTGGTGTCGCCGAACGGCGACAGCGCGCCCTGCTTGTCGGCCACCAGCTCGCTGACGGGGTGCTCACCGGCACCCGGCTGCGGCCAGGTCGGGTCGATCCGGTCCTTCTTGGTCTTGCCGGCCACGTGGTCCTCCTACCTTCCGGCTACGGGCACCACCCAGTCTGCCGCAACCCGGGCCGCGACCTCTCCCAAGGGTGCTGCGCACTACACCCCGGCCCGCCTTGTCAGGGACGGCGGCGCGGTGCTCGCCGCCGCGCTCGCCCGGGCGATCCGCCCAGCTGGGTATCGTGGCCGGGATGGTTTCGCTAGCGGAATGGCTGCGGGAGCGCAGCGACGACGAGCTCGTGGCGCTGCTCCGCGCCCGCCCCGACCTGGCCACCCCACCGCCTGCCGACACCTCCGTGCTGGCCACGCGCACCGGCGTGCGCTCCTCGGTGGCGCGCGCGTGCGAGGGCCTGGACTCCTTCGCCCTGTCCACCCTCGAAGCCCTGGTGCTGCTGGACGCCGACCAGGCGCCCGTGACCAGCGACCAGCTCGCCGAGATGCTCGGCGAGGGGATCACCCCGCAGCGCGTGCGCCGCTCCGCCGACGAGCTCGCGGGGCTGGCGCTGGCCTGGGGCGAGGACGAGCTGTCCATCCCGCCGACGGTGCGCGAGGTGCTGCCGAACTTCCCCGCCGGGCTGGGCCGCCCCGCCGAGCACCTCACCGCGGACGCGGCCGAGGCAGCGCTCGTCGAGCTCGACGACGAGGAGCGGCGCCTGGTCGAGCGGCTGGCGGGCGACTCCCCCGTCGGCCGCACCAAGGACGCCTCGGCGCACGTCCCGCTGGCCGAGGCCACCAATCCGGTCCAGCGGCTGCTGGCCAAGGGTTTGCTGCTGCGGCGCGACGCCGAGAACGTGGAGCTGCCCCGGCAGCTGGCCCTGGCGGTGCGCGGCGACCGGCCGATGGGCCGGGTCGAGCCGGAGGAGCCCTCCCCCGAGCTGATCGAGTCCGGTTCGGACCGGGTGGACTCCACCGCCGGGGGCGCCGCGCTGGAGCTGCTGCGCCACGTCGAGGAGCTCCTGCAGGCGTGGGAAGCCGACCCGCCGGACGTGCTGCGCTCGGGCGGGCTGGGCATCCGCGAGCTGCGCCGCACCGCCAAGGCCCTCGAGATCGACGAGGCGCACCTCGGGCTGCTGGTGGAGGTCGCGCACGCGGCGAACCTGATCAACAGCACCGATGACGCCGAGCCGCAGTGGCTGCCGACCATCCAGTCGGACACCTGGCTGGCCTCCCCGCCCGAGCAGCGCTGGGCCGCGCTGGCCGCCGCCTGGCTGGACCTGCCCCGGCTGCCCGGGCTGATCGGCGCCCGCGACGAGAAGGACCGGGTGCTCGGCCCGCTGTCGGAGGACCTGCGCAGGCCGCTGGCCCCGAAGGACCGCAGGCACGTGCTGTCCTACCTCGACGAGCTGCCCGGCGGGTTCGGCGTGCGCGCCGCGGACGCCGCGGCCGTGCTGGCCTGGCGCTCGCCGCGGCACGGCGGCAAGCTGCGCGACGACCTGGTGAGCTGGACGCTGGACGAGGCCACCAAGCTGGGCGTGATCGCGCTCGACGCGATGACCACCGCGGGCCGCGCGCTGGTGTTCGACGGACCGAGCACCGCGGCGCAGCTGCTCGGCGAGCAGCTGCCCGAGCCGCTGGACCACGTGCTGGTGCAGGCCGACCTGACGGTGGTCGCGCCGGGCCGGCTGGAGCCGGGGCTGGCCGCGGAGATGAAGCTGGTGGCCGACGTGGAGTCGGCGGGCAGCGCGACGGTCTACCGGATCGGCGAGGACAGCGTGCGCCGCGCGCTGGACGCCGGTCACACCGCCGAGGACCTGCACGCGCTGTTCCGGGAGCGCTCGCGCACGCCGATCCCGCAGTCGCTGACCTACCTGATCGACGACGTCGCCCGCAGGCACGGCAAGCTCCGCGCGGGCACCGCAGCGGCCTTCCTGCGCTGCGACGATCCGGTGGTGCTCGCCGAGGTGCTGGGCAAGCCGGAGACCGAGGACCTGGAGCTGCGCCGGATCGCGCCGACCGTGCTGGTCAGCCCGCTGCCGCTGGCCGACCTGGTGGACGGGCTGCGCGGCGCGGGGTTCGCCCCGGTGGCCGAGGGCCCGGACGGCAACGTGCTCGACCTGCGCACCAGCGGCCGCAGGGCTCGGGGGCGCAACCGGACCGCGCCGCCGGCCGGCATCACGACCCCGGACACCGCCCAGCTCGGCGAGCTGGTCACGCAGCTGCGCGCGGGCGACCGCTCGGCCAGGGCCCGGCGGGGCCGCGGCATCGCGCCGGAGCGGGGACGCCCCAGCGCCGAGGCCACGCTGCAGCTGCTGCGCACCGCCGCGGAGCGGGAGCAGCAGGTGCTGCTCGGCTTCGTCGACACCCACGGGCTGCGCAGCGAGGTCGTGGTCCGGCCGATCTCGGTCGGCGGCGGGGTGCTGCAGGGCGTGGACACGGCCAACGACCAGCCGGGGGCCTTCCCCCTGCACCGCATCACGACCGTCGCGCTGGTGGAGGAGTAGCCGCAGCAGTTTGGCCTAGAACTGCACCCCCTCTGGAGGTGCAGTTCTAGGCCAAACTGCGAGGAATCGGCCGCGTCAGGTCGTGGCCATGCGCTGGCGCATGGCGTGCTCGACCAGGGTGATCAGCGCCTGCTTGGTGGACTCGCGGTTGCGGGCGTCCACCGAGATCATCGGCACCGAGTCGGCGATGGTCAGCGCCTCGCGGACGTCCTCCTGGCGGTGGTGCATGACGCCGTCGAAGGTGTTCACCGCGACGATGTAGGGCAGCCCGCGGTCGTCGAAGAAGTCGATCGAGGCGAACGCGTCGGCCAGCCTGCGGGTGTCGACCAGCACGACCGCGCCGATGGCGCCGCGCACCAGGTCGTCCCACATGAACCAGAAGCGGTGCTGGCCCGGGGTGCCGAACAGGTAGAGGATCAGGTCGGAGTCCAACGACACGCGGCCGAAGTCCATCGCGACCGTGGTGGTGACCTTGCCCGGCGTGGCGCTGAGGTCGTCGACCCCCACGCTGGCCTCGGTCATCACCGCTTCGGTCGTCAACGGAACGATCTCCGAGACCGAACCGACGAACGTCGTCTTCCCGACACCGAAACCGCCGGCAACCACGATCTTCGTCGAGGTTTTCTGGTTGCCCGGCGTCGATCGGGGGTCAGAGCCTGCGAAGCCCACTGAGCACCCTCTCCAAGAACTCCATGGACGGCCGATCACCGACGACCATGCCACTGTCGTGAATCAGAACCTGCCCGGAATCGGCCATGTCGCCGATCAGCACCCGCACCACGCCGAGCGGAAGCCGCAGGTGAGCGGCGACCTCGGCCACGGAGCGGGCCTCCGTGCACAGCTCGGAGATCGAGCGGTGTTCGGGCCGGGATTGGGTCGCCTGCGCGCGACCGCGTTCGCTGGTGGTCACCAGTGTCTCGATGGCGAGATCGTGATCGGTGCGCGTGCGCCCCCTGGTGCGGGCGTAGGGCCGCACCAGCGAACCGCCGTCGTCGTCGGCGTCCACGTTGCCCGGCGCGGGGATGGCCGGCATGGAGCCCGAGATCGACGGCATGGACTGCGAGATCGGCGGCATCGGCTGCGAGATCGACGGCATCGACACCGACGGCGGACCGCTGTCGACCGGTCGCTGCCGCGGCTGCGGCTGATTCCCCTGCGGCTGCGGCTGCGGCTGCTGCGGATGGTTGCCGTTCTCCCCGTCGTAGCCGGAGCCGAACAGGTCGGCGCCTGGTCCGCCGAAGAGCGCGCGGTCGTAACCGCCGGAGTCACCGGCGGACTGCTGGTCCTCGACGAAGTCGTCCTGCCAGGACTCCGCGCTCAGTCGCTTGTTGTAGAGGCGGAACAGGTCACCGTCCCAGCTGGGCTCGGAACCGGCGTTCATGTGTCAGCTCCCCTCAGCGTCCCCAGCCGATTGATCACAGCGGATGATCACCGGCGGCCCATGCCCTGCAGCTGCGCGCGCAGCTCCGGGGTCAGCTGGCGGCCGACCCGCTCGACGAGCAGGGTCATCTCGTAGGCCACCAGGCCGATGTCGGCGTTCGGCGCGGCGAGCACGGCGAGGCAGGAGCCGTCGCTGATGGACATCAGGAACAGGTAGCCCTGCTCCATCTCGACGACGGTCTGGGTGACGTCGCCGGCCTCGAAGCACCTCGCGGCGCCCTGGGTGAGGCTGACCAGGCCGGAGGCCACGGCGGAGAGCTGTTCGGCGCGGTCCCTCGGCAAACCCTGGGAACCGGCCAGCAGCAGACCGTCGGCGGAGACCACGACCGAGTGCGCGACGCCGGGGACCCGACGTACGAAGTCGGTGATCAGCCAACTGAAGCTGTTGCTGCTCATCGGTTGCTGCACGGACCCGTTCACTCCTGCTCCTCGGGACGGCTCGGATTCGGGTTGGAATTCTCGGTTGAAGCCGGTTCGGACTTGGAGTGCCTGCCCCGCGAGACGCCCTGCTGGAAGTTGGCCATCCGACCGCGCACGGCGTCAGCCGAGCGCGGGGTGGCGGCCTTCCTCCGGGGTGCTTGCGGCGTCTGCGGCGCTGCCGAGCCGGGCACGAGGTTGGTCTTGGGCACCCGCTTGGGCAGTCCGGCCGACGTCGTCTCCTGGACCTCGGGGGTCTGCAGCAGCGCTTCGGCGGCCTTCCAGCCGACGTCCGCCGAACCCCAGCCCGGGTCGGGCGTGGTGGTCCGGGGGACCTCGTCGACCGTTCCGGGCTGCGCGGTCGGGCTCTCCGGCCGCGCGGCCGGTTCCGGATCGGCGGGCTCGGACTCCGCAGCTTCCGGCTCGTCCACGTCGGACTCCCGGAACCACTGCGAAAGAACGGCTTCGTAGATCGGTAGGCGTTGGGTGGGCGCGTCGTCCATGTCCCATGGCTCCCTCGGCTCGTCGTCGGCGAACGCCGGCGACCGGCCGTCGGAGTCCACCGGCGAGGAGTCCTCGCCCGCCCAGGACCGCGACGCCGGCTCGGGCCGGGTTCCGCTGCCTGGGGCGCCCTCGCCGTCACCGGGACCGAAGGCCGAGCCGATCCCGCTGCCGCCGAAGCCGTTGTTCGGGCCGCCGCCCGAGTCGAGCTCGGTGGGCGTGAAGCTCTGCGTCTTCGCGTCCTCGAACGGGCTGTGGAACAGGTCGGTGGAGGAGGTCTCCGACGGAACACCGCACTGTCCGTCGAACCCGGGATCCGCACTCGGCCAGGCGTCGGTCCCGACGACGTCGTCGTTGGGCGCCCGGTGGCCATCCTCCCATCGGGGGACATCGGTAGCGCCGAACGAATCGCCGTTGGCGAGTGTGACGGAGTACTCAGCGGGCAGTTCGGAGTCGTCGGAACCGGGCGTTTCGCCCGCGGCGCCCTCCGGGGCCGACGGGTCGGTGAAACCGGTCGGCGGCTCCGAGGTGCTCAGGCTGGGCAGCGAGGCGCGCTCGGTACCCGGGTCCAGCGCCGCGCCGTTGGTGCGCGCCCCGCCGCCGAACGCGGCGGCCAGGCCGGCGTGGTTGCCGGTGGACTCGACGCCGCCCAGCGAGGTCTCGCGCCTGCCGTCGCCCCCGATCGGGGCGCGCGGCACGTCCGGCATCGGGACCGGGCCGTCCGGCGTGAGCTGCATGACGTACTCGCCGTCGACGTGGACGGTGGCGGTGACACCGCCTTCGAGGCTCTCGTTGTTGTGCAGCTCGACGTGGATGTTGTGCCGCTGGGAGAGCTGGCCGACCACGAACAGACCCATCCGGCGGGAGACGGCGACGTCGATCTCCGGGGGCCGGGTGAGCCGCTCGTTGATCTCGTCGATCTCCGAGCTGTCGATGCCCACGCCGCGGTCGCGGATCTCGATGACCAGCTGGCCGCGCCGGTAGGCGGTGCGCACCGTGACCTCGGTGTCCGGGTTGGAGAACACCGTGGCGTTCTCCAGCAGCTCGGCGATGAGGTGCACGAAGTCGTTGACCACGCGGCCCTGCAGGGCCAGGTCGGGGGCGTCGACCACGGCGACCCTGGCGTACTGCTCGACCTCGGAGACCGCGGCGCCGAGGACCTCGTTGAGCGGCACCGGGCGGGTGGTGCGCCGGGTGAGGTCGGTGCCGCCGAGGATCAGCAGGTTCTCGTTGTTCCGCCGCATCCGGGTGGCCAGGTGGTCGAGCTCGAACAGCTGGGACAGCTGGTCCGGGTCCTGCTCGTCCTGCTCCAGCTTGTCGATCAGCGCCAGCTGGCGCTGCACCAGGGTCTGGCTGCGGCGGGCGAGGTTGACGAACAGGTCGTTGACGTTGTTGCGCAGCATGGCCTGCTCGACGGCCAGCCGCAGCGCCTGCTGGTGCACCGCGTCGAAGGTGCGGGCGACCTGCCCGATCTCCTCCCTGGTGTGCACCGGCACCGTCGGGACGGTGGTGTTGCTGGCCGCGTTCGGGCTGTCGGTGACCCGGTTGATCGCGTCCGGCAGGCTCTGCTGGGCGATCTCCAGCGCGCTGTAGCGCAGGGTGCGCAGCGGGCGCAGCATCGAGCGGGCGATGAAGGCCGCCACGCCGAAGGCCACGATCAGCAGCAGCGCGACCAGCGCGGCGTCCCGGACCAGCAGCCAGCGGGCCGAGTCGGCCAGCGCGGAGGCATCGCTGTGCAGGTCGTCGATGGCGTCGGACTCGACGGCGCGGACCAGGTCGGTGCGCTCGCCGGAGACCTGCGCCCAGGCCTGCGGGTCGATGCCCAGGTTCTGGTTCTCCTGGTCGTTGTCGTAGGCGATGAGCGCGGACTGCTCCATCTGCTCGGTGCGGTCCACCGCCGCACCGGCGACCCGCTGGTCGTAGAGCGCCCGCTGCTGCGGGGCGGCCGCGGCCTCGAACTCGGCGAAGGCGGCCTCGAAGCGCGCGTCCGCGGCGCGCATGGCGTCCGGCTGACCGGTGAGGAACTCGTTGCGCAGCGCCGCCGACAGCAGGATCGACCGCTCCTGGGCCAGCTGCTCCTTGGCGTCGCCGAGCGCCGCGACGGCCCTGGCGGCCTGGCTGGTCTCGGTGTTGGCCGCGGAGGTGGCCACCGCGGTGTTGATCTTCAGCAGGTTCTCGATCACCGAGTTGTAGGCGACGAGGGTCTGCGGGCTGGTGAATCCGGTGCTCACCGTCTGGCGCAGCGCCTGCAGGCTGTCCACCCGGTGCTCGGCGCTGTGGAACGCGCTCGCCACGCTCGGGCTGAACTCGTCGACCTGCGACTCGAAGGAGCGCAGCTTGTTCACCGCCTCGTCCACCCGGCGGTTCTGCGCGTCGTAGTCGCCGGCGTTGCCCCCGCCGTTGGCGGTGGTGCGCACGATCGCGATGTCCCGCTCGCGCTGCAGCTCGTGGGTGACCTCGGAGGCCTGCTGCACGAGCTGGACCTCGTCGACGATGGTCTGCATGCGCGACTCGGTGGCCAGGCCGTCGTAGAGACGCACACCACCCACGCCGAGCGCGGCCAGCGTCGGCACCAGCAGAACGGCGGCCATCTTGTACCTGAGGCGCCAGTTGCGCAGCCACCAGGACTTGTTGTGGCTGGCAGCCGGATCGGCTGCACCGGCTCCGGTCGCGGGGTCGTTGTTGAGCATCCCTGTTTCCTGCGCTGCGGCGGACATGTGCGGCACCGCCACGGCCTAGCCGTCCTTCCGAGCCGTGACAGCGAAGATCATTGTGGTGGGAAGGCGCCCGTCAACCGACCTGGACACGTCGGACACCCACGAGCGGGCCCGCGGCCTCGAACTCCCGCAGACCCTGACTCTGCCAGTCGGGCTTGCCATCACACTCCCTGGTCACAACGTGCAATCCCCCGAAGCAGAGGCCAGTCACCTCGACGGGCGAGACTATACTTAACCCGGCGTCACACGTCAGGCCCCCAATGGGAGCGTTAGTCACTCTTTAGAGTGGCCCAGGCAACATATAGGCCAAACGTGTGACCTAACTGTAGTTACGCCTGGTTGTGACCGGTTAGTTCAACGCTTTACAGTTCTCCTGCGCCCGGCCCCACCAAGATCCGAGAGCGAGCTCCCGAACATGGCACGGTCCTCGCCGATCTCCGGTCCCGGCGCGACGTCCACAGTGCACCCATGCCGCCCCCGGGGCATCCAGAGCACCAGCGGGGCCCAGGGGTCGTTTTGCGCCGAATCGGCGGCTGTACCCGGATTTCTTCGGCGCCCGCCCGCGCCGACGCAAGGAGGACTCACGATGAACCTGACCGACCGCGCCCTGTCGCGCCGAGGTCTGCTCAAGCTCGCAGGCGGCACCGCGACCGCGGGAGCCCTGATGGGCGCCAGCGGCTGCGGCCTGCTCGGCGGCTCCGAAGGCGCCGGCGGCGGCAACGGCCAGGTGGAGAAGCCGACCATCAAGGTCGGCGCGCTGCCGATCTCCGACCTCGCCCCGCTGCACCTCGCGGTGCGCGAGGGCCTGTTCGAGCAGGAGGGGCTCAAGGTCGAGATCGTCACCGCCTCGGACGGCAGCGCCGCGCTGTCCAGCACCATCGGCGGCGACTACGACATCACCTACTCCAGCTACGTCCCGTTCTTCGCGGCCCAGGCCAAGGGCGTGGCCGACCTCAAGATCGTGGCCGACTGCGGCGCGGGCGCGCCGAACACCACGGTGATCATGACGACGCCGGGCTCGGACGTGCGCACCCCGAAGGACCTGGCCAACTCCACCATCGCCATCTCCGGCCCGCGCACCATCTCGGAGCTGCTGGTCAAGGCGACCATGAAGGCCTACGGCGTGGACTTCGCCGGCAGCGAGTTCGCCCCGGTGCCGTTCCCGACCATGCCCGCCGCGCTGGAGCAGGGCCGGGTGGACGCGGCGATCCTGACCGAGCCGTTCCTGACCCAGGCCGCGCGCAAGATCGGCGCGGTCCCGGTGGCCGACACCAACACCGGCCCGCTGGAGGACCTGCCGCTGACCGGTTACGGCGCGACCGCGCAGTTCACCCAGGAGAACCCGAAGACCGTCGCGGCCTTCCAGCGCGCGATGGACAAGGCCGTGGCCGCCGCGCAGGACCGCAGCAAGGTCGAGCCGCTGCTGCCGGAGTTCGCCAAGGTGGACAAGCAGACGGCCTCGATCATGTCGCTGCTGAAGTTCAACTCCCGCCCGGACGCGACCCGGCTGCAGCGGGTGCCCCGCCTGATGAAGGAGTTCGGCTTCATCAACGCCGACATCGACGTGGCGAAGATGATCGTGCAACCCGCGAGCAACTGATCGGTGAATTCCGCGCGAAGGCCGCGGGAGGCTCGTCGAGCCTCCCGCGGCCTTTTTTCGATCGCTGGCCTTCCCCATTTTCAACATCGGCAACCGGAAATGCGCGCGATGATCACCCAGAGTTCCCGCCGGGAGCGCTCCGTGATGCGCGACACAGCATTGAGTAACTCAGGACAACGAGCTAATTACGTTTCGTTGTTCCCCGGGGTTCCGGCTTCTACAGTGCGAACCGCTGAAACGCCGGTCAGCCGGGAGAAGCAGCGCGACGGGCGCCCTCGGGCGCCACGGGTTCCGCTCCCGAGCGGACCACCCCTCCCGGCCTCGGCACCAGGTCGTGACACCCGCCATGCCAGGAGGATCCAGATGCGTCCGTCGTCCCGCGCCTTACCCCGCCGCGACCTGCTCAAGCTCGCCGGGGGCGTGGCCACCGCAGGAGCGCTGATGGGCTCCAGCGGCTGCGGCCTGCTCGGTGGCTCGCAGCAGCAGGAGTCGGCCGGGAACGGCCAGGTGGAGAAGGCCAGCATCAAGGTCGGCGCGCTGCCGACGGCCGAGCTCGCGCCGCTGCACTACGCCGTCAAGGAGGGCCTGTTCGAGCGCCACGGCCTCACCGTCGAGATCGCGCCCGCGTCCGACGGGGCGACCGCGCTGAACAACGCCATCGGCGGCGACTACGACATCACCTTCTCCAGCTACGTGCCGATCTTCGCAGCGCAGGCCAAGGGCGTGGCGAACCTCAAGATCATCGCCGACTGCGCGTCCGCGGTCCCGAACAGCTGCTTGATCATGTCCACCCCGAACTCCGGCGTGCGCACCCCGCAGGACCTGGCCGGCAAGCGGATCGCCATCAGCGGCACCGGCACCATCTCCGAGCTGATGGTCAAGGCCTCGATGAAGGCCAACAACGTGCCCTTCGACCAGGTGCGGTGGAGCCCGCTGGGCTTCGCGAACACGCCGAAGGCGCTGGCCGCGGGCGACGTGGACGCCGCGATGCTGGTCGAGCCCTTCCTCACGCTGGCCGCTCGCGACTCCGGCGCGGTACCGGTGCTGGACTGCGCCACCGGGCCGCTGGAGGACCTGCCGCTGGTCGGCTACGTCTCGAACGCGCAGTTCGCCGACCAGAACCCGAGGACCATCGAGGCCTTCCAGCGCGCGATGGGCGAGGCCGTGGCCGCCTGCCAGGACCGGGGCAAGGTCGAGCCGCTGCTGCCGGAATTCGCCAAGATCGATCAGCAGACGGCCTCGGTGATCACGCTGCTGAAACTGAACAACCGCCCGGACGCGACCCGCTTGCAGCGCATTCCGCGGCTAATGCTGGAATTCAACTACATCGACAAGAACATCGACGTGGCGAGCATGATCATCGCTCCGCCGCAGAGCTGATTGCGGGAAATGACGAGAACAATCCGGGGACTGCTCGGTCTGCTGGGCTTCCTGCTGGTGTGGGAGGCCTTCAGCAGGTCCGGCTTCGTCGCCCAGCAGTACCTGCCACCACCCACGACGGTGCTCACCAGGTTCGCGCAGCTGCTCGGTGACACCTCCTTCATCCTCGACCTGGTCGCCAGCGTGCTGGCCTGGGCCATCGCGCTGGGGATCTCGATCGCCATCGCCGTGCCGCTGGGCCTGCTGCTGGGCAGCGTGCGCGGCATCCGGGTGGCCACCCGGGCGATCATCGAGTTCCTCCGCCCGATCCCCTCGGTGGCGCTGATTCCGCTGGCCATCGTGCTCGTCGGGTCCGGGCCGGAGACCAAGATCGCGCTGGCCGTGTACGCGGCGGTGTGGCCGATCCTGTTCAACACGATCTACGCGCTCGACGAGATCGACCCGGTGATGGTCGACACGGCGCGCTCGTTCGGCCTGGGCCGCGGTCGCACCATGTTCACCGTGGCCCTGCCGCACGCCGCGCCGTTCGTGCTCACCGGCATCCGGATGTCGGCCACGGTCGCGCTGATCCTGGTGGTCAGCACCGAGTTCCTGGCAGGCGGCGGCAGCGGGCTGGGCAGCTTCGTGCTGGAGGCCAGCACCGGTGCCGGGCGGATGGACCTCGTGCTGGCCGGAACCCTGGTGGCGGGCATCGTCGGCTACCTGATCAACGAGGCGCTCGAACTGGTGCACAAGCGCGGGCTGCGCTGGAGCACGGTGGATCGGGAGGCGCTGTGAGCAAGACGCGTTCGTTCCTGCGGCAGTGGCTCGTGCTGATCGTGGCGATCGGGTTGTGGCAGCTGGTCACCCAGCTCGCCCAGCACCCGTTCTTCCCGCCGCCGAGCAAGATCGTGACCACCGCGGTCGAGAAGTGGTTCAGCGGACCGGCCTCCGGGCTGTTCCTGACCACCGAGGCGCACGCCGACATGCTGGCCAGCCTCGGCAGGGTCGCGTTCGGCTGGCTGCTGGCGGTGCTCATCGGCGTCACCCTCGGCGTGCTGCTCGGCCGGTCCCGGACGGCCCTGGACTACGTCGGGCCGCTGATGGCCTTCATGCGCGCCATCCCCTCGCCGGTGCTGGTGCCCGTGTTCATCGTGCTGCTGGGCATCGGCACCCAGATGCAGATCACCGTGATCGTGTTCAGCGTGGTGTGGCCGATCCTGCTCAACACCGTCGACGGGGCGCGCTCGGTGGACCAGGTGAAGTTCGACACCGCGCGCTCTTTCGGCATCCCCCGGGCGCACTGGATCTTCGGCGTGGTGCTTCCCGCCGCGGCGCCCAAGATCTTCGCCGGTCTTCGGGTTAGCCTGTCGTTGTCGCTGGTGGTCATGGTCGTGTCGGAGCTGGTCGGCTCCACCAACGGCATCGGCTACCGGCTCATGTTCGACCAGCGGCAGTTCGACTTCCCGGCGATGTGGGCGGGCATCGTGCTGCTGGGCGTCCTGGGATACCTACTGAACTCGCTGCTGCTCGTGGTGGAGCGCCGGGCGCTGAGCTGGCAGCCCACGTCGGGGAACCAAGTTGTCGGAGGCTGAGATGACCCGAACCAACCCCATGCTGGAAGTCTCCGGACTCGGGCACCGCTACGGCGGCGCGCACGGGCACGAGGCCATCTCCGAGCTCACCTTCGCGGTGGACACCGGCGAGCTGGCCTGCATCGTCGGCCCGTCCGGTTGCGGCAAGTCGACGCTGCTGCGGTCCATCTCCGGGCTGCTCACGCCGACCTCCGGCGACGTCCGCCTGCACGGCGACGACGTCAAGGGCTCGGTGCCCAGCGATCTCGCCGTGGTGTTCCAGGACTACAGCCGCTCGCTGTTCCCGTGGCTGTCGGTGCGCGCCAACGTCGAGTTCCCGCTGCGCTCCCGCGGCCTGAGCAAGTCCGAGCGGCGCTCGCGCTCCGACGAGGTGCTGGAGTGGGTCGGTCTCGCCGGGGCCGCCCGGAAGTACCCGTGGCAGCTCTCCGGCGGCATGCAGCAGCGGGTGTCCATCGCCCGGGCGCTGGCCTGCCGCCCCGCCCTGCTGCTGATGGACGAGCCGTTCGCCTCGGTGGACGCGCAGACCCGCTTCGAGCTGGAGGACCTGCTGCTGCGGGTGCGCAAGCAGTTCGACAGCACAGTGCTGCTGGTCACCCACGACATCGACGAGAGCATCTACCTGGCCGACCGGGTGTTCGTGCTGTCGAAGTCGCCGGCCACGGTGGTCAAGGACCTGGAGGTCCCGCTGGGCGAGGACCGCGACCAGATCAGCACGCGCGAGTCGGAGACCTTCGTGCACCTGCGCTCCGAGGTCGCCCGCCTCCTCGACGTCCGCAGCGCGGCCGCGCCCGCCGAGACGGCGTAGCCGGCGCGAAGCGAGAGGGGCCCGGCCGAGCGCGCTGCTCGACCGGGCCCCTTCGCGCGTTCGGCCGTCTCCGCCGGGCGCGTCAGCCCCTGCCGGCGCCGGGTCAGTACAGGAACCGCTGGCCCGGGTCGACCTTGACGTGCAGCAGGGTCGGCCCCCGCTTGCCGGCGAACTCCTCCTTGAGGGCCGCGTCCAGCTCCTCCGGGGAGGTGACCGGCTTGGCCGGGCAGCCCATGCTGCTGGCCAGATCGGCGAAGTCGATGCCCCCGAGGTCGACGCCGGGCAGCTTGCTGCCGCCGGCCGCCTCGCCGAGCACCGCCACCGCGGCGTAGCGGGAGTTGTCCAGGATCACGAAGGTCACCGGCGCTTGCTCGCGCACCGCGGTCCAGATCGCCTGCACCCCGTACATGCTGGAGCCGTCGCCGAGCAGCGCGACCGTGCGCCGCGACGGGTCGGCCATCGCCACGCCGACCGCGGCACCGATGCCGTAGCCCAGCGCGCCGGAGAACCCGGTGAAGAAGCCGCCGTCCCTGCTCACGATCGGGAAGTGCTCGTGCAGGTCGTTGCGGTGGCTCGGGGCCTCCTCGACCACGGCGGCGTCGGCGGGCAGCGCTGCGGTGATCGTGTCGAAGACGTAGGCCGCGGTCATCGGAGTGGAGGCGGCGGGCTTCTCCGGGCGGTCCATCGCCTTCGGCGCGTCCCGCACCAGCTTCTCGACCTGCGCGTTGACCTGCGGGATCGAGTGCGCCATGGTGCCCTGCACGCCGCGGCCGGTGCGGGCCCTGGCCAGCACGTCCGGGTCGTCGTGCACCAGGAACAGCTCGGGCAGCTCGACGTCGGTCTCGCCGCGGTAGACGTGGTAGGTGAACGCGGGCGCGCCCCAGACCACGACCAGGTCGTGCGCGGCGAGCTCCTGGCTGAGCAGCTTCTGCTCGGGCTGCAGGAAGCCCGCGAAGTTCGGGTGGTCCTCCGGGAACGAGCAGCGCGGGGACATCGGCGGCACCCACACCGCCGCGCCGGTCTTCTCCGCGAGCTCGACGAGCTCCTCGACCACGCCGTCCTGGTCCACCGCGGGGCCGGCCACGAACGCGGGCCTGGCGCTGCCGCGCAGCGCGGCGGCCAGCTCGCCCACCGCGCCCGGGTCCGGGGCGAATCCCGGGGTGCGCGGGCGCGCGGTGACCTCGACGCCGGGCTCGTCCCAGTCGTCGGCCGGGATGGACACGAACACCGGGCCGAACGGCGGGGTGGTCGCCATCTGGTGCGCGCGCTGCAGCGCGGCCGGGACGTCGGCGGCGCGGGCGGGCTCGTAGCTCCACTTCACGTAGGGCTTGGGGAAGTTGGCGGCCTCGGTGGCGCCGAGGAAGGGCTCGCCGAACATCACGGTGCGGGTCTGCTGCCCGGCGGTGATGATCATCGGCGTGCGGTTGCGGTAGGCGGTGAACACCGCGCCGAGCGCGTGGCCGACGCCACCGGCGGAGTGCAGGTTGACCAGCACCGGCTCGCGGCGCGACTGGGCGTAGCCGTCGGCCATCGACACCACCGCGGACTCCTGCAGCCCCAGCACGTAGCGGAAGTCGTCGGGCCACCCGGTCAGGAAGGGCACCTCCGTGGTGCCGGGGTTGCCGAACACCGTGGTGAGCCCCAGTTCGCGCATCAGTCCTCGGGTGATGTCGCGGACCGTGCGATCCTCGCTGGCCATCGAAGTCCTCCTCGTCCTGCGAATCCTGCCCTCATCACAGCAGAGCGGATGTCGTTAGCGGTAATAGAAAGGTGTCGAATCGCAACGGCGCGGGCCGGCCGCGCGAGCCCTCCTAGGCCCCCTGGACCTCGGCGAAGCACACCGTCTCGCGGCTGAACACGTAGTAGCCCTCGTTCTCCCGGCAGGCGGTCTCCGGGTCCTGCCCGGAAGCGATCCGCGTGACCTGGTCCTGCGCCGAACCGCAGGTGACCTTCAGCGGGAGGATCTCGACGTCCTCCTGGAACGAGGTCAGGCAGTCCCCGGCCCGCACGTCGAGCACCACGCAGTAGGTGGTGTCGCGGTAGACGTTGGCGTAGTCGTCCCCGCAGGCCCCGAGGTCCTGGCCGCGCTGCACGCTGACCACCCGGTAGTCCGAGTCCGACGCCCCGCACTCGGCGGAGGACATCGGGCCGCCGCGCTCGTGCTGCAGCGACATGCAGTCGCCCGCCTCGATCTCGTCGGGCGCGAGCGCCAGCGCCAGCGCGATCACCGCCGCCACCAGCACCAGCCCGCTCGCGACGAGGACGCCGATGACCGGTCCGCGCCGGTTCCGGCGCGGCGGCCCCGGCGGCGGGCCGCCGGCCACCTGCTGCCAGAACTGCTGCTGCGGGTGCGCACCGCCCGGGTGGTTCGCGCCCTGCGGCCAGCCCCACTGCGGCGGCTGCTGCGGGTAGTAACCCCCTTGCGGACGGGGGCCCGGCTGCGGGCCGTGAGGCCCCTGCTGCGGCGGGTAGTTCACGGGCCCTCCGAGGTCAACGACGCTTCCCGGAGGAATCTACCTATCCGCCCGACCCCGCCCCGGCACCCCCGAAGAACCATGGAATTCGGTCGCCGGCGTGTCGGTGGGTCAGGGGGTGGCTCGGCGCAGCGCGAACATGAGCGGGTCGGGCAGGCCGCGCAGGTCCATGGCGCAGAGCAGGGTGCTCTCGTCGACCTTCCGGAAGGGATCGCAGATCGGCAGGGCGTCGTAGACCATCGCCGCCGAGGAGACGCCTCGGTACTCGACCACCCGCAGCCTCGCCCGCGGCTCGCGCGTGGACATCAGCGGCAGGAGCGCCCGGAAGACCTTCGCCACCGCCGGGCCGTCCAGCCGGTCGGCGACCTTGAGCAGGGACCCGACCGGCACGAACCTCGGGTTCACGCTCACCACGCGGCCTGCGCGGCCGGTGAACAGCAGCGGGTGCGCGTCCTCGGCCCCGCCGAACCGCTTGCCGTACCAGCCGAAGCGCTCCAGCAGGCCGTCCAGCGGGTTGCCGGTGCGGATCCCGGTGCCGCGCCAGGTGCCCGCCAGCTCCTCGATCCGCACCGGCGGCAGCGAGTCGAACAGCTCCAGCACCGCATCCAGGCGAGCCCCCGCTTCTAGCGCCGCCAGCTCCTCGTTCGCCGTCATCACCCCTCCGCGGTCGTCACCACGACGCTGGCACGCCGGCACGCCCCGCACAATCCACCCGGCGCCCCCGCACTTCTCCCCTCAGAAGTCCGGGAGGACGCCCGTGGACTCTTGATGAAAGAAGTGCGCGGGGTGGCGCGGCACCGGACCCGAGGTGGGCGGTGCGCGACGAGTGGAATACTGGGACGGGCCCGGACGGTTTCCTCCCGTAGTGCTGATCACCTGCGGAAACGTCACCCGACCCCGAGGGAGCGCACACCTGTGACCGACGGACCCCTGATCGTCCAATCCGACAAGACGCTGCTGCTCGAGATCGACCACGAGCTCGCCGAGGACGCCCGCACCGCGATCGCACCGTTCGCCGAGCTGGAACGCGCCCCCGAGCACGTGCACACCTACCGGATCACCCCGCTGGCGCTGTGGAACGCGCGCGCCGCCGGGCACGACGCCGAGCAGGTCGTCGACGGGCTGGTGAAGTTCTCCCGCTACCCGGTCCCGCAGCCGCTGCTGGTCGACATCGTCGAGACCATGGGGCGCTTCGGCCGCCTGCAGCTGACCAACGACCCGGCGCACGGCCTGGTGCTGGTCTCGCTGGACCGCGCGGTGCTCGAGGAGGTGCTCCGCAACAAGAAGGTCAAGCCGATGCTCGGCGAGCGGGTCGACGAGGACACCGTGATCGTGCACCCCAGCGAGCGCGGCAGGCTCAAGCAGCTGCTGCTCAAGATCGGCTGGCCCGCCGAGGACCTGGCCGGCTACGTCGACGGCGAGGCGCACCCGATCAAGCTGGAGCAGGACGGCTGGCAGCTGCGTGACTACCAGCGGCAGGCCGTGCAGAGCTTCTGGGCGGGCGGATCCGGCGTGGTCGTGCTGCCCTGCGGCGCGGGCAAGACGCTGGTAGGCGCCGCGGCGATGGCCGAGGCCGAGGCCACCACCCTGATCCTGGTCACCAACACCGTCGCGGGCAGGCAGTGGAAGCGCGAGCTGATCGAGCGCACCTCGCTGACCGAGGAGGAGATCGGCGAGTACTCCGGGGAGAAGAAGGAGATCCGCCCGGTCACCATCGCCACGTACCAGGTGATCACCCGCCGCTCCAAGGGCGAGTACAAGCACCTGGAGCTGTTCGACTCGCGCGACTGGGGCCTGGTGGTCTACGACGAGGTGCACCTGCTGCCCGCCCCGGTGTTCCGGATGACCGCCGACCTGCAGTCCCGGCGCCGCCTCGGGCTCACCGCCACGCTGGTCCGCGAGGACGGCCGGGAGGGCGACGTGTTCTCGCTGATCGGGCCCAAGCGCTACGACGCGCCGTGGAAGGACATCGAGTCGCAGGGCTGGATCGCACCGGCCGACTGCACCGAGGTGCGGGTGACGCTGACCGACGAGGAGCGGCTGCAGTACGCCACCTCCGAAGCCGAGGAGCGCTACAAGCTGTGCTCGACGGCGCGCACCAAGGCCCCGGTGGTCAAGGCCATCCTGGACCAGCACCCCGGCGAGCCCGCCCTGGTCATCGGCGCCTACCTGGAGCAGCTGCACGAGCTCGGCGATGCCCTCGAGGCGCCGATCGTGGAGGGCTCGACGAAGAACAA
This sequence comes from Saccharopolyspora griseoalba, assembly GCF_042665275.1. Lineage (NCBI taxonomy): Bacteria > Bacillati > Actinomycetota > Actinomycetes > Pseudonocardiales > Pseudonocardiaceae > Saccharopolyspora > Saccharopolyspora griseoalba. Next base: position 182,128 of record NZ_JBHTCJ010000003.1, on the reverse strand, counting down.
GGAGCGCGAGGAGCTCTTCGACCAGTTCCGGCGCGGCGAGATCAACCGCCTGGTGGTGTCGAAGGTCGCCAACTTCTCCATCGACCTGCCCGAGGCCTCGGTGGCGGTGCAGGTCTCCGGCACCTTCGGTTCCCGGCAGGAGGAGGCGCAGCGGCTCGGGCGGCTGCTGCGGCCCAAGGTCGAGCGCAACCAGGCGCACTTCTACTCGGTGGTCTCGCGCGACACGCTGGACACCGACTACGCGGCGCACCGGCAGCGGTTCCTCGCCGAGCAGGGCTACGCCTACCGGATCGTCGACGCCGACGACCTGCTGGGCCCGGCCCTCCCGGACGTGGGGTGACGAAAAATTGACGCGCCCCACGGACAGCTGTCACCCAAAAGTGTCCGTGTTGGACCCGTTTCCGGTTACCGTTGCGTTGAACGCACCCAGTACCCGGGCTGAGCAGCGGTGCCGCCGCACGTGATTAATACAATCGGGTGAGCCGGGACTGGTGCGCCGCAGAACCACCGGAAGCCGTGCTGAGCGAGCACCTGGCCCCTCAGCAGGCGGACCGGCTGTGGGTGTCCCGCAAGATACTGGAGATCGGATGGCAACCGAGCAGCAGCAACGCCTGGCGTTGGGCGGCGCGCACCGCTTCGTGGGGCTCGCGGAGAACCTCGAGCGCCACGCCGGCACGCCCACCGGGGCCGAGCCCCCGAACGTGCGCGGGCCCGACCGCGGCTACGGCCTGGTCTTCTTCTACCTGGAGCGCTATCACCTGACCACGGTGATCAGCAGCGGCCTGCGGTTCCAGCCGCTGGGCGCCGAGCCCGCCCAGGAGCTGGCCTGCACCGTCTACAAGGAGCAGGCCGAGGCCGCGCGGCACCTGGTGGACCTGACCGCCGAGCTGCTGGTGCAGCAGAAGACCTACCTGGTCCCGGACCAGATCGTGCCGAACAAGAAGCCGCTGCTGCCCGGCACCGAGTTCCACGGCGTGCTGGCCAGCGGGCACCCGTTCTTCCCGCCGGAGTTCACCCGCTTCACCGACGAGGACGGGGTCGAGCAGCTGCAGGTCTTCACCCTGCTGCCGGTCACCATCGGCGAGCTCAACTACATCCTGGACCACGGCGTGACCGCGCTGCGCCAGCAGTGGGCCCGCTTCGAGGTCGACGTCTTCGACCTGGGGCGGCCGAGCGTGGCCTGAGCGCCCTCCGGGGCCGCGCGCGGCCGGCGCGGCGCTCCCCCGGAGCGGGGAGCGGTTCGGGCTGAAAGGATCGTGCGCATGGACATCGATCTGGCCGAGCTCGACGCGGTGCGGGTCTACGCGCTGCCGATGCGCAACCGGTTCCGCGGGATCACAGTCCGGCGCGGGGTCCTGCTGTCCGGGCCCTCGGGCTGGGGCGAGTTCTGCCCGTTCGAGGACTACGACGACGCGCAGTCGGTTCCCTGGCTGCGCACCGCGCTGGAGGCCTGCGGCCGCGGCTGGCCGGAGCCGGTGCGCGACCGGATCCCGGTGAACTGCACCGTGCCCGCGGTGCCCGCTGACAAGGCGCACCGGATCGCGGCGGGCTCGGGCTGCACCACGGCGAAGGTCAAGGTCGCCGAGACCGGCCAGTCCCCCGGCGAGGACCTGGAGCGGGTCGCGGCCGTGCGCGACGCCCTGGGAACGAGCGGGGCCATCCGGATCGACGCGAACGCCGCCTGGGACGTCGACACCGCGGTCGCGCGGATCATCGAGCTGGACCGGGCCGCCGGGGGCCTGGAGTACGCCGAGCAGCCCTGCCCGAGCGTCGAGGAGCTCGCCGAGGTGCGCCGCCGGGTGGACGTGCGCATCGCCGCCGACGAGTCGATCCGGCGCGCCGAGGACCCGCTGCGGGTGGCGGTGGCCGGTGCCGCCGACGTGGCGATCATCAAGGCCGCCCCGCTCGGCGGCGTGCGCCGCGCGCTGGAGGTGGCCGAGGCCTGCGGCCTGCCCTGCGTGGTCTCCTCCGCGGTGGAGTCCAGCGTCGGCCTGTCCGCCCAGCTCGCGCTGGCCGGAGCGCTCCCGGAGCTGCCGTTCGCGTGCGGGTTGGGCACGATCGCGCTGCTGGAGGGCGACGTGGTCGCCGAGCCGCTGCTGCCGGTCGACGGCCACCTCCCGGTGCCGTCCAAGCCACCCGAGCCCGACCCGGCCAAGGTCACCGCCGCGACCCCGCCCGCCGACGTCCAGCGCCGCTGGATCGACCGCCTGATCAGGGTGAACGAACTCGTCTAGGCGCTGCACCGCGACCTCGCGGCGCGACGCCCGGCGCGCACGAGCGGTGGAGGCCGCGGAGCCGCGCCGAGCAGAACGATCCGCGAGCAGCTCCCGGCCGGGAGTGCGGCGCCGGGCTCCGGCGGAGCCCGGCGCGCGGTCTCACCTGGTGGCCTTGCGGGCCTTGCGGCGCTTGATCCGGCGCAGGACGACGACGGCGACCAGCAGTCCGGCGGCCACCGGGGCCAAGCGCTTGAGCACCGGGGTGCCCGCGGTGTCCAGCAGGTCGATCGCCTCGCTGCCGCCCGCGGACTGCGCGCTGCTCGAGTCCGCCGGGGTGACCTTCCAGCTGGGCTCCTTCTTCACCGAGCTGGCCGCGGCCGCGCCCGCGGCGGCACCCGCCGCACCCGCGGCGCCGTTGCCAACCGAGCCCTCCGAGCCCGTCGAACCGGTCGAGCCCGATTCGGCAGCGGTCTCCGACCCGCCCCCGGCCGGGGCCTCCTGCTCGCCGGAGAGCTTCTCGGCGAGGTTGGCGGAGAACTGGTTGAGGATCTTGCCGCCGACCTCGGAGATCAGCCCGCGCCCCATCTGGGCGGGCTTGCCGGTGACCTTGAGGTCGGTGTCCACGGTGCCGTTGGTGGTGTCGCCGTCGGCGGTGAGCTGCACGGTCACCGTGGCCGCGGCGGTGCCCGCTCCCCGGGAGTCCTTGCCGCTGGCGTCGATGACGATGCGCCGGGCGCTCTCGTCGGTCTCCTTGAAGGTGCCGTTGCCCTTGTAGAGCAGCGTGACCGGCCCGAGCTTGACCTTCACCGAACCGGCGAACTCGTTGCCCTCGGCCTTGGTGAGCGTGGCGCCGGGCATGCAGGGGGCGACCGCCTCGGGGTCGATCATCGCTTGCCACGCCCTGTCGATCGGCACCGGAACGCTGAACGTGTGCTGCATCTGCACTGGAGGGTCCTCCTGGTTCGACCGAGCTCGGCCCTGTCGAAGAGCCGTAGTCCTTGCTGAAGCTGTAAGCCGTGATCCGACGCTATAACGCGGTCTCCGCCCCAGCTTCCCAGCCCGGGCGGCGCGCCGGTAGCCCGAACGGTGCAATGCGGGCGGCCGAAACGCTTTCAGGGCCGGTGGCGCCGCGGCCACCGGCCCTGAAGAACGCGAACCGATCAACCGCAGGCGGCCAGCACGGCGCGCCGGGTCAGCACCTGCGCGAGGTGCTGGCGGTAGTCGGAATCGGCGCTCGCGTCGGAGGCCGGGCTGGTGCCCTCGGCCGCGTGCGCGGCCGCCGAGCGGATCGCCTCGGCGGTCGCCGGCTGCCCGACCAGGGCCTGCTCGACGCCGCGCGCCCGCACCGGGGTCGGGCCCATGTTGGTCAGACCGATGCGCGCCTCGGCGATGGACCCGCCGTCGACCCGCACCGCCGCCGCGACCCCGACGATCGACCAGGCCTGGGCGACCCGGTTGAACTTCTCGTAGTGCGCCTTCCAGCCGGTCCACTTCGGCATCCGCACCTCGACCAGCAGCTCGCCGGGCTCCAGCGCGGTGGTGAAGTAGTCGACGAAGAACTCCTCGGCCGGGACCGTGCGCCTGCCGGAAGGACCGGCCAGCACCATCTCCGCGTCCAGCGCCAGCGCGGGAGCGGGCAGGTCGCCCGCCGGGTCGGCGTGCGCCAGCGAGCCGCCGAACGTGCCCCGGTGGCGCACCTGCGGGTCGGCCACGGTGCGGGTGGCCAGCGAGATGAGCTCGCAGTGCTGGGCCACCAGCGGGTCCCGCGCCACCTCGTGGTGGGTGGCGGTGGCGCCGATGACCACGCGGTCGCCGTCCTCGCGGATGCCGCGCATCTCCGGGATGCGGCCGACGTCGATCACCGCCTCGGGATCGGCCAGCCGCATCCGCAGCACCGGCAGCAGGCTCTGCCCGCCCGCCAGCACCTTCGCGTCCTCGCCCGCCGAGGCGAGCGCCGCCACGGCCTCCTCCGTCGTGGAGGGTGCGGTGTAGGAGAACTGAGCCGGGATCACCGGGCACCTCCCTGGGGGTCGATCGAGCCGAGTCCGCCGCCGGACTCGGAAGCGGTCGCGCCGGAGGCCCCGGCGCCGGTGATGGCGCGCCACACGCGCTGCGGCGAGCAGGGCATCTCCACGTCGTCGACGCCCATCGGGCGCAGCGCGTCGACGACCGCGTTGACCACCGCGGGGGTGGAGGCGATGGTGCCCGCCTCGCCGACGCCCTTGACGCCCAGCGCGTTCGAGGTCGCCGCGGTCTCGGTGCGACCCGTGGTGAACTCCGGCAGGTCGGCCGCCGAGGGCACCAGGTAGTCGGCCAGGGTGCCGGTCGTCAGCGTGCCGTCCTCGTCGTAGACCGCCTCCTCGAACAGCGCCTGCGCGATGCCCTGGGCGAGGCCGCCGTGCACCTGGCCCTCCACGATCAGCGGGTTGATCACCTGGCCGATGTCGTCCACGCAGACGTACTTGCGGATCTTCACCTCGCCGGTCTCCGTGTCCACCTCGGTGGCGCACAGGTGGGTTCCGTGCGGGAAGGAGAAGTTCTCCGGGTCGAACGTCGCGTCCGCGTCGATGCTCGGCTCCACCCCGTCGGGCAGGTCGTGCGCGGCGAAGGTCGCCAGCGCCACCTCGGCCATGGCCACGCCCCGATCGGTGCCCCGGACGCCGAAGCGGCCCGCCGAGAACTCCAGGTCGTCCTCGGAGCACTCCAGCATGTGCGCGGCGATCTTGCGGGCCTTGTCGATGACCTTGTCGGCCGCGCTGACCACCGCCATGCCGCCCACGGTCAGCGACCGCGAGCCGTAGGTGTCCATGCCCTTGGGCGAGACCTGGGTGTCGCCGTGCAGCACCTCGACGTCGTCGAAGGGCACGCCCAGCCGGTCGGCGACGATCTGGCTCCAAGCCGTCTCGTGCCCCTGCCCGTGCGGCGAGGAACCGGTGACCACCTCGACCTTGCCGGTGGGCAGCATCCGGATCGAGGCGCTCTCCCAGCCGCCGGCGCCGTAGGACAGCGAGCCCAGCACCCGGGAGGGCGCCAACCCGCACATCTCGGTGAACGTGGAGATGCCGATGCCCAGCTGGACGACGTCGCCGTCGCGCCGGCGCCGCTCCTGCTCCTCGCGCAGCGACCGGTAGCCGAACAGCTCCATCGCCTGGTCGGTGGCCGCCTCGTAGTTGCCCGAGTCGTAGGTCAGGCCCGCGACCGTGTTGTACGGGAACTCCTCGTGCGCGATCCAGTTCTTGCGCCGCAGCTCCATCGGGTCCATGCCGAGCTCGTCGGCCAGCTCGTCCATCATCCGCTCGATGGCGAAGGTGGCCTCCGGGCGCCCGGCGCCGCGGTAGGCGTCGGTGGGCGTCTTGTTGGTGAACACGTTGGTGCAGCTGAAGTGGTAGGCCGGGATCTTGTAGATCGAGTTGAACATCAGCGCGCCGAGGATCGGCACGCCCGGCGTGACCAGCCGCAGGTAGGCGCCCATGTCGGCGAGCAGCTCCACCTTCAGGCCGGTGATGGTGCCGTCGCGGTCGGCCGACATGGACAGCTTCTGGATCTGGTCGCGGCCGTGGTGCGCCGAGACCATCGACTCCGAGCGGGTCTCGGTCCACTTCACCGGGCGGCCCAGCCTTCGGGCCATCACGAAGGAGATGACCTCCTCCGGCGTGACCTGCAGCTTGCCGCCGAAGCCGCCGCCGACGTCGGGGGCGATCACCCGGATCTTGCTCTCCGGCACGCCCAGCGACATCGCCAGCATCACCCGCAGGATGTGCGGCACCTGGGTGGCCGACCAGACGGTGATCTGCTCGCCGGTCGGGTCCACCACCACCGAGCGGGGCTCCATGAACGCCGGGATCAGCCGCTGCTGCCGGAAGGTGCGGTCCACCCGCACCTCGGCCGAGGACAGCGCCTGCTCCACGTCGCCGCCGGTGCCCGCCTCGGCGGAGTCGAACTTCCAGGTCGCGTTCTCGTTGGTGCCCAGGTCCTCGTGCACCAGCGGTGAGCCGGACCCCAGCGCCGAGGGCATGTCCAGCACCACCGGCAGGTCCTCGTAGTCGACGTCGATGGCGTCGGCGGCGTCGCGCGCCTCGGCGGCCGAGCGGGCGGCCACCACGGCCACCGCCTCACCGGCGAAGCGGACCTCGTCGACGGCCATCGGGGGCGCGGTGGGCGCCTTCATGTCGTCGGTGATCGGCCAGGCGCAGGGCAGCGAGCCCTGCTCGTCGGCGATGTCCCGGCCGGTGATCACCGCGGCGACCCCCGGCATGTCCCTGGCCGCCGCGGTGTCGATCGCGGTGATCCTGGCGTGCGCCATCGGCGAGCGCAGCATCGCCAGGTGCAGCGTGCCGCTCGGGGCGAGGTTGTCGGTCCAGCGGGTGCGGCCGGTGATCAGCCGCGCGTCCTCCTTGCGCTTGCGGGAGCGCCCGAGTTCCGGTTCGGCCACGGAGGTCATTGGGCACCTCCGGTGACGCGCGAGCCGGTCTGCTCGTCGGCGGGCGTGCGCGGCACCGGCGTGTCCTCGGTGTGCTCCACCGCCGGCCCGGCCCCCGGCTCCATCCGCGAGGCCGCGTCGCGCACCGCGCGCACGATGTTCTGGTAGCCCGTGCAGCGGCAGAGGTTGCCCTCCATGCCCTCGCGGACCGCCTGGTCGTCGGGTTCGGGGTTCTCCGCGAGCAGGTCGAGCGCCTGCATGATCATGCCGGGGGTGCAGTACCCGCACTGCAGCGCGTGGTTGTCGTGGAAGGCCTCCTGCAGGGGGTGCAGCTTGCCGTCCTGGGAGAGCCCTTCGATGGTCGTGATCTCGCACCCGTGGGCCTGCACGGCCAGCACCGAGCACGACTTCACGCTGTGCCCGTCCATGTGGACGGTGCACGCGCCGCAGTTGCTGGTGTCGCAACCCACGACCGTTCCTACCTTGCCGAGCCGCTCGCGCAGGTACTGCACGAGCAGCGTTCTCGGCTCCACCTCGTCCTCGTACTTGGTGCCGTCTACGTTGACGGTGATGCGGGGCATGGAGCGGCCTCCTAGCCGAACGGTGTTCAGCGGACGTTCGGGAACACGACTGATCCGCCTGAGTGACGGACGTCACTCACGTGAGCGTGCTACTCCGCTCGTCGATGAGCAAGCGCGCCCCGCGGGCACGCCCGGGAGGACCGTCTGTTCCGGTGAATCGACCGGTCACGTCGGAGGGACGGCCGTTCGCCCCTCTCATGAGAAGTCCCCGGGGCGCTCCGGCACCCCGGGGACTTCTGGTGAGCAGGAGCTCGCCCGCTCCGTCACGAGTGGTGGTGGATCGGCCCGTCGAGCTCGGTCAGGCGCACCCCGCGGCCGCCCCAGCGCAGGGCGATCAGCTCGGCGGCGATGGACACCGCGGTCTCCTCCGGCGTCCGCGCGCCGAGGTCCAGCCCGATCGGCGAGGACAGCCGCTCCAGCTGCCGCTCGCTCACGCCCTGCTCGCGCAGCCGGGACAACCGGTCCTCGTGGGTGCGCCGCGACCCCATCGCCCCCACGTAGCCGACGTCCAGCGACAGCGCCTGCTCGAGCACCGGCACGTCGAACTTCGGGTCGTGGGTGAGCACCATGACCGCGGTGCGCTCGTCGATGCGCCCCGCCTCGGCCTCGGCGGCCAGGTAGCGGTGCGGCCAGTCCACGACCACCTCGTCCACGCCGGGGAAGCGGCTGTTGGTGGCGAACACCGGCCGGGCGTCGCAGACCGTCACCCGGTAGCCCAGGAACCCGCCCATCCGGGCCATCGCCGCGGCGAAGTCGATCGCGCCGAAGACCAGCATCCGCGGCGGCGGCTCGAAGGAGTTCACGAACACCCGCATGCCCTCGCCGCGGCGCTGCCCCTCCGGGCCGTACTCGATGACGCCGCTGCGGCCGCTGGCCAGCATGCCGCGCGCGTCGTCGATCACCGCGTCGTCCACCCGCTCGGTGCCCAGGCCACCGCGCACCCGGTCCCGCCAGATCAGCAGGTGCGTGCCGACCTTGGACCCCTCCGGGTGCTCGATGACGGTGGCCACCGCGACCGGTTCCTCGGCGCGCACCGAGGCGGCCACCTCGTCGAGCTCGGGGAAGGTCTCGCGGTCGATCTTCTCCACGAAGATGTCCAGGATCCCGCCGCAGGTCAGGCCCACGGCGAAGGCGTCGTCATCGCTGACGCCGTAGCGGCGCAGCACCGGCTCGCCGCCGTCGAGCACACCGGTGCCCTCCTCGTAGACGGCGCCCTCCACGCAGCCGCCGGACACGCTGCCCACGGCCTCGCCGCCCTGGGTGACCAGCATCGACGCCCCGGCCGGGCGCGGCGCGGAGCGGAAGGTGGCCACCACTGTGCCCAGGCCGACGGACTCGCCCGCCTCCCAGCGCTTGGTCAACTCGTCCAACACGTCGCGCACCGCGCCCACCTCCACGTGCCGATCGGCACCGTTGCCTCGATCAAGCGAATCCGACGGGGAGCCGCTCCCCGGATCGGGAAAGCCTGCGCACCCACGACCAGATGTCCTCGAGCGACCGCAGGCTGTGCCCGGCCACCAACTGGTCAACGTGCGGCAGGGCCGCAACAATTCCGGACTGCACCGGCTGGTACCCATCGTGCCCCGCGTGCGGGTTCGCCCACACCACCCCTCGGGCCAATCGGCGCAACCTGCGCATCTGGTCGGCCAGCTCGCCGGTGTCGCCGCGCTCCCAGCCGTCGGAGAACAGCACGACCACCGAGCCGCGGGCGAGCCCGCGCTGGCCCCAGCGGTCCAGGAACACCCGCAGCGTCTCGCCGAGCCGCGTGCCGCCGGAGAAGTCCGGGACCGCGCGGTTGGCGGCCAGCAGGGCCGCCTCCGGGTCGCGCTGGCGCAGCTGGCGGCTCACCCGGGTCATCCGGGTGCCCAGGGTGAACACCTCGGTGCTGGCCGGGGCGTGCCGCACCACCACGTGCGCGAAGCGCAGCAGCGCGTCGGCGTACGGGCTCATCGAGCCGGAGACGTCGATGAGCAGCACCACCCGGCGGGCTCGCCGGGCCCGCCGCTGCTTGGGCAGCCGGACCGGCTCGCCGCCCGAGCGCAGCATGGCGCGCAGCGTGGCCCGGGGGCTGAGCGCACCGCGCCTGCCGGGTTCCCTGCGCAGCGCCGGACGGGTCGGCGGCACCGGCCGCAGCACGTCGAGCAGCCTGCGCAGGTGGTCGCGCTCGGCGGTGGTCAGCTCGGAGAGGTCCCGGTTGCGCAGCACCTCGGCATCGCTGGCCGCCGCCGCCAGCGGGTCCTCCCCCTCGCCCTCGCCCTCGCCGGCGTCGCTGCCGGTCAGCGCCGCGATGCGGGCCGGGCGCGCGACCGGCTGCCCGGGCTGCTCCACCGGCACCGGCTCGGCGCTGAACCAGGCCGCGAAGGCCGCGTCGTAGCGCGCGATGTCGTCCGGCTCGGAGCACAACGTGACCCGGCCCGCCCAGTACAGCGACTCCCGGTCCTCCACGCCGACCTGCTCGACGGCGTCCAGGAAGTTCTGCACCCGGTTCGGGCCGCAGGCCATGCCGGAGTGCCGCAACGCCCTGGCGAAGCCGACCAGTCCGGTGACCGCGGAGGTCATGGCGCCACGACGCCCGCGGCCTGCACGCGCTCGGCGTCCTCCCGGTACTTCAGCACGGCGCCCAGCGTGGTCGCGGCGGACTCGGCGTCCAGCGCGTCGGCGCCGATGGCCTGCAGGGCCTGCGCCCAGTCCAGCGCCTCGGCCACCCCGGGCGGCTTGAGCAGCTCCATCTGGCGCATCCGCTGCAGCGCGGCGGCGACCTGCTCGGCGAGCCTCGCCTCCAGCCCGGGCAGGCGGCGGCGCAGGATCGCCACCTCGCGCTCCAGGCCGGGGTGCTCCAGCCAGTGGTAGAGGCAGCGGCGCTTGAGCGCGTCGTGCACCTCGCGGGTGCGGTTGGAGGTCAGGATCACCACCGGCGGTTCGGCCGCGCGCACCTCGCCGTACTCCGGGATGCTCACCGCGTACTCCGAGAGCACCTCCAGCAGGAAGGCCTCGAACTCGTCGTCGGCGCGGTCGATCTCGTCGACCAGCAGCACGCACGGCGCCTCCTGCAGGGCGCGCAGCAACGGTCGGGCCAGCAGGAATCGCGGGGTGTACAGGGAGGATTCGGCGGCTTCGGCGTCGATCTCGCCGCCGGAAGCGGCTTCGAGGGTGCGCAGGTGCAGCAGCTGGCGCGGGAAGTCCCAGTCGTAGAGCGCCTGGGCGGCGTCGATGCCCTCGTGGCACTGCAACCGGATGAGGTTCACGTCCAGCGCGGCGGCCAGCGCCTGGGCCAGGGCCGTCTTGCCGGTGCCGGGCTCGCCCTCGCACAGCAGCGGGCGACGCATCTGCATCGCCAGGAACGCCGCCGTGGCGATCCCCTCGTCGGGCAGATATCCCGTTTCGTCCAGCTTCGTGGACACCTCGGACGGGGATTTCATCCGGAACGCGTCAGCCTCCGCCATGCTTCGAGCCTATGCGACCGAACCGCGCGAGGCGATGGCTCACCGCGTCCTCCCCGGCGCGGCCGGCGCGCCCCGATCGTCCACATGCGACCGAGCGGGCGCCGGACCGGGCCTCGTCCCGGGCCGTAGGATTCCCGGGCATGAGCAGGTTCGCCGGGTTCCCCGCGCACGTCGAGCAGCACATCGGCCGAGTCCGCGGCGCCGAGAGCAGCGTGACCGAGTCCGGGCGGGACCGCGGCTACTCCCTGGTGCTCTGCGACCACTCGGACGGCGCGCACGTGACCGTGCTGACCAGCGGGCTGCGCGACCGCACCGCCGGGGCTCCGCTGCCGCAGGAGCTGCTGTGCACCCTGCGCGCGGACCAGGAGATCTACGCCAAGCACCTGGTGGGCGTGATCGCCGAGCTGCTGACCGAGTCGAAGAGCCGGGTCGGCTACGGCGCGCTGATCATGAACGACCGGGTGCTGCTGCCGGACAGCGAGGTCGCCGGCGCGCTCGCGGCCCCGCACCCCTACCTCGGCGACGACTTCGACGTGCTGCTCGACGGCGAGGAGCCGGCGCTGCAGCTGATCACGCTCATCCCGATCTCCCGCAGCGAGGCGCAGCTGGTCTCCCGCTACGGCCGCGACGCCCTCTACGACCAGTGGGAGAAGCTCGAAGCCGACCTCACCGACCTCACCCGCCCCACGGCGTCCTGACGCCACCACCGCGACCACGACGCCCCCGACCGGGCGGACCTCCGAGAACCCTCGAATTCCACCCCTCGAACTCGAGGCGATTCGGCGGGCGGAGTTCGAGGGCTCTTTCGGCGGGGTCAGGTGAGGGTGCTGGGGGCTCGTCGGACGAAGGTGTCCAGGACGCCGTCGGCCAGCATGATCGGGCCCTCGGGGCGGACCTGCGTCGGGTCGGCCTGCAGGGCGCCGGCCCGGTCGGCGGCTTCCTCGGCGCGCTGGAAGGCGTCGCGCGCGGCGCCCTCCTCACCGTCGGTCCTTGCCCGGAGCCCGTCCACTGTGGCCAGCAGGGCGTCGCCCCAGCGGTCGGTGGCGGTCAACCACGGCTCGGAGTCGGCCACGAAGTCCGCGGCCGCGCCCCGCCGGATCTGCTCGGGGGCGTCGGCGATCGCCCGCGCGTACCGGCGCAGGTCCTCCAGGGCCTGGTCCCGGGTGCCGTTCTGCCAGCCCGCGCGGAAGCTCTCCAACCGGCGGGCCAGCTCGGGAGCCGGGTCCTGCCAAGGACTTCCGCTGGCCAGCGGGGCCATGTGGTTGAGGTCGAAGAAGACCAGGAGCGCGTCCGCGGTCTTCGGGTCGGCCGTCAGCCCGGGCTCGCCACCGGCGAACCGGTCGCCCGCGAGGTACTCGGCAGCCGCCCGCGAGGCGCGCTTCGGGTCGAACTTCTCGTCGTTCCAGGCGAAGTCGGCCGCTCCGATCTCGACGACCTTGCTCGCCGCCGCCTGGTTCATCGGGTTGACGACCGCACCGGTGAGCTGCTCGGACAGTCCGTTCTGCCGCTTGGCGTACGGTCCGAGCAGCAACCGCCCGGCCGAGCCGTCGAAGTCGTTGACCGGGTAGTTGTCCCACAGGAACAGCTTGCGTCCCCAGACCTGCTCGGCCTTGCGCGCGTCCTCGACGGTGATCCGCGGCGGGATCACGCCGTCACCGGTCCACATCACCAGCACCCGCGGATCCAGCACCTCGCGGATCGCGGTCTTGTACCCGGAGTCCTCGACGTCGGAGTACTCGGTGGGCACGAACTGCAGCGGGGTCGAGCCCGGGTGGGTGTCGACGAACTCGTGCTGCACCCGGTTGAGCAGGTCGGCCTGCGCCCGGCCCGCGGCCTCCTCCGACGGCGCGCCGTAGGCCTGCTGGTCGCCGGAGCAGTTCCAGCTGGTGTAGGAGATGTCGTCCAGCGGCAGCGAGAAGTCCCGCACGCCGGAGTCGTACATCACCTGGAGCTTGGCGAGCAGCGCCTGGAAGTGCGCGGGATCGCTGTAGCAGATCGAGTTGCCCGGGGAGAGCGCGTAGGTGAACCGAACGTGGTGGCGCTGCGCCTGCCCGATCAGCTCCTGCACCTCGGCCAGCTTCTCCGGCGGGTACGGCTGGTCCCACTGCTCCCGGTGGTACGGGTCGTCCTTGGGCGCGTAGATGTAGGTGTTGAGCTTCATGTCGCCGTAGAAGGCGAGCTGGTCCATCCGCTCCTGGTGCGTCCACGGTGGGCCGTAGAAACCCTCGATGGCGCCGCGGTTGGGCATCGCGGGCTCGTCGAGCACCCCGACCCCGGCGATCCGGCCCGGCGAGGCGATCTGGCGCAGCGTCTGCACGCCGTAGTAGACCCCGGCCGGGTCGCCCGCGCCGATGATCAGCGCCGGGTCCTCGCCACCGCTGGCGGCCAGCACGTAGCTCTCCGGGTCCATGTTCGCGGGCGCGCCGTAGTGCATCGCCTGCAGGCCCTTGACGATCATCGGGGAGTTGCGGCCGCCGATGCGGATCCGCAGGTCGGCCTCCGGGCTGCGCTGCCCGGGCTGGCGGACCAGCACCTCCGAGGCGCCTGCCATCCGCAGCACCTGGGTGGCCAGGTCGATGGTCGGCTGGTCGGCGATCGGGTCCACGATGACCTCGACGGTGCCGTGCACCGCGATGTCGTCGCCGAGCCGCGTCATCTCGGTCGGCTGCGGGGTCACCTGGGGCACGCCCTCGCCGGGCAGCGAGACCGGCGCGTCCTCGGCCGGCTGCTGCCCCGGCTCGGGTGGTGGCGCGTTGGTGCACCCGGCCGCCAGCACCCCCACCGCCGCGAGGACCACCGCGACGGACCTGGTCTTGAGACGACGCATCAACCCACCTCACCTGGAGCTGCGGAACCAAACCAGGAGAACACACCGGCGAACCGGCCCGTCGCGGGGACCCGGAACGCGCAGAAGGGCCGCCCCCGCGGACGGGGACGGCCCTTCGAGCGTGCGGAACCTCAGGCTCCGAGCACGGCGGTCATCACATCATGCCGCCCATGCCACCCATCGGGTCACCGCCGGCGGCAGCGGCGGCGCCGCCGTTCTCCTCCGGCTTGTCGGCGACCACGGCCTCGGTGGTCAGGAACAGCGCGGCGATGGAGGCCGCGTTCTGCAGCGCGGAGCGGGTGACCTTGGCCGGGTCGATGACGCCGGCCTCGATCAGGTCCTCGTACTCGCCGGTCGCGGCGTTCAGGCCGGTGCCCGGGGTGAGGTTCTTGACCTTCTCCGCGACGACGCCGCCCTCGAGGCCGGCGTTGACCGCGATCTGCTTCAGCGGGGCCTCGACGGCCAGCTTGACGCTGTTCGCACCGGTCGCCTCGTCGCCCTCCAGCTTGAGGCCGTCGAAGGCGGTCTGGGCGGCCTGCAGCAGGGCGACGCCACCGCCGGCGACGACACCCTCCTCGACGGCGGCCTTGGCGTTGCGGACCGCGTCCTCGATGCGGTGCTTGCGCTCCTTGAGCTCGACCTCGGTCGCCGCACCGGCCTTGATGACGGCCACGCCGCCGGCCAGCTTGGCCAGCCGCTCCTGCAGCTTCTCGCGGTCGTAGTCGGAGTCCGAGCGCTCGATCTCGGCGCGGATCTCGTTGACCCGGCCGGCGATCTGCTCGTCGTCGCCAGCGCCCTCGACGATGGTGGTCTCGTCCTTGGTGACGACGACCTTGCGGGCCTGGCCCAGCAGCGGCAGGTCGGCGTTCTCCAGCTTGAGGCCGACCTCCTCGCTGATGACCTGACCGCCGGTCAGGATGGCCATGTCCTGCAGCATCGCCTTGCGGCGGTCACCGAAGCCCGGGGCCTTGACGGCGACGGACTTGAAGGTGCCGCGGATCTTGTTGACCACCAGCGTGGACAGGGCCTCGCCCTCGACGTCCTCGGAGATGATCAGCAGCGGCTTGTTGGCCTGCATGACCTTCTCCAGCAGCGGGAGCAGGTCCTTGATGTTCGAGATCTTCGAGCTCAGCAGCAGGATGTACGGGTCGTCGAGCGACGCCTCCATCCGCTCCGTGTCGGTCACGAAGTAGGGCGAGATGTAGCCCTTGTCGAAGCGCATGCCCTCGGTGAGCTCGAGCTCGAGCCCGAAGGTGTTGCTCTCCTCGACGGTGATGACGCCTTCCTTGCCGACCTTGTCCATCGACTCGGCGATGAGCTCGCCGATCTGGCGGTCGCCGGCCGAGATCGCGGCGGTGGCGGCGATCTGGTCCTTGGTCTCGATCTCCTTGGCGTTCTTGAGCAGCTGCTCGGAGATCGCCTCGGTGGCCTTCTCGATGCCCCGCTTCAGGGCGATCGGGGAAGCGCCGGCCGCGACGTTGCGCAGGCCCTCGCGCACCAGCGCCTGGGCCAGCACGGTGGCGGTGGTGGTGCCGTCGCCCGCGACGTCGTCGGTCTTCTTGGCGACCTCCTTGACCAGCTCGGCCCCGATCTTCTCCCACGGGTCCTCGAGCTCGATCTCCTTGGCGATCGAGACGCCGTCGTTGGTGATGGTCGGCGCGCCCCACTTCTTCTCGAGCACGACGTTGCGGCCCTTCGGGCCGAGCGTCACCTTGACGGCGTCGGCGAGGTTGTTCATGCCGCGCTCAAGACCGCGGCGGGCGTCCTCGTCGAACGCGATCATCTTGGCCATTGCGGTGTGGTCCTCCACCTATCAGGACGCCGCGGTGTGGATTCACACGCCACGGCAGGACTCGTGCTCGGCCAGGCTCGGTGCCCGCGACGGACGACCGCTCGGCGACCACCGCCATTCGGGGTCGCCGGGGGCGGCCTCACCGTCCCGACCTGGCACTCGAACTTGCTGAGTGCCAGTACCGTGTTTAGCACTCACGCAGGGCGAGTGCAAGCAAGGCCCCGCCCGAGGGGCGTCGGAGGTCACTCGCCCGTGCCCGGCACGGCCGACCTGTCGCGAAACGCCCCTCACACGGACGTGGCCATCACCGCGAAGACGATCACGATGACCGCGAAGGCCAACCCGGCCAGCAGCGGGACGATCCACTTCGCCGAACCGCCGGAGGAGGGCTTGGCCAACGAGGCCGAGCTGGCCGGCATCGGCGGGCGCAGCCGCTGCGGCCCCTGCTGCACCGGCGGAGCGCCCTGCTGCGGCGGGCCCGGCCGGGGCGGGGCGGGCTGCGGCCCGGGGACGACCGGCTGCGGACCGGAAGGCGGGCCGTGCGGGCGCATGGCCCGCGAGGGCGCGGGCACCTCTCCCGGCGCGGGCCCGCACGCGGCGCGCGCGGCGGTGATCATCTCCTGGCAGCTCGCGAAGCGCTGCTCGGGACGCTTGGCCATCGCGCGGCGCAGCACGTCGTCGACCGGCGGCGGCAGCGCCACCAGCGCGCCGGGCGCCGGCGGCGCGGCGGCGAGGTGGCCCTGGATGATCTCGGGGACCTGCCCCTGGAAGGGCGGGCGCCCGGTCAGGCAGGCGAACAGCATGCAGGCCAGCGCGTACTGGTCGGTGCGGCCGTCGACCGGCTCGCCGCGCAGGTGCTCCGGGGCCGCGTAGGTGGGCGAGCCGAGGAAGTCGCCGCCGGCGGTGCGGTGCCCGGTCGCGCCGCGCCGGGTGAGCCCGAAGTCGGCGAGGTAGACGTGCTCGTGCGCGGACTCGCGCGTGGTCACCAGCACGTTGGCCGGCTTGAGGTCGAGGTGCACCAGCCCCTGCTCGTGCAGGGTGTCCAGCGCCTCGGCGATCTGCCCGAGCAGCTCCAGGGCGCGCTTGGGCGAGATCGGGCCGTCGGAGACGAGGCTGGCCAGGTCGGACCCGTCGACCAGCCGCATCGCGATGTAGAGCATGCCGTCGACTTCGCCGAAGTCGTAGAGCGGCACGATGTTGGCGTGGTCGATGGCCGAGGTGTTGCGGGCCTCGTCGACGAAGCGCTCGCGGAACTCCGCGTCCCCGGTGATGTGCTCGCCCATCACCTTCAGCGCGACCTTGCGGCCCAGCCGGATGTCGGTGGCGCGGTACATCACGCTCATCCCGCCGCGGCCCAGCACTCCTTCGATCTTGTAGTGGCCGAGCCGCTGCCCGGTGAGATCTTCCGACACATCGGGCACCCTAACGCCCGCCTCGCGCACGCGGGGGCGGGTTGGCGCACTCGAACGAACGCCGGCCCGGCTCCCAGGGGAACCGGGCCGACACCTCGCGGTTGTGCTTTCGGTCGTGCTGGCCTGGGCGCTGTTGGTCGCTGCTCGATCCCGCAGCCACGCCGGACGAGACCGGAGGCAGTCCGGACGCTCAGACCTTCGTGACACCGTCTGCTTGCGTGCGGCCGTCGCGGCCGGCCTTGACTTCGAATTCCACGCGATCCCCCTCGGAAAGCGTGCGGAACCCGGACATGTTGATCGCGGAGTAATGGACGAACACGTCGGACCCACCATCAGTGGCGATGAATCCGTAGCCCTTCTCCGAGTTGAACCACTTGACCGTGCCGACCGCCACGGCGTCCTCCTAAAGAAATGTGATGCACGGCGCGAGCGCCGCTGGAGCAACGGCCAGACTACCCCCGAAATTCGGTGTCGTCTCGGGGTCCGCAATACAACTTTTCCGTTAAGCGCTGGGCCGAACGGGTGGCCCTCTCAGCCACGGAACGTTATCCGCCGCAACCAATTCCCCCGCTTGCACCAATCCTTTTCCACTCCCGGCGAAACCATTGCCGAAAGCCTTTGTTCGGCCGATCGAACGAGTCCGGCCTTCCGCCTCGCGGAACGGTGCTATCCGCGCTGCGGGCCGAGCCCATTGGACTTCAGCCAGGAGACCAATGCCCGCGGATTGCGCGTTTGGGTCAGCACCTGGCCCGGTCCGGCGAAATCGAAAACCAGGCCCTCCCCGCTCTTGAGCGATTGAGCCGCGCCCTGGTGCAGCTGGCGCAGCCGGCTCTGCGCGGTGTCGGCGTAGGCGACCACGTGCCCGGTGTCGATCGTGACGTACTCACCGGGCTGCAAGGTCACCACGTCCAGCGCGCCGTAGCAGGCCACCAGCGCCGACCCCTGTCCGCTGAGGTGGGTGAGGAACCCGCCCTCGCCGCCGAAGAGGTTCTGGAACCCGCCCCACCGGGTCTCCAGCTGCACGGTGGCCGCCGCGGCGAGCCAGCAGCCCTTGGTCACGCACCACCCGGTCCGCCCGTCGAGCTCCAGAACGTTGAGGTCGCCGGGCAGCTGCGGCGCGACGTCGACCCACCCGCCCTGCTGCGGCGCGGTGTAGGTGGACACGTAGAACGACTCGCCGCCCATCGCCGCGCGGGCCAGCGACTTGAGGAAGCCGCCCTGAGCCTTGGCCTCCGCGGTCACCCCGTAGCTGGTCGCCAGCATCGAACCGGACTCGACCAGCACCGGCTCGCCGGGCGCGAGCACCAGCCTGCCGACGCCGTAGGACGGCGTGTGCCGAGTGCGAACCTGCACCGCGATCCCCCGCTCCGCCGGCACCCTGCCGGCTCCGGGGAATTCTAGGTTCGCGCGGACCCCGTCGGCGGGGGCCGCGCATTCTCGCATCCGGACAGCCGAGATCGACTCACCGCCGCCGACGACAAGGAGGGGTCCGATGACCGATGATGCGTACGTGTCGTCTCTCAACTCCCCCTCAGAGCTGACGCCCGTCGAGGAGCACCGGGCCAAGGTCGCCGCCCTGCTGCGCCGCACCCCGGTGGAGACCAGGCCGCTGGCCGACTGCCTCGGGCTCGCGCTGGCCGAGGACCTCGTCGCGCCGATCCCGTTGCCCTCCTTCGACAACTCCGCGATGGACGGCTACGCCGTGCGGTCGGCGGACCTGGCCGCCGCCAGCGCCGAGGAGCCGGTGAAGCTGCCGGTCGTCGAGGACGTCCCGGCCGGCCGGGTGGACGTGCCGCCGCTGCGGCCGGGCACCGCGCACCGGATCATGACCGGTGCGCAGCTGACGCCGGGCGCCGACGCGGTGCTGCCGGTGGAGCGCACCGACGGCGGCACCGACGAGGTCGCGCTGTTCGCGAGCGTCCAGCCCGGCCAGCACGTGCGGCGCGCCGGGGAGGACCTGACCGCCGGCACCACCGTGCTCACCGCGGGCACCCGGCTCGGCGCCGCGCAGCTGGGCGTGGCCGCGGCCGTCGGCGCGGCCGAGCTGCCGGTGCACCGGCCGGTGCGGGTGCTGGTGCTGTCCACCGGCTCCGAGCTGGTCGAACCGGGCGAACCGCTGGAGCGCGGGCAGATCTACGAGTCCAACGGGCTCATGCTGGACGCGGCCGTCCGCGAGGCCGGCGGCGATCCGACGCTGCTGCGCTTCGTGCCCGACGACGTGGACGCCTTCCACGCGGCGCTGGCCGAGCACATCGGTTCGGCCGACCTGCTGCTGACCTCGGGCGGCGTGAGCGCCGGGGCCTACGAGGTGGTCAAGGACGCGCTGCGGGGCAACGGCGTGGAGTTCAGCAAGGTGGCGATGCAGCCGGGCATGCCGCAGGGCTGCGGCCGCTACCGGGACGCGTTCGCGGTGGTCACGCTGCCCGGGAACCCGGTGAGCTCGATGGTGTCCTTCGAGGTCTTCGTGCGACCCGCGATGCTGGCGGCCGCCGGGCACCGGGAGACCGGCCGCAAGGTGCGGCAGGCCGCGCTGGCGGAGTCGCTGAGCGCTCCCGCGGGCAAGCGCCAGTTCCGCCGCGGCGTGTTCGACCCGGCCACCGGCGAGGTGAGCCTGCAGGGCGCGCCCGGGTCGCACCTGCTGGGCAGCCTGGCCAGGGCGAACTGCCTGCTGTCCATCCCGGAGGACGTCACCGAGCTCGCGGCCAAGTCCACTGTGGACGTGATGTTGCTGGACTAGCTCCGTTCGATATCGCTTGACACACCCCCGTTGACGATGCGACGAGCGGTCGCGAAGACTGCGAGTCCCGTCCCCCCGATTCCCCTCGGAGTTTGAGCACGTGCGTGGCCCTTGGCGCGCCGCCGTAGCGCTGGCATTGCACATCGGTTTCTTCCTGGCGTCGGTGATGCTGGTCATCGGCCTGGTGATGATGGCGGGAATGACCTTCCGGCACTCCACGACCACCGGCCTGAAGGTGCTGTTCGCAGCAGTCGTGGTCGGCGCCGTGGTGGCCATCGGCCTGCGGGCCGTGCTGCGCACCCGCGTGCGCGAGCGCGGCGCCCCGCTGGACAGCGTCCAGCAGAAGAACCTGTGGCGGCTGACCGAATCCATCGCCGAATCCACCGATTCGCCGATGCCCGACCAAATCCGCATCACCTCCGAACCGGGCATCGCGATCCGCGAGGACACCGCGCTGCTCGGCCTGCGCACCCGCACCCGCTACCTGGAGATCGGCTTACCGGCGCTGGCCGCGCTCAACTCCGCCGAGCTCAGCGCCGGGATCGCCCGCGCGGTCGGGCGGCTGACCGGCCGCAGCAAGCTCACCGTGCTGGCGCACCGGGCGCTGGCCAGCGTGCGGCGCACCGTCGACGGGCTCACCACCGGCCCGGTGAAGTGGCTGTTCGCCGGCTACGCGCGGGTGTTCACCGCGATCGCGGCGACCACGACCAAGGACCTGGTGCAGGCGGGCGACGCGGCCGCGGTCCGGGTGGCCGGGCGCAAGGTCGCGGTGATGCAGCTGCGCAAGTCGGTGGCCGTCGACCTCGCCTGGCCCGAGTACAGCGAGTCCTACCTGAGCATGGCCGCGGCGATCGGGCACGCGCCGGACGTGCTGCTGGGCTTCCGCAACTTCGTGGAGCACCCGGTGCGCAGGCCCGACCTGGCCGAGCGCGCCAAGCGGACCATCGCCGAGGACCCCGGCGACCCGCCGCTGCGGACGCGCATCGAGGCGATGAAGCGGATGCCCGGCGGCGGGGAGCCCGAGCCCGACGAGCGGCCGGCGTTCGCGCTGCTGCGCAAGCCGCGCAAGACCGTCCCGGAGCTGGAGGACCAGCTGCTGGTCAACGACCTCCAGCAGCGCCTGCCCTGGCCGGAGATCGCCCGGCAGGCGGGTGCCGCGCAGGTCGCCGAGCAGGCGGCGCGGCTGAGCGCGGCGGTGGCCCAGTCCGGGCTGCCGATCGAGCCCTCGATCGCCGGGGTGCTCGCCGCGATCCACCGCGGCCAGGGCCGGGAGCTGGTCAACCCGGTGCTCAACCCGGGCCTGCACCCCTCGCTGATCGACCAGGCAGCCGAGGACACGCTCACCGAGCTGCTGGGCGCGGCCGCGGTCGACGCGCTGATCTGCGCCCGCCGGGCGCACCACGAGCTGGACTGGGGCGGGCCCTCGGTGGTGCGGCTGGCCAACGGCCGCCCGCTGGACCCGGACCGGCTGGTGCGGCCGGCGGTGGCCGATCCGCGGCTGATCCCGGGCCTGCACCGGGTGCTGGTGGACCTGGGCGTGCCGCTGACGCACAGCCGCGAACCCGCCGCCGAGCCCGAGCCCACGCTGGCGGGCATCGTCAGCCCGATCCAGGCCTCGGGCAGCGGTTACGACCTGCTGGTCACCGACCGCGGCCTGCTGCTGCTGCCGAGCTCGGCCACGGCCACCAAGAGGCTGATGGCCGGGGCGCTGGCCAGGTTGCGCGAGGCCGAGCAGGAGCAGCTGGGCGAGCTGGAGGCCACGCCGATCGAGGAGCTGCGCGGCCAGCCCGGAGCGCAGTGGGTGGACAGCCGGGACGTGGCCAGCGCCCGGCTCGACCAGGACCGCACCGGCTGGGTGCTGGAGCTGGACCTCTACCTCGACGAGTACGCGATGTCCACGCTCGACGAGCTGTCGGTGACCGAGACCGGAGGGGTGTCCACGCTGGTGCTGCGCAGCAGCGCCGACGGCGTCGAGCACGGCGCTCCGTACCACGGGCTCGGTGAGCTGATGGGCGCCCGGATGGAGCTGGAGGAGGCCGCGGCGGCCACCGACTGACTGCCCCACTCCCGAGCGATGGCGACGGAGCTTCGTTGACGCGGAGTTACGAAAGATCTAGCCAATGTCCTCCGATAGCGGCTACGGACATGATGTGAACTCAATTACACTAGAAGTCACGTCACGATTGGTTGATCAGCACATCTCCATCATGTCCGTCCCGACACCTTCGCTTGCCAGGTGCGGCGGACTTGCCGAAGGTCCGTGTGCCGTCGGGGGGCGCACGGACACCCAGAGGACCCGCGGGGACGTCTACGGGGAGACGCACCGCGGGTCCTCTGCTGCTCGCGCGGTACCGCTGCGCGGCGGTGCGGGCGGCCAGGCCCCGGCGCGCCACCGCGCGGCGGACCGCTCGCGCGTGCGGGGGACTACCCTTTTCGGCTAGATGTCCGTGCAGGTCGCGCGGCTCCTTCTTGATCGACTGCGCCCCCTGGCGCAGGTCGCGCCGAAGCGTCCGCGATGCTGTACGACAACAGCGCGCACGCGCGCGGGGAGACCGCCGCGCAGCGCTGACCTGACCGCCGACGCAGGGGCGCGACACCTCGAGATGAGCACCGAACCGAACAAGAACCCGCTGGCGCACCTGGTTGCGCTGGCCCGCGACACCATTCCCCCGATGCACCCGGCCGGCAAGCCGTTCGTCCTCGGCGCCGCCGTCGCCACGCTGCTGCTGCGCAGGCTGTGGCGGCCGGCCGGAGCGCTCGGCGCGGTGCTGACCGCCTGGTGCGCGTGGTTCTTCCGCGAGCCCGCCCGCGCCACGCCCGCCCGCGAGGGCCTCGCCGTGGCCCCGGCCGACGGCACCGTCTCGCACGTCGAGTCGGCCGTGCCCCCGCCGGAGCTGGGCCTCGGCGACCAGCCGATGACCCGCATCAGCGCGTTCCTGACCATCTTCGACGTGCACGTCCAGCGGATCCCGATCAGCGGCAAGGTGGACACCCTGGTCTACCGGCCGGGCAAGTTCCTCTCGGCCGACCTGGACAAGGCCAGCGAGGAGAACGAGCGCAACTCCGCGGTCATCCGCGGCGAGGACGGCACCCGCGTCGCGGTGGTGCAGATCGCCGGGCTGGTGGCCCGGCGGATCGTCTGCGAGATCGGCGAGGGCGACCTGGTGCGGGCCGGCAACACCTACGGCCTGATCCGCTTCGGCTCCCGCGTGGACCTCTACGTGCCCGCGGAGAGCAAGATCCTCGTCGAGCCCGGTCAGCGGACCATCGGCGGCGAGACCGCCCTGGCGGAACTGCCCCGGCGATGAGCATGCGCACCACGCCCGGCGTCCGGCTGCTGCCCAACGCGATCACGGTCCTGGCCATGTGCGCGGGGCTGTCGGCGGTGCAGTTCGCGCTCGACCAGAACCTGCCGGGGGCGATCGCCGCGGTCGCGACGGCCGCGGTGCTCGACGGGCTGGACGGCCGGATAGCGCGCCTGCTGGACGCGACCTCCAAGATGGGCGCCGAGCTGGACTCGCTGGCCGACGCGATGTCCTTCGGCGTGGCCCCGGCCCTGACCCTCTACGCCTGGCACCTGCAGAACAACCGGCTCGGTTGGGTCATCGCGCTGCTGTTCGCGGTCTGCATGGTGCTGCGGCTGGCCCGGTTCAACACGCTGCTCGACGACGAGGACCAGCCGCCCTTCGCCAAGGAGTTCTTCGTCGGCGTGCCCGCGCCGGCCGCGGGCCTGCTGGCGCTGCTGCCGCTGACGCTCACCGCGCACTTCGGCTACCAGGGCTGGTGGGCCAACCAGGTGCTGGTGATGATCTGGATGGTGCTGGTGGCCGCGCTGGCGGTCAGCCGGGTGCCGACGCTGTCGCTCAAGACCGCCAAGGTGCCGCCGCGCGCGGTCGCGCCGCTGCTGGTGCTGGTGGCCGCGCTGGCCGCGGCGATCATCGTCTTCCCGCTGATCTCGCTGGCGATCGCGATGGTGCTGTACCTGCTGCACGTCCCCTACGCGGTCTACCGCTACCAGTGGCTGGCCAAGCACCCCGAGGCCTGGAGCGCCCCGCCGCGCGAGCGGCGCGCCATCCGGCGGCGCTCCCGCAGGCGGCTCGGGCTGCGCCCGCCGCGCAACATCGCCGGTGCCGCCCGCCGGGTCCGGCTCCCCCGTAGGCCGACCGCCCCCGGCGGCCCGCGCCGCTCCTGGCGACGCCTGGAGCTGCGCCGCAACCGCGAGGACTGAGCCCGCGCAGAACGGGGCGCCCGCGCCGGGCGCCCCGTTCTGCACGTCCGGAGCCGGTTTTGCGCATAGGGTCGGGGCGTGGCTTCGATCGGGTTGACTGCTCGGGTATCGGGTTCGGCGCGGGACTCGCGGCGCGGGGTGGTGCGGCTGCACCCGGAGGTGCTCGACGCGCTGGGGCTGCGCGCGTGGAGCGCGGTGCGGCTCACCGGTGCGCGGGAGACGGTCGCGCTGGCCGCCGCGGCCGACGCGGCCGGACCGGCCGGCGTGGTGCTCGTCGACGACATCGCGCTGATGAACCTGGGCATGACCGAGGGCTCCGAGGTCGTCGTGTCGCCGACCGAGGTCGACGTGGCGCAGCACGTCGCGGTCAGCGGCTCCCGGATGGCCGAGGCGACGGTCTCCCCGGAGACCGTCCGGATGGCCCTGACCGGCAAGGTCTTCACCACCGGCGACACGGTCTCGCTGCTCCCCCAGGACGTCGCCCCCAGCACGGCCACCAACGCCGCCGAGGTCCGGCGCAAGATGTCCACCTCGATCGGGGGCACCTGGACCACCGAGCTCGTCACCATCACCAGCACCACCCCCGACGCCCCCACCACGGTCCACCCCACGACCGCGATCACCTGGCACCGCTCCGACCGCGAAATTCCAGGGAGTTCCACCGGCGAAGTTCGAGGGAGTTCGGCGCCTGCCCCAGGGCCGGGTGACACCGGATCGGGTGGTTCCGAGGCGGAGCCGGTCCTTCGGGTCGACGAACTGGTGGGGAGCCAGGAGAGCGCTCGCCGGTTGGGCGAGTGGTTGCGGCTGGCCTTCGAGCAGCCGGAGCTGCTGCGCCGGCTGGGCGCGGATCCCCGGCTGGGCGTGCTGGTGAGCGGACCGCCGGGGGTCGGGAAGAAGACCCTGGCCCGGGCCGTGGGCGCCGACGTCGGGGCCGAGGTCGTGGAGGTCCCGGCCGCCGGGATCGCGGCGCTGGAGGCGCGGACCGCCGCCGAGCGGCTGCGGGAGGCGATCGGGCGCGCCACCTCCGCACCGGGCGATCGGATACTGCTGCTCACCGACGTCGAGGCGCTGCTGCCGGAGAACGACCCGCCGCCGCTGGCCACCGTCGCGCTGGACGCGATCCGGGAGGCCATCGGGCAGGACCGGCTGGCCGTGGTGGTGACCAGCTCGCGCCCGCAATCGGTGGATCCGCGGCTGCGCGAGCCGGGCGTGGTCGACCGCGAGCTCACCATCGGGCTGCCCGACGACCGGACCCGCGCCGAGCTGCTCACCTCGCTGCTGCGGCACGCACCGCTCGACGACGACGTGCACGTGGACGAGATCGCCGAGCGCACACCGGGTTTCGTGGTCGCCGACCTGCTCGCGCTGTGCCGGGAGGCCGCGGTGGGCGCCGCCCTGCGGCACAGCGAGGACCCGGACGCGGCGCGCATCCGCAGGCAGGACCTCTTCGACGCGCTCACCTCGGTGCGCCCCATCTCGATGTCCACATCGGACAACCTGCAGACCGGCGGCCTGACGCTGGCCGACGTCGGCGACATGGCCGAGGTCAAGCAGGCCCTGACCGAGACCGTGCTGTGGCCGCTGCAGTACCCCGACTCGTTCACCCGCCTGGGCGTGGACCCGCCGCGCGGCGTGCTGCTCTACGGCCCGCCGGGCTGCGGCAAGACGTTCCTGGTCCGCGCGCTCGCCGGCAGCGGCAGGCTCAACGTGCTCACCGTCAAGGGCGCGGAGCTGATGGACAAGTGGGTCGGCGAGTCCGAGCGCGCGGTGCGCGAGCTGTTCCTGCGCGCCCGCGGGGCCGCGCCCGCGCTGGTCTTCCTGGACGAGGTCGACGCGCTCGCCCCGCGGCGCGGCCAGTCGAGCGATTCCGGGGTGGGCGATCGGGTGGTGGCCGCGCTGCTGACCGAGCTCGACGGGGTCGAGCCGATGCGCGAGGTGGTCGTGCTGGCCGCGACCAACCGCCCCGAGCTCATCGACCCCGCCCTGCTGCGACCGGGCCGCCTGGAACGGCTCGTCCAGGTCCCGCCGCCGGACGCCGATGCGCGCCGGGAGATCTTGGCCTCGGCGGCGAAGAACACCCCGCTGGCCGGCGATGTGGACCTGACCTCGCTGGCCGCCGACCTGGAGGGCTACTCGGCGGCCGACTGCGCCGCCCTGGTCCGGGAGGCGGCGCTGACCGCGATGCGCGAGTCGCTCGCGGCCGCGGAGGTCACGGCCGCGCACCTGGCGACGGCCCGCCGGAGCGTGCGGCCCTCGCTGGACCGCGCGCAGCTGGAGGCCCTCGCCGCGTACGCGGAGAACCAGCAGCGCTGACCGAAACTTTCAGGCGCACAGCACCCGTTTGCGGGCGATCATCACCTTGACCCCCGCGTGCCGGAACCGCATCCTTTCTCCGATTTCCCCCGGAGGAGGAGCTGGCAGATGCGACGAGGTGCGTGGCGAAGGTTATTGAAAGTTTCGACGGCGCTGGTGGCTCCCGTGGCGCTGGCGGTGGGCCTGCTGGGCCCCGCCGCCGCGGCCGAGCCGCCCGCCGACGGCGCGGGCTCGGACTCGGGCTCGGGCTACGACGACTCCTACGACGGCTCGCAGATGTGGCTGAACTACGTCCGCGTCGACGACGACGAGCTGCGCGAGCAGTACGCGCGCCGGGCGGGTTCGGTCGTGGTGCAGAACGCCGACGCGAACGAGTCCTACCGGCACACCCCCGACCTGCGGATGGCACCGGGCTCCGACGAGCGCCTGGCCACCTCCACCCTCGGCGCCGCGCGCGACGAGCTCACCCGCGGGCTCAGCGGCCTGCTCGGCGAGGAGGTCCCGGCCCGAGCGGTCCGGGGCTCGCAGGCCCCGGACGGCGCCGTGGTGGTCGGCACCCCGGAGAGCTCGGAGATCGTGCGCGCGCACGCCGGCGACCTCTCCGGCCTGGCCGACGACGGCTACCGGATCCGCACGGTGCGCGACGGCGGGACGGCCTTCACCGTCGTGGCCGCCAAGACCGACATCGGTGCCCTCTACGGCAGCTACGCGCTGCTGCGGCGGATGCAGACGCACGAGTCGATCGCCCACCTCGACGCCGACCGGTCACCGAAGATCGACCGTAGGCACCTCAACTACTGGGAGACCACGCGCCTCTACGCGGGCAACGACGCCGACGGCACCGGCGGGCTCGACGGCGAGAGCGGCGCCATCTTCAACTTCGACGCCACCGGGGCCAGCGCTGACCGCAACCTGCCGGTCGTCCTGGACCGCTACATCGTGATGGCCCGCGCGCTGGCCTCGGTCGGCATCACCGGGATCACCATCAACAACGTCAACGCCGAGGCGAAGTACCTGACCCCGGAGTACGTCGAGCAGGAGGCCGCGCTCGCCGACGCGCTGCGGCCCTACGGCATCCGGCTCGCGCTGTCGATCCGCTACGACGCCCCGACCGACGAGCGCTTCGCCCCGGACACGCTCACCGAGGACCAGCTCGACCCGACCGGCCGCCCCTTCCGCGACTGGTGGAACCGGCACGCCCGCCGGGTCCAGGAGGCCATCCCGGACCTGCAGGGCTTCACGGTCAAGGCGAACTCGGAGGGCGAACCCGGGCCGCAGGACTTCGGGCACGACCACGGCGACGGCGCCAACGGCATCGCCGCCGCCCTCGAACCGCTCGGCATGACGGTGGACTGGCGCACGTTCGTCTACGACCCGGAGGTGGACGACGACCGGCTCAAGCGGGCGTACCTGGAGTTCAACCCGATCGACGACGAAGTCCAGCCCGACGGCACCAGGGGCCGGTTCGCCGACAACGTGTTCCTGCAGACGAAGAACGGCCCGCTGGACTTCCAGGCCCGCGAACCGCTCAACCCGATGTTCGGGCGGATGGAGAACACCAAGCAGGCCATGGAACTGCAGATCACCCAGGAGTACACCGGCCAGAGCACGATGCTGGACTACCTCGCCCCGATGTGGCAGGAGGTCCTGCGCACCGACACCCGCGCCACCGACGTCCCGCCGGGCGAGCGGCTGGCGGGCGACATCGTGGACGGCAGCGCCTACGGCGGCAGGGAATCCGCGATCGTCGGCGTGGCCAACCTGGGCAACGCGGACAACCTGACCGGGCACCACTTCGCCCAGTCCAACCTGTTCGCCTTCGGCAGGCTGGCCTGGGACTGGGAGCAGGACGCGCGCGACATCGCCGCCGACTGGACCCGGATGACCTGGAGCAACGACGAGCACGTCGTGAACACCGTCGTGCGGATGATGATGGGCTCCAACGAGGCCCTGGTGGACTACCAGACCCCGCTGGGCGTGGCGCACCAGTTCACCGCCGACCAGCACTACGACCCGAACCCGTCGCAGTTCGTGCAGAAGGACGACTGGAGCCCGCGCTACTACAACAAGGCCGACACCGCCGGGCTGGGCTACGACCGCTCCCCCTCCGGCAGCGACTTCACCTCGCAGTACTTCCCCGCGCTGGCCCAGCGCTACGGCACCCTGGAGAGCACCCCGGAGGAGCTGCTGATGTGGTTCCACCACGTGCCGTGGGATCACGCGATGGACAACGGGAAACCGTTCTGGCGGGAGCTGGTGCACCGGTACCAGCGCGGCGTGCAGTACGTGACCTGGATGCGCGAGGCCTGGGCCGGGCTCGAACCGCACCTGGACGCCCGCCGGTTCCAGGAGGTCTCGGCCAAGCTCGCCGAGCACGAGGCGGACGCGGCCAACTGGCGGGACACCTGCGTGGCGT
The DNA here is from genome assembly GCF_042665275.1 of Saccharopolyspora griseoalba. NCBI lineage: Bacteria > Bacillati > Actinomycetota > Actinomycetes > Pseudonocardiales > Pseudonocardiaceae > Saccharopolyspora > Saccharopolyspora griseoalba. The sequence goes on along the minus strand of NZ_JBHTCJ010000003.1, from coordinate 153,743 downwards.
ACTGGCAGGAGTTCAGCGACCGGCCGATCCCGACCGACGACGGGCTGACCTCGGCGTCCATCACCGTCGGCGGCACCACGTTCGACGGCTTCGACCTGTCCCAGGACTCCTACCGGATCCCCGTCGCCGCGGGCGGCTCGCCGGAGATCACCGAGGTGCGCACCGCCGATCCGCGAGCGCGGGCCGAGATCGTCTCGCAGGCCGGCGAGGTCCCGGGCACCGCGGTGGTCAAGGTCCGCTCCGCGGCGCCCTACGGCCCGGTGGTGAAGAACTACCGGTTCGAGATGGTGCCGGACACGACGCTGCGGAGCCTGTCGGTCAACGGCAAGCCCCTGGAGTCCTTCGACCCGAACCGGCTCGACTACGACGCCGTGCTGCCCACCGGCAGCGAATCGGCCGCTGTGGACGCCGTGGCGGCGGACCCGGCTGCGACCGTCCACATCGAACAAGCCCGGGGCGCGACCGGAACCGCTGAGGTCGTGGTGTCCAACCAGGACACCAGAACCACCTACGAGGTGCAGCTGTCCACCGCGATCGACGGCAGCGACGAGTTCACCGGCGGCGCGCTCGGCGAGCGGTGGAACTGGGTCCGCGAGGACGCCGCGAACTGGCGGCTCGGCGGAGGCGCCCTCTCGATCACCTCCCAGCGGGGTGACCTGCGAGGCGGCACCAACACGGCGAAGAACCTCGCGCTGCAGGAGGTCAACGGCGACTGGTCGGCCGAGACCGCGGTGCGCCTCTCCCGCCCGGTCGAGCAGGAGAACGAGCAGGCCGGACTGCTCGCCTACGCCGACGACGACAACTACGTCGAGCTCGCCTGGGAGATGGCCGATGCCGGAGCGGAGATCGACCAGCGGCGGCTCGTGCTGCTGAGCGAGCGCGACGGCGAGGTCAGCACGCAGGAGATCACCGGGGCCAACGCGCAGCGGCTGCTCGACGGCGGCGTGCTGTGGCTGCGCCTGACCAAGTCCGGTGACGCCTACCGGGCGTACTACTCCACCGACGGCGAGACCTACCGGTTCTTCGGCCCGGCGAGGATGGACCGGGATCCCACCGGGGCGGGGCTGACGGCCTTCAACCGGGCGGGCGAGTCGACGGACCTCACGGCCTCGTTCGACCACTTCCGCGTCCGCAGCGAAGGGGAGGAGGTCCCGGCCGCCTGAGGGACCGCGGCCGCGACGGGAACGGCCCGCAGCGCTCCGCGGAGCGCTGCGGGCCGTTCCGGCTCACTTCACCTTGCTCGGCCCCTGGTAGTCGTTGGTGATGATCGCGATGATGCCGTCTCCGGAGCGCTCGATCTCCGGGAAGCGCGGCTTGGCCTCCGCGCCGAAGTAGGCGGCGACCTCCTCGGCCAGCTTCTCCTCGGAGGTGCCCGGCCGGTAGTAGAAGGTCGTGGTCGGCACCGTGGTCCGCGCGTAGTTGCCGACCTCCGGCACCTCGTACCCGGAGCGCTTGAAGTCCTCGGCCGCGCGGTGCGCCAGCCCGCTGATGGTGCTGTTGTTGAACACCCGCACCACGATCTTCTGGTCCGGCCGATCCGGGGCCTGCTCCGACGTCGTCGGCGGGCGCTGCGAAGTCGTCGGCGGCTCGGCGCTGGAGGTGCGCGGCGGGGGCGTCACCTCCGGCGGGGGCGGCGGCGCGAGAACCGAGGTCTCCGGCGGGGTCTGCGCGGGCGGCGGCTGCACCTGCGACGTCTTCGGCGGCGCGGCGGCCGAAGGACTCTCGTCCTCGGACAGCAGCGTCACCGTGCCGAACCCGGCGGCGACCACGCCGACTCCGATCAGCCCGAAGCCGAGCAGCTTGGCCCGGCTGGGCCCGCCGGACGGTTCCCCAACACTCATCAGTGCAACTCGATTCCCAGTCGTTGGGCGGCCCGCGCCCGTTGCCGTGCCGCCCTGGCCTTGCGCAATCTCTTGATCAGCATAGGGTCCGCCCGCAGCGCGGCCGGAGAGTCCAGCAGGGTGTTGAGCAACTGGTAGTAGCGCGACGCCGACATGTCGAACAGTTCCCGGATGGCCGCGTCCTTCTTGCCGGAGCGCTTCCACCACTGCGCCTCGAAGGCGAGGATCCCGCGCTCCCGATCGGTGAGCTCGCGGTCGGTGACCGGCTCCGGCGCGGGGCGCGGCTCCGGCGGCGATTCGACGACCGGCTGGACCGGCTGGGTGACCGGCTCGGCCAGGCGCAGCCGCCTGCGGTCCGGAGCCTGCCGGTGCTGCGCGCGCGCCAGTTGCTCGCACTGACGAGCGATCTCCTGCGCGGTCAGCATCTGCGCGGCGTCCATAAGCTCCTCGCGCGGTCGCCGGAATCACACGACTGTCATTCCGCCCCAATTACACCATGCCCGGGCTCGTCCGGTGAGCCGATCACGACACGACGGCGCGGACAAGTACCCGCCGTTCCCCCGCCCGGGGAACCGATAAAGTCCCCCGCATGGCTGTTCACCCCATCCGCGTGTACGGGGACCCCGTGCTGCACCACCCGACCCGCCGGGTCGAGGAGTTCGACGACCAGCTCAAGGCGCTCGTCGAGGACATGTTCGAGACCATGGCGGCGGCCAACGGGGTGGGGCTGGCGGCCAACCAGATCGGCGTCGACCTGCGGCTTTTCGTCTACGACTGCCCGGACGACGAGGGGGTCCAGCACCGCGGCCTGGTGGTCAACCCGGAGCTGACCACCTCGGACGTCCCGGAGACCATGCCGGACCCGGACGAGGACCAGGAGGGCTGCCTGTCGGTTCCCGGCGAGTCCTACCCGACCGGACGCGCGAGCTGGGCCAAGGTCACCGGGTCGGATGCGGACGGCAACCCGGTCGAGGTCGAGGGCACCGGCTTCTTCGCCCGCTGCCTGCAGCACGAGACCGATCACCTGGACGGCTACGTCTACCTCGATCGGCTGATCGGTCGGAACACCCGCGCCGCGAAGAAGATGATCAAGCGCAACGGCTGGGGCGCGCCCGGGCTGAGCTGGGACCCCGCCACCGAGGGCGACCCCTTCGGCGACTGATGAAGTCGCGCTCGGTGCTGCCATCCGGATGACGCGGGGTTGGCAGCACCGCGCGCCGGCCGTAGGGTCTGCGTCGCAAACCACAAATCCGCGGGAGCTCGCACCGGAAGCGGGCTGAGAGGGCGGCTGGAGATCAGCGGGGCCGCCGACCGCAGAACCTGACCGGATAATGCCGGCGTAGGGAGTGAACGGCCGTGGCCGACGTGCGTCCGAATCCGTCCGGGATCACCACCGGAGCGATCAACGGATCTCGAAAAGTCTTCAGCAGCACCGAATCCGGGCTGCACGTGCCGTTCCGCCGCATCGAGCTGACCAACGGTGAGCACCTCGACGTCTACGACACCTCGGGGCCTTACACCGACGAGACCGCCACCATCGACGTGCACGGCGGGCTGCCTCGAACGCGAGCGGGATGGACCGACGGACGGGACCACCGGACCCAGCTGAGCTGGGCGAAGGCGGGTGCGATCACCCGCGAGATGGAGTTCATCGCCGAGCGCGAGGGCGTGCCGGCCGAGCTGGTGCGCGACGAGGTCGCCGCCGGCCGCGCGGTGATCCCGGCCAACCGGTGCCACCCGGAGAGCGAGCCGATGATCATCGGCAAGAACTTCCTGGTCAAGGTCAACGCCAACATCGGCAACTCCGCGGTGACCTCCTCGGTCGAGGAGGAGGTGGAGAAGATGGTGTGGGCGACCCGCTGGGGCGCCGACACCGTGATGGACCTGTCCACCGGCAAGCGCATCCACGAGACCCGCGAGCGCATCCTGCGCAACTCGCCGGTGCCGATCGGCACCGTGCCGATCTACCAGGCGCTGGAGAAGGTCGACGGCGATCCGGCCTCGCTGACCTGGGAGATCTACCGGGACACCGTGATCGAGCAGTGCGAGCAGGGCGTGGACTACATGACCGTGCACGCCGGCGTGCTGCTGCGCTACGTGCCGCTGACCGCGCAGCGGGTCACCGGCATCGTCTCCCGCGGCGGCTCGATCATGGCCGCCTGGTGTCTGGCGCACCACCAGGAGAGCTTCCTGTACACCCACTTCAGCGAGCTCTGCGAGATCCTGCGGGACTACGACGTGACGTTCTCGCTGGGCGACGGCCTGCGCCCCGGCTCGATCGCCGACGCCAACGACCGCGCGCAGTTCGCCGAGCTGGAGACCCTCGGCGAGCTCACGCACATCGCCCGCGAGCACGACGTGCAGGTGATGATCGAAGGCCCCGGGCACGTGCCGATGCACAAGATCGCCGAGAACGTGCGGCTGGAGGAGGAGCTGTGCGGGGAGGCGCCCTTCTACACGCTCGGGCCGCTGACCACCGACATCGCCCCGGCCTACGACCACATCACCTCGGGCATCGGCGCGGCGATGATCGCCCAGGCCGGCACCGCGATGCTCTGCTACGTCACGCCCAAGGAGCACCTGGGCCTGCCCAACCGGGACGACGTCAAGACCGGCGTGATCACCTACAAGATCGCCGCGCACGCCGCCGACCTGGCCAAGGGCCACCCGCGCGCGCAGGAGCGCGACGACGCGCTCTCCACCGCGCGCTTCGAGTTCCGCTGGACCGACCAGTTCAACCTGTCGCTGGACCCGGACACCGCCAAGGAGTTCCACGACGAGACGCTGCCGGCCGAACCGGCCAAGACCGCGCACTTCTGCTCCATGTGCGGGCCGAAGTTCTGCTCGATGAAGATCACCCAGGACGTCCGCAAGTTCGCCGAGGAACGCGGGCTGACCAGCGTTGAAGCCATCGAGGAGGGCATGCGGGAGAAGTCCGAGGAGTTCACCCGCACCGGCGGCGAGGTCTACCTGCCGATCGCGGCCGACAACTGATCCGGCGCTGGGGCGGCTCCACCCGGAGTCGCCCCAGCGGCCTCAGAAGGCGCGGTCACCTCCTGCGTCGTTGTCGTCTCGCACAGCAATCACCACCTCTGGCGATCTTGCGATCTTCCTGGTCACGAGCGCATCCGGAAACGTTCGAGCCGTCGGCAGCTGGGCAATTCCGGCGCATCGGCGGCACGTAGCATCGTGGGAATGCACGACAAGACCGCTCCGCCCACCGCGCTGACCATCGCCGGGTCGGACTCCGGCGGGAGCGCCGGGATGCACGCCGACCTGCGCACCTTCTTCGCCTGCGGGGTGCACGGCACGACCGCCGTGACCGCGGTGACCGTGCAGAACACCGTCGGCGTGACCGGGCTGGTGGAGATCCCGCCGGAGACGGTCGCCGCGCAGGTCGAGGCGGTGGCCTCGGACATCGGCGTGGACGCCGCCAAGACCGGCGTGCTGGCCTCGGCGGCCACCATCGACGCGGTGCTGGAGGTCTGCGACCGGCACGGCATCGGGCGCGGCGGGCGGTCGCCCTTCGTGGTGGACCCGGTGGCCGCCTCCCGCAGCGGGGAGCCGCTGCTGCGCGAGGACGCCCTGGACGCGCTGCGGCACCGCGCCTTCCCGCGCGCCACGCTGGCCACCCCGAACCTCGACGAGGTGCGGCTGCTGACCGGTCTCGACGCGCGCAGCCGCGGCGACCTGCTGGACGCGGCCAAGGCGATCCACGACTTCGGGCCGCAGTGGGTGCTGATCAAGAGCGGCCACCTGCCGGACGATCCCGAGTGCGTGGACCTGCTCTTCGACGGCGAGACGGCGCTGGAGCTGCCGGGGCCGCGCTACTCCACCGAGCACACCCACGGCGCGGGCGACGTGTTCGCCTCGGCGATCACCTCGGCGCTGGCCAAGGGGGCGTCGGTGCCGGACGCGGTCCGCGCGGGCAAGCGGTTCGTCACCCGCAGCGTCGCGGACGCCTACCCGCTGGGCGCCGGCGTGGGACCGGTATCGACCTTCTGGCGGATCAGTCCCCGCTCGTACTAGTGATCGTTGCCGCCTGATGGGGTGATCGTCATCCGGTTCCTGTAACCCAATCGGTGTGGTTCATCGACAAAGAAGCGGAGAGGCGCGTAAGCCCCAGGGCGTTGGGGCGCGGGCTGCGTGCGAGCGATGACAGGGGTTTGAAGCGGCGTGGTCAATTCGGTGCGGACTTGGGTCCGGGGATGGCTCACCAACGAGGCGGGCGTGCCCGATCCCCGGCAGCGGCAGTACGCCGTGCTGGTGCTGATCACGGTCGTCGCGGGCACTGTGCTCGGCTGGTTCTTCGAGCTGCAGGCCCCGGCGCTGATCGCGGGGCTCACCGCCGTGCTCGCGCTGACCGCCACCAGCGGCCAGTCGTTGCAGTCCGACCTGCACCGGTTCGCCTGGTTCGGCCCCGCCGTGGTGCTGATCATGGCGATCGGGCCGGTGCTCACCGAGGTCCCGGTGCTGGCGGGCGCCGCGGTGGCCCTGGTGGTGTTCGGCACCGGCATGCTGCCCGCGCTCGGCGAGCACTACCGGATCGGCGGGCAGATCTTCGCCGCCGCGACGCTGGTGTCCACCACGACCGGCATCGGCATCCGCGAACCGTTCCCGGTGCTGCTGGCCGCGGCCGTGCTCGGCGGGCTGCTCGCGCTGGCGCTGCGGATGCTGATGGGGCTGTCCGACCCGGGCCGCGCCACCCGGCACGCGGTGGCGGGCACGCTGCTGCGCCCCGGGCCCGGGGTGCTCGAGTCGGCCGCCGCGGCATGGCGCGCCGACGGCTCGGCCACCTGGCTCGGCGAGGTGCTGGCGGGTGCCGCTCGATTCCGCGCGGCGCGGGAGACGCTGCTGGCCCAGGCCCAGCAGAGCGACCGCATGGAGGCCGAGCGGCTGCGCGCGATCGTCGCCGAGGCCGACGCCGTGGCCGGCGAGCTGGCCCGCGCGGTGCGGGCCCGCGCCTGCACCGGCCTGCCGATGATCGCCCGGCGCGACCCGGCCGAGGCGGTCCTGGCCCGGGGCGGCCGGCAGGACCTGCCGGACGCCGCGCGGGGCCTCAACCAGGGCTTGGAGCGCATCCGCGCCTCGGTGGTGCGCCGCGACGAGACCTCGGTGCCCCCGCCCGCCGAGGGCCAGCGCAAGGAGCGGCTGCTCGCGGCGGTGCGCGCGCACCTGTCGTTCCGCTCCTCGCTGTTCCGGCACGCGCTGCGCTGCACCCTGGCGGTCACCGTGGGCATGGTGATCGTGCTGCTGCTGCGCGACCCGTCGGCTTCGAGCCTGCTGCTCGGGCTCTACGTGGTGCTGGCCCCCGCGGCGCGGGACAGCATGACCGGCGCCCTGGAGCGCACCGGCGGCGCGGTGCTCGGCGTGACCGCGCTGGCCCTGCTGATCAGCCTGGTCCCGTTCACCTACCTGCTGATCCCGGTGGTGGTCGCCGGGATGCTGCTGAACATGCCGAAGCTGCGCGCGGAGTTCCAGGTCGTGCTGAGCTGCCTGATCGTGGTCACCGTGGTCGACCAGGCGCTGGTGCTGGACCGCCCGCTGGTCAACGTGGGCATCAGCTTCGCGGCGAACACCGCGGTGGGCGCGGCGATCGCGCTGTTCGTGGGCTACGTGAGCTACCTGGTGCTGCCCAGCAGCATCCTGCCCGACGTGCGCGGCGCGGTGCGCTCCACGGTGTGGGCGGTCTCCGAGCTGCTGCGCAGCGTGCGGGCCTCCGGCCAGGGCGCCGACCTGCCGAAGGCGCTGCAGGCGGCCAACGTCCTCGCGCTGCGCCGCACGCAGGACCTGCTGGGCATGCCCGCGCTGCTGGACGGCACCGGCGAGGAGACCGACGACGACCGCGCCACCCGCAGCGCCGCGATCGCGCTGGACTCGCTGCGCCAGGACGTGGCCACCCTGGCCTTCCGCCCCACCGAGGAGCGGGAGGTGGCCGTCCCGGCGCTGCGCGCGGTGGACGACCTGCTCGGCGGCAAGCCCACGGCCAAGATCCCGGACGTGCCCACCGGCAGCGCGGTGGCCTCGGAGCTGCTGGCCAGCTCCCTGGTGGAGAACGCGCTGCACGCCCGCCAGGCCATCGACCAGGCATTCGGCCTGACCAACCCGTGGAAGAGCTACACCATCACGTTCCTGCGCCCGGAACGCCTGCACATCCGCTGACGCGCGGGTCGTGCGCTCTTTTCATCAGAAGAAGTCCCCCCGAGCACTTCGCGCTCGGCGGGACTCCTGATGAAAAAGTGCTTCCGCCGCCGAAGCGTTCAGCCCATCGGCCTGCCGGGGCTGGAGGCCTGGGCCCAGTAGCGCTGCGGGATCCGGCCCGCCTGGGACGCGAGCCGGCCCGCCTCGACCGCGGAGCGCATCGCCAGGGCCATCCGCTCCGGGTCCTGCGCCCTGGTGACCGCGGTGGCCAGCAGGACCGCGGAGCAGCCGAGCTCCATGGCCTGCGCGGCGTCCGACGCGGTGCCGATCCCGGCGTCGAGGATGATCGGCACCGAAGCTCGGGAGACGATCATCTCGATGTTGTGCGGGTTGCGGATGCCCAGGCCGGTGCCGATCGGCGAGCCCAGCGGCATCACCGCCGCGCAGCCGACCTCCTCCAGCTTGAGCGCCAGAGCGGGGTCGTCGTTGGTGTAGGCGAGCACGACGAAGCCCTGGTCGACCAGCTGCTCGGCGGCGTCGAGCAGCTCCACCGGATCGGGCAGCAGGGTGTCCTCGTCGGCGACGACCTCCAGCTTGATCCAGTTGGTCTCCAGCGCCTCGCGGGCCAGCTGGGCGGTCAGCACCGCCTCGGCCGCGGTGCGGCAGCCCGCGGTGTTCGGCAGCGGCTCGATGCCGTGCCTGCGCAGCAGGTCGAACACGCCCGTGCCGCCCTCCGCGTCGACGCGGCGCATGGCCACCGTCGTCAGCTCGGTACCGGAGGCCAGCAGCGCGCGCTCCAGGATCGAGAGGTTCGCGGCCCCTCCGGTCCCGGTGATCAGGCGGGAGCCGAACTTCCGGTCGGCGATCACCAGTGGGTCGTCCATGCTCATCCTCCTTGGACCGCGGTGAGGACCTCGATCGTGGCGCCGGGTTCGAGGGCGGTGTCCGGCCAGGACGCGCGCGGCACGACCGCGCCGTCGACGGCCACCGCGACCCCGCGTTCCGCGACGCCGAAGTCGTCCAGCACCGACGCCAGCGTGGCGTCGGCACCGACCTCCTTGGCGTCGCCGTTGATGACGACGTTCACTGCTGTCCTCCGAATCGACTCGGATCGGTTGCCTTGATCAGCGCGTCCGGTTCCTCGCCGCGCAGCATCGCGAGCACGGCGCGCACCGTGACCGGGGTGAGCAGGAAGCCTCCGCGGTGGTGGCCGGTCGCGGCCAGCACCCCCGGTTCCAGCTCGCCGATGATCGGCAGGTTGTCCTCGGTGCTCGGGCGCAGGCCCGCGGTTGCTTCGACCAGCTCGTACTCGGCGATGCCCGGCATCACGGTCTCGGCGTCGCCGAGCAAATCGCGCACGCCGCCGACGGTGACCTCGGTGTCGAAGCCGACCTCGTGCTGGGTGGCGCCGAGGACCAGTCCGCCGTCCGCGCGCGGCACCAGGTAGGTCGGGCGGCCGTGCACCGGGCCGCGCACGGTGCGCACCGGCGGCGGCAGCGCGGTGCCGCGCCTGCGCAGCCGCAGGATCTCGCCCTTGACCGGGCGGATGCGCTCGGCCAGCGCGGGGTGCAGCGTCCCGGAGCGCGCACCGGCGGAGATGATCGCGAGATCGCACTCCACCGCCGAATCGGCGAGGTCCACCGCACCCGGGCGGACGCGGGTGGCCGCCTCCGCGACGAACTCCGCTCCGGCCGCGGCGGCCGCGGCCCGCAGCGCTTCCAGGGCGACGCGGTTGTCCACCGCGAGGTCGCCGGGCACGTCCAGACCGCCGCGCACGGCGGGCCCCAGCGAGGGTTCGAGCTTGCGGAGCTCGCGGCCGGTCAGCCGGGTCACGCTGCGGCCCAGGTCGGCCAGGTGACCGGCGACGCCGTCGAGCTCCCCGCGATCGGCGGTGTCCACGCCGATCATCAGCGTGCCCTCGCGGCGCAGGCCGGACTCCCGGCCCGCGGCGCGCGCCAGCTCGTCGGCGAACTCCGGCCAGAGCTCCAGCGACGCCGAGCCCAGCTCCAGCAGCTCCTCCTCGCCGGGCCAGGCCTCGGCCAGCGGTGCGAGCATCCCGCCCGCCACGTGCGAGGCGCCCGATGCCGGTGCGGGGTCGATCAGCCGCACCCGGTACCCGGCCGCGGCCGCCTTCCAGGCGATGGAAAGGCCGATCACTCCGCCGCCCACGACGGCGACGTGCTCGATTCGCTGCAACAACACTCCACGCTCCCTGCGCCGGCATGACCCGGTTCAGGTTCGACGGTCGGGGCCTCGTGCCCCCTCTCAGCCCGGTAGCCGGGCTCCCGTGCTCACCGCCCACCACGGTACCCCGCCGCAGATCACCCGTCATCGACCAGCCCGTCCCAGCAGAACCCGGAACCTCCATCGCGCAACCCAACACGCCGCCACCCCCATCCCCCGATCCACCGAACCTCCGAATTCCCTCGAATTCGACCGGCGGAATGGAAGGCAATTCGGGGGACGGAATCACCTCCCATTCCGCCCGCGGGGTGGTGGGCGTTGGGAGGGAAGGATGCGGGTGGGGCGGCTAGGGTTGGGGCATGCCTGGAATGGACGGGGTTGGGATCCGGAGCCGGCTCAACGAGGCGCGGCTGTACCTGTGCACCGATGCGCGCTCGGAGCGCGGTGATCTGGCGGAGTTCGCCGACGCCGCGCTCGCCGGCGGGGTGGACATCATCCAGCTGCGGGACAAGGGCCCGAGCGGAGCTCCCCTGGAGGCCCGGCACGAGCTGGCCGCCCTGGAGGTGCTGGCCGACGCCTGCGTCCGGCACGGCGCGCTGCTGGCGGTCAACGACCGGGCCGACGTGGCGCTGGCCGCGGAGGCCGACGTGCTGCACCTCGGCCAGGACGACCTGCCGGTCGAGCACGCGCGCCGGGTGATCGGCGAGGAGGTCGTGGTCGGCCGCTCGACGCACGACGTGGCGCAGGCCGACTCCGCCGCGACCGAACCGCGCGTGGACTACTTCTGCACCGGCCCGACCTGGACCACCCCCACCAAGCCGGGCCGGGAGGCCGCGGGGCTGGACCTGGTGCGGCACGCCGCCGAGCACGGCGGGCACGGCCGCCCGTGGTTCGCCATCGGCGGCATCGACGCGACCAACCTCGACGAGGTCGTGGCGGCGGGCGCCGAGCGCATCGTGGTCGTCCGGGCCATCACCGAAGCCGAGGACCCGCGCGCGGCCGCCGCCGCGCTGCGCGAGCGCCTGAGCTGATCGCGGACGCGGAGCGGCCCCCGGAAGCGAGTTCCGGGGGCCGCTCGCGTCGCACCGCTCTCGACGCCCGGGGCGGCCGGAGGCCGCTACCCGGCGGGACGAGCGCGGAGATCGGTCATTGGGTGACGAGGTTGACGCCGTAGGCGCTGAGGGCCTCGTTGACCGGCTGGAAGTAGGTGGTGCCGCCGCGGGTGCAGTCGCCGGAGCCACCGGAGGTCATGCCCTGGGCCTGGTCGCCCGAGATGAACGAGCCGCCGGAGTCGCCGGGCTCGGCGCAGACGTCGGTCTGGGTCAGGCCCGAGACGGTGCCCTCGGCGTAGCGCACGGTCTGGTTCTTGGCCTGCACCGTGCCGCAGTGCCAGCCGGTGGTCGAACCGGAGCGGCAGATGGACGCCCCGACCGCGGCCTCGGAGGAACCGGAGACCGCCTGCTGCCCGCCGTCGTAGGTGTTGACGTAGGGCTGCGGGCTGTCGTCCGAGCCGGTCTCGATGTAGGAGTAGTCGTCGCCGGGGAAGGACGAGCCGGCGAAGGTGCCGCTCGGGTTGGAGGTGCTCGACCCGGTCTGTCCGCAGTGTCCCGCGCTGACGAAGCCGCCGTCGACGGAGAAGCCGACGGAGCAGCGAGCGCTGTTGTCGATGGTGTAGGCGTTGCCGCCGACGACGTCCATGAAGGTCCGCGGTTGCGCGGCCGATTCGACGACCTCGATCGCGGCGGCGTCGCCGGAGGTCCTGGCGAACTCGGTCGCCTCGGCGACCCCGCCCGGCTTGACGGTCATGACCACCGAGTTCTGCTGCGGGTCGACGTACCAGCCGGTCACCGCGCCGGGGGCCTGCCGCTGCGCGGCGTTGAGCGCCGCCACCGCGCCGTCGAGCCGGTCCTCGCTGAAGGCGACCTGCTCGATCCGGGCACCCGCGGCGCGGACCGCGTCGGCCCGGGCCGCATCGGTCACGCCGACCACGAGCTCACCGGTGGCCTGGTCGATGTAGGAGCCGCCGTAGGCCCCCGCGAGCTTGTCCTCCAGCGCCCGCGCGGTGCGGGACGCCGCGGTGTCCCGGGCGATCCTCGCCTGCGCCTGCCCGGCGGTCAGGCCGAGGTCGCGCTGCATGGCGGCCAGCATGGTGCCCGAGGGTTCCTGGGCCTGCTGGGTGGCGCCTGCCGGCATGGTCAAGGCCGCGACCGTGCCCGCGGTGGCGAGCACGGTTCCGGCGATTCGAGCCGCGAGTCTGCTTGTCATCTGGCATCTCCCTAAAGAAGTGACCTGATCTCTCTAGGCCCCGTCGCCGATCCAGTATCGGAACCCCTTTGGGAAAAACCATCCAACATTTAGCCCAATACGCCCGAAACGCCCGCGAAAACTTCACGTTTGCCGGGAAATTCGGTGCGCTTTCACAATTTTCGCCAGTTTCCGCCGGAGCGCTCCGGGTCCGGCCGCGAGGAGCGGGGATTCAGTCCGGCGGGTTGAGTCGGGCGACGAACTTGTAGCGGTCACCGCGGTAGATCGAGCGCACCCACTCGACCGGATGCCCCTCGGCGTCGAAGGAGTGCCGGGACAGCAGCAGCATCGGCAGGCCCACGTCGGCGCCGAGCAGCTCGGCTTCCTCGGGACTGGCCAGCGCGGTCTCGATGGTCTCGTCGGCGTGCCCGAGCTCGAGCTCGTAGCTCTCCCGCAGGACCTTGTACAGCGAACCGCCGGATTCCAGCTTCGCGGTCAGCCCGCGGAAGCGGCCCAGCGGCAGGTGGGTGGTCTCGATGGCCATCGGCTCGCCGTCGGCCAGCCGCAGCCTGCGCAACCGGAGCACGGCCGAGCCCGCCTTGGTGCCCAGCAGCACGGCCAGCTCCTCGTCGGCGGCTTCCTCGACGACCGCGAGCAGCCGCGAGGTGGGCTGGCGACCCTGGGCGCGCATGTCCTCGGTGTAGCTGCTCAGCTGCAGCCGCTGGGCGACCTTGGGCTTGGCCACGAACGTCCCCTTGCCCTGCACCCGCAGCAGCCTGCCCTCGACGGTCAGCTCGGCCAGCGCCTGGCGGACCGTGGTGCGGGAGACGTCGAACTCGGCGGCCAGCGAGCGCTCGGTGGGGATGGGCGTGCCGGGCGGCATGGTCCGGAGCAGATCGAGCAGGTGCTGCTTGAGCCCCCAGTACTTCGGCTCCCGTGGCGCGCGCCCCTGCGAGTCCGTACCGCCGGGCGCGGTGGTGTCGAGCATCGGTTCCTCCTGCCGCCGCAACCTGCGAACGCCGTTCCTGCCGCTTGGCCGTCGAGCATGCCCGAAGGCGCGCGCCGGGCCAACGCCCCGGGTAGCCGACGCGCGGTGACCGCGTCAGTCTTCGGCGTGCGTGCACACTAGCGCCCATCGGTGTTGCCGCAGGGTGTCGAGCACCACATTTTCGCCCGCTCCACCGCGGGGGCGGGTGCTCGGGCCGCCGGCACCAGTAGGATTGGTCTGGACCTCTACGGTGAAGGGATTGGCCCATGCCCGCCGGCAAGCACATGACCGACGAGATCGAAATCCAGCCCGAGATCTTCGCGAACCTGCTCGACGCGCGCGGCGAGATCGCCGAGGTGGCCGCGGCCGTGGCCCGCAGGCGCCCCCGCTTCGCGCTGCTGGCAGCGCGCGGCTCCAGCGACCACGCCGCCCTCTACGCGAAGTACCTGATCGAGGTGCTGCTGCAGCTGCCGGTCGGCCTCGCCTCCCCCTCGACCACCACCCTCTACGGCGCGCGCCCCGACCTCACCGACGTACTGCTGATCTCGGTCAGCCAGAGCGGCGGCTCGCCCGACCTGCTCGCGGTCACCGAGTCCGGCCGCGCGCAGGGCGCGCTGACCGTGGCCATCACCAACACCGCGAGCTCCCCGCTGGCCGAGGCCGCCGAGCTGTCGCTGGACATCCGCGCCGGGCAGGAGCGGGCGGTGGCGGCCACCAAGACCTACAGCGCGACGCTGCTGACGCTGTACCTGCTCGTCGACGCCATCCGCGGCGGCGACGGGACGCACGCCGAGGCTCTGCCGGAGCTGGCGTCGACCGCGCTGTCCGAGCGCACCGCGGTCGACGAGGCGGTGCAGCGCTACCGGTTCGCCGACCGGATGGTCACCACCGGGCGCGGTTACTCGCTGGCCACCGCGCAGGAGGCCGCGCTCAAGCTCGCCGAGACCAGCTACCTGTCCGCCCGCTCCTACAGCGGCGCGGACCTGCTGCACGGCCCGGTCGCCGCGATCGACCCGGAGACCGCCGTGCTGGCGCTGACCAGCAACGGCCGGGGCGGCGAGTCGATCCGCGAGGTGCTGGACGCGGTGCACGAGCGCGGGGCGGACGTCTGCGCGATCGGGTCGGCCGCGCCGCAGGCGCCCGCCGCCCACCGCGTCCCGGTGCCCGACTGCGCCGAGGAGCTCGCCCCCGTCCTGGAGGTGCTCCCGGTCCAGCAGCTGGCCCTCGGCCTGGCCCTGGCCCGCGGCTTCGACCCGGACGCCCCGCGCGGGCTCGACAAGGAGACCAAGACCCGCTGAGACCGCTCAGGAGGTCAAGCCGTAGACCTGGCGGGCGGTGCCGTCGAAGATCGCTCGGCGCTCGCCGCGGGTGAGGTGCTCGGTCAGGCGCTCGGCCAGCTGCAGGACCTCGGCGTAGTCGGCGGCCAGCAGGCACACCGGCCAGTCCGAGCCGAACATCACCCGGGCCGGGCCGAAGGCCTCCAGGACCACGTCGGTGTAGCGGCGCAGCCGGTCGGCGTCCGGCTGGCGGGCCCAGTCGTCGCCGGTGACCAGCCCGGAGAGCTTGCACACCACGTTCGGGAACGCCGCCAGCGCGCGGATCTGCCCCGCCCACGGCTCCAGCTCGCCCTCGGCGATGGCCGGTTTCGCGCAGTGGTCCAGCACGAAGGTCAGCTGCGGGAAGCGGCCGACGGCCTTGATCGCCGCGGGCAGCTGGTCCGGCCGGATCAGCAGCTCGTAGACCAGGCCCGCGTCCTCGACCGCGGCCAGCCCGGTCTGCACGTCCGGGCGGATCAGCCAGTCCGGGTCCGGCTCGTCCTCCACCTGGTGCCGGACGCCGCGCAACCGGCCGCCCGACGGGTGGGTCTGCAGCCTGCCGAGCCGCTCGCGCGCGTTGCGGGCCGTGAGGTCCACCCAACCGACCACCGCCCCGATCTTGTCCACGGTCTCGGCCAGCACCAGCATCTCGGGCGTCTCGTCCGGATCGGGGACGGTCTGCACCAGCACGGTGCGGTCCACCGAGCTCCCCTTGATCGCGGCGAGCAGGTCCGGCGGCAGGAAGTCGCGGCGCAGCCGATCCATCTCCGGGCCGGTCATCCAGGTCTGATCGCGGACGTCGAGGTCCCACAGGTGGTGATGGCTGTCCACCGTCATCGAGCGCCACCGTCCGCTCCGGACTCCGCGGCTGCCGCGTGCTGGCCCATGCGCTCCGACCCCCGACCTGTCGACGACGCCCGATGTATAGCCGCTCGACCTCCCGGAAGCCAAGGGCGCTGACCACTTCACGTCTCAGCTCATCTCCTCGGCACCGCCGCCCGGGTACAAATGGCGCATGCGCGACGACGAAGCCGGACTGGTACTCGGCCTGGACGTCGGCGGCACCAGCAGCCGCGCCCTGGTCAGCGATCTCGCGGGCCGGGTGCTGGGCACCGGTGTCGCGGGCGGCGGAAACCCGAACTCCCGCCCGCCCGGGGAGGCCGTGGGCCGGATGGTCGAGGCCGCCCGGGAGGCGCTGGGCGAGCTCGACCCGGCCGCGGTGCGCGGCTGCGTCGTCGGGATGGCCGGGATCACCAAGCTCGCGGACCCGGACTTCCGCGAGCTCTTCCGCGCCGAGTGGGCCCGGCTCGGCCTGCGCTGCGCGGTCGAGGCGGTCGGCGACGGCGACGTGGCGTTCGCCGCGGGCACCCCGGAGCCCGACGGGGTGGTCCTGATCGCGGGCACCGGGGCGATCGCGGCGCGGGTGCGCGAGCACCGCACCGAGGCGAGCGCGGGCGGCTGGGGCTGGCTGCTCGGCGACGAGGGATCGGCGTTCTGGCTGGGCCGCGAGGCCGTGCGCACCACCCTGCGCGCGCTCGACGGCGGCGTCCGGCCGACCGGCCTGGCCGCGGCGGTGTGCGAGCGGCTGGGCGCGCACGACCGCGACTCGGTGATCACGGCGGCGAACTCGGGCCCGCCGATCCGGTTGGCCGAGCTCGCACCGCTGGTCACCGAGTGCCCCTGCGAGGCCGCCGAGGACGTGGTGCGCCGCGGGGCGCGGCTGCTGGCCGACACCGCGGAGGCCGCCGGTCCCGGCGACGACCCGATCGTGCTGGCCGGCAGCCTGCTGGCGCCGGGGAACCGGATCGGCGAGGCGGTCCGCGCCGAGCTGCGCGCCCGCGGCTTCGCCGATCCCCGATCCGCCGGGTCCGGCGCCGCGGGCGCGGCCTGGCTGGCCGCCCTCCCCCACGCGCCGGTCCCCACCGCGGTCCACGCGGCGCTGCTGGGGGCTCGTGGCCGCGTTCAGCCCTGAGCCCTCTTTCAGCAGAAGTCCCGGATCACGTGGCGAGCGCGGCGTGGACACGGAGGACTTCTGATGAAAAAGGCACACCGCCGCACCCGCGCATGCGCACGCCCTTGTGCACTCGGGCGCGCTCGCCCGCGCGCGTTAGCGCAGGCCGACTTCCGCGAGGGCCCCGCGGATGACCGCGAGCTCGGTCTCGTCGGCCTCGACCAGGGGCAGGCGCGGGGCGCCCACGCCGTGGCCGAGGAGGTTGAGGGCGGCCTTGACCGGGATCGGGTTGGTGGTGACGCTCAGGGCCGAGTACAGCGGCTTGAGCTGGGCGTCGATCTCCGCGCGGTTCTCCGGCTCGTCGACCATCCGGCGCATCTGCGGCCCGGCGAGGTGGCTGGCCACCAGGATTCCGCCGCAGGCGCCGAGGTCCAGCGCCGGGGCGAAGGCGTCGTCGTTGCCCGCGTAGAGCCCGAGCCCGTCGATCTGGGCCAGCGACGAGTTGTCCGCCTGCTTGACGTAGTCCAGCCGCTCGACCTGGCCGAGCTCGGCGAGCAGCTCGTTGTCCAGGGACAGCCCGATCCGCGAGGGCACGTTGTAGAGCACCACCGGCTTGTCGGTGGCCTTGCTGATCTCGGTGAAGTGCCGGATCAGGCCGCGCCGGTTGGGCTTGTTGTAGTACGGGGTGACCGACAGGATGCCGTCCGCGCCGAGCTCGGTGGCCCGCTCGGTCATCTCGCAGGCGTGCGCGGTGTTGTTCGAGCCGGTCGAGGCGATCACCGTGGCGCCACCGGGGCGCTCGGCGCAGGCCAGCTCGACCAGCCGCAGGTGCTCCTCGTCGGAGAGGGTCGGCGCCTCGCCGGTGGTGCCGCAGACGACGACGCCGTCCGAGCCGTGGGCCACCAGGTGCCGGAACAGGGCGAGGAAGGCCGTTTCGTCGACGCCCCCGCGCTCGTCGAAGGGGGTCACGATCGCGGTGATCACACTGCCGAGAGACATGTGCAGATTGTGCGCCCCGCGCCCGGCGGTGTCACGTTCGCGGGTGCCGCAGCCCCGGGTGATCCGCGGGCAGCGACTTGCGCAGCGCCCACCAGCTCACCGCGACGCACAGCGCGACCAGCGGCCAGGTCAGCACGACCTGCGCGATCGTCAGCGCGCCGGTGGCCCCGACCAGCCACAGCGGGATGAACACCGCCAGCCGCACCGCGTACTGCCCGACCCACACCCAGCTGGCGCGGCTGTAGGCCTTGAGCAGGTCGGGATCGCGCCGCCAGGTCTTGCCCCGGCCCAGCGCGGTGCCGACCACGACGCCCAGCAGCGGCCAGCGCACGCCGATGCTGATCATCCACACCAGCGCGGACAACGCGTTGCTGGCCAGCCGGGGCAGGAAGAAGTCCGAGGCGTCCCCGGTGCGCAACGCGATCAGCGCGCCCAGCAGCACGGCGAGCAGGCTGAACAGCACCGCCAGCGGGCGAGCGCCCTTGACCAGCCGGTAGCCGCCGATGATCGATCCGACGGCGATGGCGGCCACGCCGCCGATCTCGATCGACTCGCCGCCGAAGAACCACCCGAGCCCGAAGGCGACCGGGGGCAAGCTCGCGTCGATGGCGCTGTTCCGCCCGCCGAGGAGCTGCATGAACGAGTCGCGGTCGTCCACGGCCCCCTCGTCCGTCGTCTCGCGCTGATGAGTCACGGACCCAAGCCTGCCTCACCTCAGCGCGCGACCGCGACCGCCCTCCCGGTGCTCAACCGCGCGCTTGTTCGAGCAGCGCGCCGAGCTCGGCGGCGATGGTCGGCTTGTCCGCGGGCTGGCAGGTGAGGGCGTCCTGCGCCTCGGTCCGGTCCCCGCGGAGCGCGTAGCGGCCCTGGTCGGTGTCGAACCAGATCAGGTTGGGCACGCGGGTGCCGCGCGGGCCGGTGATCACGTAGTGGCCGTAGCGCAGCTTCGGGCGGGAGACCACCGCCCGCAGCTCGCCGAGGCCGCTGATGCCCGAGTCGGCGGGCGGTCCGCTGCGCCGGTCGGCCACCGCGGTCACCGGGGCTGCCCCGCCGACCGGCGCGTCCGGCAGCAGGTCGGTGGCGGCGCGCGGCAGCGCGCTCGGGGACAGGAAGGTCATCCGCAGCGCCCGCCCGTCGTGGACGCCGAGCACGCCGACCTCGCCGGTGGCCACCACCCGCGCGGACAGCCGGTGCCCGTTGCGCACGTCGAGCAGCCCGGCCGCCGCGATCGAGACCTCCGAGCTGCACAGCAGGTACAGCGCGTCCTCGACCTCGGGCTCCGGGCGGCCGTTGCGCGCCAGGCCGCCCGACTCCAGCTCCTGCCAGACCTGCCGGGCCACCTGCTCGGGGCCCTCGGGGAAGTCGGCGATGCGCGGCAGCTCGTAGGGGTACCGCCGCACGGTGAGGTTCAGCTGCTCACCGAGCAGGTCGACCGCGGGGGCCGACAGCGTGATCGTTTCCACCATCCCCATGCTCTCCTCGGAAGTGCGGCGTCAGCCGCGTGCGGTGCGGGCCCCGGCGAGCTACCGCGGCGTCCGATGCCCCGTCACCCGCACCGCGCACCCGTCCTGGAACCCGCGCTCAGAAGTCCCGGAAGCTCGACGGCGACTCGCCGAGGACCGGCGGGGCGACCAGGCGCCCGCCGCCGTCCTCCTCGTCGTCGAAGAGCTCGTCGGCCTCGATCAGGAACTGCGGCACGGCACTGCTGCCCGACTCGCCGGGCTTGTACCCGGCACCGACGCGCAGGTCGTCGTCCTCGCGGCGTTCTTCCTTGAAGTCCTCCGCCGACCAGGACGGGTTGCGCCCGTGCCCGGCCTTGCCGGAGCCGGCGGCCCAGGTGCCCGCCGACCCCATCGGACCGAACCCGCCGTCGGCGCGCTCGACCGGCTTCGGCACCCGCGCGGCGGGGCGCGAAGGCTGGGCCTCCTGCTGCTGAGCGGGCTGGGCCTGCTGCTGCGGGGGCTGCTGGGCCTGCGGCGCCTGCTGCGGCGGTCGCGGTGGCTGCGGCGGTTGTTGCTGCGGCGGACCCGCGGCCTGCGGCGGCGCCGGCGGCCACCCCGCCGGCGGACCCGGTGGCCTGCCCGCGGGAGGGCCCGGCGGCTGCCCGCCCCGCGGAGGCCCGGGCGGCGGGCCGGGAGGCTGCGCGCCGTGCGGCGGTGGACCGGCCGGCGGCGCCGGCGAGGGCTGCTCGGCCTGCGGCGGCGCGGGACGGCCCACCTGCGACGAGCCGGGCTGCGCGGGCTCGGCCGGGGGTGGCGGCCCAGCTGGCTGCGACGGCTCGGCGTGCGGTGGCGCACCGGCCTTCGCGTGCCCGGCCTGCGGTGGCTCCGCCTGCGGCGGCGGACCGGACAGCGGCGGACCGGGCTGCGATGACGGACCGGCCTGCGACGGCTCGGCCTGCGGCGGCGGGCCGCTCGGCACGGCGGGCGCGGGCCCGGCCGGGGGCTGCGGCGGACGCGGCGGCTCCGGCGCGCCGTGCCGGTTCCCGGCTTCCGGGGGATGCGCTGCCGTGGCGCTGCGCGGGGCCATCGCGGGCGGTGCGTCCGGGGCGGGCTGCTGCGGAACGGGTCCGCTCGGCGGGCCGACCGGCTCCGCGGGCACCTCGACGGCCTCCGTCGGCCGGGGCGCCTGCGGGGGCTCGGGCACCGGCGGGGCGGACAGGTCGCCGCGCAGCGGTCCGCGCTGGTCCTCCTCGCGCGCCTGCGGGTCCGGAGCCAGCGGGCTGCTCTCCGGCTGGGGCGGGATCAGCGAGCCGGACAGCCCACCGGTGAACTCGGGACGCGGCGCGGGCGCGGGCTCCAGCGAGCCCGACATCTCCTGCGGCGGCTGGGCCGGGCCGCCGAGGTCGCCGGACAGCGAGGGCAGCCCGCCGCTCGACGGCCGGGACGGAGCGGCGGGCGGCTGGGGAGCCGAGCGGTGCTCGCGCTCGAACCGGTCCGGCAGCTGTTCGAGGCGCTGCCAGAACGCGAACGGGTGCGGCTCGTTGGCCAGCGCGGCGAACTCCGCGCGCAGGTCGAAGCGCGGCGCGGGCCGCGGCGGCGCACCACCGGGCCCGGCATCGCTCAGCGATCCGCGCATCGGTTCGGCGCGGCGGTGTCCACCGGATTCCCGATGTGCGTCGAAACCCGCCGGCCCCGGCGCGGAGGCCGGATTCTGCGGTGCCGTCACGATTCCCCCAGGTCTGCAGGACAATCAACGCGGCTCGCGATCCCCCGGATCGCGGCCGCACCGGAACAGACGCGCACGTGCATCTCTTCGTTCCCGTCAACCGATCACGATGGCGTGGCCCCACGACCCCGAAAGCGCCGCAGGTAAAGCTGTGACCTGCGCCGATCGTGACATCGTGGACCCCCGTCGTGTCTGCTACCGACGAAGGACAGTAGCAGCCACCCGACCCGCGCATCGCCGTTTAGCCGGAATACCCCGCACCCGGCGAGAGTTTGTTCCCGGCGGACGCGAGCCACCGGGAGGACCGGGCGGCCGAATCGGACATAATTACTAGACCGCTCAGTGCCGTTTATCACTGGGACGCAACCTTCGGTGGCGTAGGTACCGATTCGAGCGCAAAAGTGGATCTGAAGCAGACGTGCGCGGGCAGTACGGAGGGACGAGGGACATGGGATCGGAGCGCGGAGCCGGCGAAGCGGAAGGCGGCTCACCCCGCTGGAGCAGCTTCGTCGCCCTGGGCGACAGCTTCACCGAGGGATTGGCCGACGCCGACGGCGACGGCTTCCGGGGGTGGGCCGACCGGCTGGCCGAGCACATCGCCGCCGGCAACCCCGAACTGCGCTACGCCAACCTCGCGGTGCGCGGGAAGCTGATCCGCCAGATCGTCACCGACCAGGTGCCGCAGGCCATCGAGCTCCGACCCAGCCTGGTCGCGCTGACCGCGGGCGGCAACGACATCATCCGGCCCGGCAGCGACCCGGACCTGGTCGCCGAGCTCTTCGACGACGCGGTCGGCAGGCTGCGCCGGACCGGCGCCGAGGTCCTCATCGGCACCGGTTTCGACACCAGGGGCACTCCGGTGCTGCGCCACGTCCGCGGCAAGGTCGGCACCTACAACGCGCACCTGCGCTCGATCGCCGACAAGCACGGCGCCCACGTGATGGACCTGTGGTCGATGACCGTCCTGCAGGACCCCCGCGCCTGGTGCGGAGACCGCCTGCACCTCAGCTCCGAGGGACATCGCCGGGTCGCGCTGCGCGCGTGCGACGCGCTGGGCATGCCGACCGCCGAGGACTGGAACGAGCCCTGGCCGGACCCGCCGGAGCACAGCTGGAGCGAGCTGCGCGCCGAGGACATCCGCTGGGCCCGCGAGCACCTCGCCCCGTGGATCAGCCGCCGCCTCCGCGGCATCTCCAGCGGCGACGGCCGCGAACCCAAACGCCCCTGCCTGGAGAAGGTCACAGCCGACCACTGACCTAACGAGAAACCGGACGAACCGCGAACCGGGATCCGGGAACGGAACCCCACCGAGCCCCACGGCGAAGCCGCGAGGACACGACGCAAGCGGCGAAACCACGAGCGGCGGACCGCAAGCGGCGAAGCCGCGAGCCGAACCCCACCCGAGCAACCGGCAGCGCCGCGGGTTCTCAGCGACCCTCCGGCGAGGACAGCCGCGACGCAGCGTGGATCGGCTGCTCAAGGAGCGGATCCCGCAGCCGGAGGGCCGCTGAGGTTCCGCCACCCGCACCGCCGAGCAGAGCGACCCGACGACCGGGTGAAAGAAAGAGAGCGAACTTTCGGCTTCCCTCAAGGCCGAAAGTTCGCCCTTCCCCCTCACAACATCCGGTCGCCCGAATGACCCCCTCACGGTCGTCCCGGCCGGCGGACCGGCCGGGACGACCGGGGCGACAATCCCCCCTTGGACTCCCCCCAGAGCCGCCCGGTGCGCGCATCACGCACGGATTGATCCGCGCACGATTCATAAGGTCCCAGCCGGGCCTACACGTCCGCTAAACGCGCGCTAAACGCGCTCAGCAGGCTTCCCGCGAGATCTCCTCGAGACGCCCGCGAACCTCGGTGACCTGCGGCGATCCCTCCGCCTCGAAGATCGACAGCGCGGTCTCCCAGCGGGTGCGGGCGACGTTGACATCACCGCGCAACCGCGCCGCGTCGCCCAGCCCGAGGTAGGCGGCGGCCTGCCGCATCGCCGATCCGCACTGCAGCGCGACGTCGAGGGCCTCGTGGTGGAAGCGCTCGCCGTCGTCGAGGCGGCCCAGCTCGATGCCCACCTCGCCGCAGTTGTTCAGCACCATCGCGAGGGTTTCCAGGTCGTCGGCGTCGCGGTAGAGCGCCTCGGCCTCGCGCAGGTGCGCCAGCGACTCCTCCAGCTCGCCGTTGACCTGCTCGACCATCGCGAGGTTGTTCAGCGCCCCGGCCGCGAAGTAGCGGTCGCCGAGCTCGCGGTAGACCCGCAGCGCGTCCTGGCAGTGCGCCTTGGCCTCGTCGTAGCGGCGCAGCCGGAAAAGCACGCTGGAGAGGTTGACCTGGGTCATGGCCAGCCGCTCGGGGTTCCCGGTGGTGACCGCCACGGCGTAGGAGTCCTCGTAGTGCCGCAGCGCCTGGTCCAGCTGGCCGGAGCGCGCGTGCGCGACCCCGAGGCCGGCCGCCATCAGCACCTGCCCGGCCGGGTCGTCGACGGTGCGCGCGGAGTGCAGGCCGTCGGTGTAGACCCGGATCCAGTCCTCCCAGGGGCAGCGCACCATGAGGTAGTTGAACTGCAACCGGACCAGCGGCCAGGCCAGGTCGTGCAGCCCGCCGGCGTTGGCCGCGCGGATCGCGGCGACCAGGTTGGGCCACTCCGCGTCGAACCACTCCAGCGCCTGGGCGCGCCCGGTGATCTCGGGGCGGGGCTCGCCGGTGAAGTCGAGGTCGTCGCGGGTCGGGCGCAGGAAGCGTCGGGCGTGGTCGGCGGTGCCGAGGTAGTGGGCGAGCAGCCCGCGCAGCGCGGCGGTGTCGGTCTCCGGGTCGCCGGGCAGCTCGCGCGCGTAGGCGCGCAGCAGGTCGTGCATCCCGAAGCGGTCCGGCTCGGGTTCGGCGACCAGGTGGGCCAGGGCGAGCGCGCGCAGCCTGCGCTGCGCGGAGGCCGGGTCGATGCCGCACAGCGCGGCCACGGCGTGCGCGGTGAAGGTGTGCCCGGGGACCAGGCCCAGCAGCCGGAAGGTCTCGGCGTGCACCGGCGGCAGGCTGCGGTAGGAGATGTCGAAGGCGCGGCGCACGCTGGTGTCGGCGTCGTCGTCGATGTCCAGCGCGTGCAACCGGTTCCGCTCGTCGGTGAGCTCGTGGACCAGGTCGGACACCCCGCGCGCGGGGTTGGCCGCCAACCGGGCGGCGGCGATGCGCAGCGCCAGCGGCAGCCCTCCGCACAGGTCGGCGAGCTCGGCGGCGGCGTCGGGCTCGGCGGCGGACTTGCCGGGAACGCCCGCGCGGTCGAGCACTTCGATGGCGGCCGCGGTGGGCAGCGTCTCCAGCGGCAGCACCCTGGCGCCCGCGCGCACCACCAGGCCGTCGAGCCGACGTCGGCTGGTGACCACCACCAGCGAGGAGGCGCTCCCGGGCAGCAGCGGGCGGACCTGGTCGGAGTCGCGGGCGTTGTCGAGCACCACCATGACCCGGCGCTTGGCCAGCAGCGAGCGGTAGAGCGCGGTCCGATCGTCGAGCTCCACCGGGATCGCGTCGGCTGCCACACCGAGGGTCTTGAGCATGCTCGTCAGCGCCTCGCCCGGGGTGAGCGGGTCGCGCTCGGAGTCGAAGCCCCGCAGCGAGGCGTAGAGCTGGCCGTCGGGGAACTCCTCGGCCGCGCGGTGCGCCCAGGTCAGCGCGAGCGCGCTCTTGCCGACCCCGGCGGTCCCGGTGAGCACGGTGATCAAGCTGGAGCCGCGCTCGCGGCCGTCCAGGATCTCGTCCAGCGCGTCCAGTTCCGCGTCGCGGCCGACGAAACCGGCCGGGGCGGGCGGGAGCTCGGCGGGAACCGGGCGCTTCATGCCGAGGCCGGGCACGTCGTGGCGCGCGGGGGTGCGCAACCCCGGGTCGTCGCGCAGCAGCTTCTCGTAGAGCTCGCGCAGTTCCGGGCCCGGGTCGAGGCCGAGATCGTTGGACAACCGGTGGCGCAGCTCGTGGTAGCGGTCCTGCGCCTCGGCCCGGTGCCCGGCCCGGTAGTTGGCCAGCATCAGCTGCCCGGTGAGCCGCTCCCGCAGCGGGTAGCGGTCGACCAGCGTGGACAGCTCGGCGATGAGCTGCTGGTGCCGCCCGAGTTCGAGGTCCGCCGCGATGCGCTCCTCCAGCGCGAGCAGCTGCAGCTCCTCCAGGTTGGGGGCGATGGTGCGGTAGAGCCTGCTGCCGTCGATGTCGGCGAGCACCGGGCCGCGCCACAGGCGCAGCGCCTCGGAGAGCAGCCGCGCGCGTTCGGCCGGTTCCAGGCCGTGGGCGCGGCTGATCTGGGTGCGGGCGCGGTGCGCGTCGACGCGCTCGGGGTCCACGCGCAGCAGGTAGCCGGGCGCGCGGGTGATGATCTCCGGGCCGTTCTTGCCGAACAGCTTGCGCAGCCGGGAGACGTAGCCCTGGATGATGGTGCGCGCGCTGGCCGGCGGGTCGTCCTCCCAGAGCGTGTCGATCAGCCGGTCCATCGGCACGACCTGGCCGGGTTCCAGCAGCAGGCATGCGAGCAGCGCGCGGACCGGGCTCCGCCCGACCTCGACCGGGGCGCCGTCGACGAGCACCTCGAGCGGGCCGAGCAGGCGGAACTCGAATCCCGCCCCCGGCGCCGGAGATGCGTTGCCGTGCGGCGTCATTGGTGCGTCCTGTTCGCCTCGCGGTGGTGGATCAAGTTTCGGTCACGTCGTCCCGGATCCCGCACCCGGGTGCGGCCGACACACGGTAACGGCAGGGAGCGCGACGAATGCGGCACCGCGTTCGAGGCTCACCCCAATGGAGCATGAGCGAATTGTCCGCAGAATCCCGATTCGTCCGTTCCTCGGAACCGCGATCGCCTCCCGATCGGCGAACACGGCAAGTAAAGTTTGCATACGTCGATCACCCGAACGAGTGGGCGTGTGTGGCACGCCACGGAAGGAGACCTCGCTGTGCCGACGCCGTCCACAGTGGTCGACCGCGCGATGGGCTGCCTGCTCGGCGGAGCCCTGGGCGACGCCCTCGGCACCCCCGTGGAGTACACGCCGCTGGACGACATCCGCGCCGGGTTCGGCCCCGACGGGGTGACCGAGCCGCCGCCGCAGGCGCTGCTCGGCGACGCCACCCAGATGGCGCTGTTCACCGGCGAGGGCTACCTGCACGCCTGGACCAGCGGGAACAACGGTGGCCCGTGGCGACCGGTGGAGTCCACCGCGGCCGCGCTGCGCCGCTGGCTGCTCACCCAGCAGGAGGAGAAGCCGCAGCCCCGCGCGACCGGCCTGCTCGCCGAGCCCGAGCTCTACGCCAGCCGCGCGCCCGGGCTCACCATGCTGCGCGCCCTGCAGGAACCCGAGCTCGGCACGCCCGAACGGCCGCGCAACACCTCCAAGGGGTGCGGCGGGCTGGACCGCAGCGCACCGATCGGCTTCTCCCCCACCGCGGAGATGGCCTACCAGCTGGCCTGCCAGTGCGCCGCGCTCACCCACGGCGGCCAGGGCGGCTGGGCCTCCGGCGGCGCCTTCGCGCTGATCGTGCACCTGCTGGCGGTGCAGCAGCGCAGGCTGCCCGCCGCGGTCGACCAGGCCGCGGGGCGGGTGCTGCGCGAGGACTTCGAGACGGCCAACGGGCTGGCCGAGGCCGCCACGCTGGCCCAGCTCGGGTCGAGCACCGGGCACGTGGAGCGGCTCGGCGGCGGCTGGGTCGGGCCGGAAGCGCTGGCCATCGGCGTCTACTGCGCGCTGGCCAACCCGAAGCCGGAGCAGTTCGGCGACGCGCTGCGGCTGGCGGTCAACCACTCCGGGCACAGCGACACCACGGCGGCGATCACCGGCAGCATCCTCGGCGCCCGCCACGGCACCGCGGTGCTTCCCCGCGCCTGGCTCAACCGGCTGGAGCTCGCCGACGTCATCGAGCGCATCGCGCACGACCTCGGCGCCAGCTGCGCGGGCCAGCAGTTCAACGAACGGCGCTACCTCGGCCTCACGGCCTAACCCACCCACCCGAACGGGCAATTCTCCAAGAACCCTCGAATTCGCCCATCCCAATTCGAGGGTTCTTCGCCGGTCGAATTCCCTCGAATTTCGCGGGGGGTCAGGCCCGCGGGGTGGTCAGGCCGGGGTCGGGGTCGGGGTTCGGGTGGAGCCGCGCAGGCGGCGGGTGCCGATGGTGCGGCAGACCAGGTAGATGACGAACGAGATGATCGTGACGAAGGCGCTCACCGGGGCGCCCGGGGCCAACGACAGCAGGATGCCGCCCAGCACCGCGGTCTCGGCGAAGACGACCGCCAGGACCGTGGCCTTGACCGGCGAGGCGGTCACCCGCGCCGCGGCCGCGCCCGGGGTGACCATCAGGGCCAGCACCAGCAGCGCCCCCACGGTGTAGACGCCCAGCGCCGTGGACGCGCCGACCAGCACCGCGAACAGCGGGGTCAGCAACCGGG
Organism: Saccharopolyspora griseoalba; assembly: GCF_042665275.1. Taxonomy (NCBI): domain Bacteria; kingdom Bacillati; phylum Actinomycetota; class Actinomycetes; order Pseudonocardiales; family Pseudonocardiaceae; genus Saccharopolyspora; species Saccharopolyspora griseoalba. The sequence goes on along the minus strand of NZ_JBHTCJ010000003.1, from coordinate 126,505 downwards.
TCGGCACCCCGCGCGCGGTGGCCACGTCCGGGTCGACGCTGGCGAACAGCAGCGGCCGGTAGACCACCACCAGCACCAGCAGCACCACCAGCGCCGAAGTGCTCAGCAGCAGCACGTCGGAGCTGTCCACGCCCACGATCTGGCCGACCAGCAGGCTGAACTTGTTCGCCGTGCGCTCCGGGTTCAGCCACAGCAGGAACACGCCGACGCCCAGCCCGAAGGACAGGATCGCGCCGATCACCGAGTCGCGCTCGGTGTCCTTCTGCCCCAGCAGGCCCAGCAGCAGCGCGGCCACCACCGCGCCCGCCAGCGCGCCCGCGCCCACGCTCGCGCCGATCAGCAGCGCGGCGGCCGCACCGGTGAAGGCCATCTCCGCGGTGCCGTGCACCGCGAAGGACATCTTGCGGGTCACCACCAGCGGCGCCATGCACCCGGACACCAGGCCCAGGGCCGCCGCGGCCAGCAGCGCCTGCTGCACGAACGGGTAGCCGAGCAGGTCGATCGTGGTGCCGAAGTCGAGCACCTTGCCCAGCGCCTCGTACAACTCGTTCACGCTTCGTCCGCCTCCGACACGTGGTGGTCCTGGCTGTCGCCGCCGGCGACGACCAGCCTTCCGCCGACCCGGGCGACCTCGACGTCGGTCCGGTAGAGCTCGGACAGCGTCGCCGAGTTCATCACCTCGTCCGGGGTGCCCAGCCGGAACCGCCCGTCGACCAGGTAGAGCACCTTGTCCACCATCGGCAGCACGGGGTTGATCTCGTGGGTGACGAACAGGACCCCGGCTCCGGAGCCGCGCGCCCGGTCGGCGATCAGGCGGCTGACCTTGCGCTGGTGGGAGATGTCCAGCGAGAGCAGCGGCTCATCGCACAGCAGCACGGCCGGCTCGCCGACCAGGGCCTGCGCCACTCGCAACCGCTGCTGCTCGCCGCCGGAGAGCAGACCCAGCGGCTGCCGCGCGTACGCCGTGGCCTCCACGGCCTCCAGCGCGGCGTCGACCCGCTCCTTGCGGTGCTTGCGGCCCTTGATGCCCATCCCCCAGTGGTGCCCGTCGAGCCCCATGCCGACCAGGTCGCGCCCGCGCACCGTGACGTTCGCGTCCAGCGCGCGCTGCTGCGGGATGTAGCCGATGCGGTTGCTCCCCCGGCGGGCCGGCTCGCCGCCGATCTCGACGGTGCCGGAGTTGAGCTGCTGCAACCCGAGCAGCACCCGCAGCAGGCTGGTCTTGCCGGAGCCGTTGGGCCCGAGCACCGCGACGAACTCGCCGGGGGCGACGTCGAGGTCCAGCCCGGACCAGAGGGGACGCTCCCCGTAGGCGAGGGTGGCGCCGCGCAACCGCACGGCGGGGGCGAGGGCGGTGCCGAGCTCGACCGCTTCGGTCTGCGATCCGGTGGTCAACTCAGCGCGCCCCGTTCAGCGCGGACCGCAGCGCGGTGATCTGCCCGTCCATCCACTGCACGTAGTTCTTGCCCTCGGGCAGCGTCTCGGTCATCTCCACGACGGGGATCCCCTTGGCCTCGGCGGTCTTGCGCACGTCCTCGGTGACCGGCGACGCGGTCTGCGGGTTGAACAGCACCGCCTGCGCCCGGCCGGCGTTGAGCGCGTCCTTGATCTGGGCCACCGCGGCCGCCGACGGATCGGTCTCGGACTCCACCGCGCGCACGAACTCGGGCGGGGTGACGTCGTCGACCCCGGAGGCCTCGACCAGGTAGTGCGCGACCGGGGCGGTGACCACGATCGGCTTGCCCCGGTCGGCGGTGGCGATCTGGTCGAGCTTCGACTGCAGACCGGCGACCTCCTGCTTGAAGCCCTCGGCGTTGGCGGTGAACTGCTGCGCCTTGCCCGGCTGCAGCTTGCCCAGCTGCTCGGCGACCTGGCCCGCGACGTCCTCGACCGCGTGGGTGTCGTACCAGACGTGCTCGTTGACCGAGTGGTCGTGACCGGCGTGGCCCCCGCCCTGCGGCTCGGCGTGCTGGCCGCCGCGCTCCTCGTGACCACCGCCCTCGTGACCACCGGCCTCGCCGCCGTGGCCCTCGTGCTCGGTCTCCACCGCGGTGACCACCGGCTTGTCCCCGGCGCTCTGCAGGATCTGGCCCATGAACTCGTCGTAGCCGCCGCCGTTGCGGATCACCAGGTCCGCGTCGGAGATCTCGGCGGCCTCGCGCGGGCTGCTCTCGTAGGAGTGCGGGTCGGCGTTGGCGTCGTCGATGATCGAGGTGACCTCGACGGCGTCCCCGCCGACCGCCTTCGCGACGCTGCCCCAGACGTTGGTGGAGGCGACGACCTTGATCTTGTCGTTCGGCCCCGGCGCCTCACCGGCGCCGCCCTGCCCGCAAGCGGTGAGGGTCAGCGAACCGACCGCGAATCCGGCTAAGACGGCAGCAGCAGTGCGACTGCGGACGGTCATCAATCCACTCCCGGGTGATCAAGGCGTCATGCCTGGGCCTGAAGTCCTCTTGCGAACGGTAACGGAAACCGTTGTCAACTACAGTCTAAGCACCGCCCGGCACAACGCTCCACCGTCCGGGTTACTTCCCCGAGCGAAATACGCCACTCGACGCAGCGAGCCCCCGCCCGGCTCCGGGCGGGGGCCCGCTGGGCGCATCAGCGCCACCGCTCGTCACATCCCGCTTCCCGATGCCGGCGCCCGAGCGACCGGCACCGCCGCGATCACTTCGTCAGGCGCTCGCCGGTCTCCGGGTGGAAGAGGTGCACCTCGCTGTTGTCGCGGAGCTGGACCTTGACCTGCTGACCCAGGGCGGGCGGGGTGCGGCCGTCGGCGCGGACCACGAAGCGCTCCTGCGAGCCGCCGATCGCGATCGAGCCGTGGATGAGCGCGTCGGCCCCCAGCTCCTCGACCAGCTCCACGGTCATGCTCAGCCCGTCGCTCTCGGCGGAGGCCAGGCTCAGCGCCTCCGGCCGCACCCCGAAGGTGACCTCCTCGAGGTCGCCGGCGGCCGACAGGACCTCGCGGGACAGCGGCACCGCGGTCCCGTCGAGCAGCGCGCCCTCCGCCGACAGCGGGGCGGTCTTGAGGTTCATCGCCGGCGAGCCGATGAACCCGGCCACGAACGCGTTGGCCGGGTTCTCGTAGAGCTCGCGCGGGGTGGCGGCCTGCTGCAGCAGGCCGTCCTTGAGCACCGCGACGCGGTGCCCCATCGTCATCGCCTCGACCTGGTCGTGGGTGACGTAGATGGTGGTGGTGCCCAGCCGCTGCTGCAGCGCGGCGATGTTGGCGCGCGTCTCGACGCGCAGCTTGGCGTCGAGGTTGGACAGCGGCTCGTCCATCAGGAACACGCTGGGCTCGCGCACGATCGCGCGGCCCATCGCCACGCGCTGGCGCTGACCGCCGGAGAGGGCCTTGGGCTTGCGGTCCAGGTAGTTCTCCAGGTCCAGCATCTTCGCCGCTTCGGTCACCTTCTGCTTGATGACGTCCTTCGGCGTCTTGCGCAGCTTGAGCGCGAAGCCCATGTTCTCGGCGACCGACATGTGCGGGTAGAGCGCGTAGGACTGGAACACCATCGCGATGTCCCGCGACTTCGGCGGCGTGTTGGTGACGTCGTTGCCACCGATCGAGATGCCGCCCTCGTCGATGTCCTCCAGGCCGGCGAGCATGCGCAGCGCCGTGGACTTGCCGGAGCCCGAAGGACCCACCAGCACCAGGAACTCGCCGTCGGCGACGTCGAGCTGCAGCTGGTCAACCGCCCGGACGGGCGGATTTCCCGGGTAGACCCGCGAGGCGTTTACGTAAGAGACCTCAGCCATGTGTGACACCCTTCACTACGAACGGTCCCCAAGAACGTAGCGCTTAACGAACTTAACGTCACCCCCCGGACTGAATCATTTCGGAGGGTGACAACGATGCGCCGCTGCGTGTTCACCGCTCGAACATCAGTGGGATGTAGGTCATGCTCGCTTCACGGTCGGGTACTGAACCGTTACGGTTCCTCCATGGCGCGGTCAACGAATGCCCGGCGGCCTGCGACGCTCGCGTCGCTAGCTGCGGAACTCGGGGTTTCCCGGACGACGGTCTCCAACGCCTACAACCGTCCGGATCAGCTGTCCCCCGAGCTGCGTAAGCGTGTCCTGGAGACCGCTCGGCGGCTCGGCTACCCGGGACCGGACCCGGTCGCGCGCTCGTTGCGCACCCGCAAGGCGGGCGCCGTCGGGCTGCTGCTGACCGAGAACCTCTCCTACGCCTTCCGCGACCCGGGCGCCGTTCAGTTCCTGGAAGGACTCGCCCTCGCCTGCGAAGACGCCGGGCAGGGCCTCACCCTCATCCCGGCGAGCCCGGAGCGCGAGGACGTCGCGGCGGTGCACCGCGCCGGCGTGGACGGCTTCGTCGTCTACTCGGTGCCCGAGGACGACCCGCACCTGGCCGCCGTGCTCGAACGCCCCGTCCCGGTGGTGGTCTGCGACCAGCCCCGCCTGGACAACCTGGACTGGGTCGGCCCGGACGACCGGCGGGCCATCAAGGGCATCGCCGATCACCTCATCGGGCTGGGCCACCGCCGGATCGGCGTGCTGTGCATGCGCCTGGCGCGCGGCCGCAACGACGGCCCGGCCTCGGTGCAGCGGCAGGCCAACGCCAGCTTCCACGTGCAGAAGGCGCGGCTGACCGCGCTCGCCGAGGAGTTCAGCGAGGCGGGCGTGGACTGGGCGCAGGTGCCGGTGGTGGAGCGCTTCGACCACACCCTGGACTCCGGTGCGTCCGCGGCCGCCCAGCTGCTGGAGATGGACCCGGAGATCACCGCGGTGGTGTGCACCTCGGACATCCTGGCGCTCGGTGCGCTGCGCGAGGCCCGCAACCGCGGCCTGCGCGTCCCGGAGGACCTCACGATCAGCGGCTTCGACGGCATCCCCGAGGCCGAGCGGCAGGGGCTGACCACGGTGCGCCAGCCGTGGCTGGAGAAGGGCCGCGCCGCGGGCCGCCTGCTGCTGGAGACCGGAGAACCCAGCAGGCCCCGGCACATCCAGCTGGAGACCCAGCTGCTCACCGGCGAGACCTCGGGCCCACCCCGCTCCAAGGAGGAGTTCTGGTTCGGGCCCTGAGCCTCTTTTCATCAGAAGTCCCCTGCGAACGGCGTTCGCAGGGGACTTCTGATGAAAAGAGGCGTCCTCAGTAGTTCACCCACTCGCCCTTGGCGTAGTCGAGGATCGTGGGGTGCATCAGGGTGCTGGGCCGCAGGCCGGGGATGCGGTCGCGGTCCGGCGGGAAGACCGCTGCGGCGTCCAGGGCCGCCTGGTCGAGGCTGCGCAGCGGCGGTGCGTCCGCGGGCAGCTCCGGGTGCGGAGCGGTGGGGCCCTTCGCGGCCAGGTGGAATCCCCACTCCCCGAAGCTGGGCACGTTGACCTCGTAGGGCGTGGTGACCATCCCGGCCGCGCGCAGGGTGGACTCGATGCACCAGTAGGCCTTGGGCGCGAAGTAGGGCGAGCCCGACTGCACGACCACCCGCGCGTCGTCGGTCATCGCGTGCCGGACCAGCCCGTAGAACTCCGAGGAGTAGAGCTTGGCGGTCGCCGTCGAGTCCGCGTCGGGCATGTCCACCAGCACCACGTCGAACTTCGCGCGGTTCTCCCGCAACCAGCTGAACGCGTCACCGGCGACGGCGCGCACCCGCGGGTCGGCGAAGGCGTCGCCGTTCAGCGACCGCACCCGCGGATCGGTGCGCGCCAGGTCCAGCACCGCGGGGTCCAGGTCGACCAGCGTGACGTGCTCGACATCCGGGTACTTCAGGACCTCCCGCAGGGCCAGGCCGTCGCCGCCGCCGAGCACCAGCACGCGCCCGCGCGGGCCCTTCATCGCCGGGTGCACCAGCGCCTCGTGGTAGCGGTACTCGTCGACCGAGCTGAACTGCAGGTCGCCGTTGAGGTAGAGCCGGGTGTCCCGCGCGCCCGCCAGCGCCGTGTTCTCGGTGAGCACCACGTCCTGGTACTGCGAGCGCTCAGCGCGCACCACCGGGTCCGAGTACAGCGCCTGCCGCGCGGTGACCTCGAAGTCGTCGGCGAACGCGTAGGCGCCCACCAGGATTCCGCCGACCAGCACCGACGCGGCCAGCAGCAGCCACCGCGCCCGCCGCGCCATCTCGCGGCGGAACACCGTGAGCACCAGTCCCAGGCCGGCCGCGGCGTTGAGCATCCCGACCACCAGCGCGCCCTGGATCTGGCCGAACAGCGGCAGCAGCAGGAACGGGAAGGCCAGCCCGCCGACCAGACCGCCCACGTAGTCGGCGGCGAACATGTCGGCCACCGCCGAACCCGCGTCCTGGCTGCGGATCCGCTGCAGCAGCACCATCAGCAGCGGGATCTCGGCGCCGATCAGCAGCCCGAGCACCAGCGCGGTGGCGATCAGCGCGGGGAGGTACAGGCTCAGCCAGGCGAAGGCCGCGTAGAGCAGCAGCACGCTGAGCCCGCCGAGCAGCGCCAGCACCAGCTCGATGGCCGCGAACGACGCGGCGGCCCAGGGCTGCAGCGGTTTGGCGACCAGCGCGCCGACGCCCATGGCGAACACCATCAGCGACAGCACGATCGAGGCCTGCCCGATGGTGTCGCCGATCAGGTAGCTGCCGAGCGCGACCAGCGCCAGCTCGTAGACCAGGCCGCAGGCCGCGCAGACGAAAACCGCCACCAGCACGGCGAAGCGGGCCAGCCGGCCCCGCTGGGGACCGGGGCCCGCTTCGCCGTCCGATGTGGACTCGGGTGCCGCGGTTCCGGCGCTCACCGCCATGATCCGGTCACCAGATCGCGGCGGCGATCACCACGGCGATCACCACGTGCGCGCTCGCCGACACCCAGGTGGCCGGGTGCAGGTTCGGCGCGGAGAGCTCGTCGCCCAGCTTCCCCGGGGTGACCGCGTCGATGATCAGGAACGACAGGCTCATCATCACCAGGCCGAGGACGCCGTAGGCCAAGGTGCCGATGAGCCCGGCGACCAGGTCGTCGGCGCTCGCGGCGATGGCGGTGGTCAGGATGATCCCGACGCCCAGCAGGCCGGAGACCAGCAGCAGCGCGGCGTTCGGGTTGCGGTGCACCCAGATCAGGTCGCGCAGCTTGCCGGGGGTGGCGATGTCGACGAGGACGTAGCCGAGGGCCATCATCGCCACGCCGATCACCCCGTAGGCGACCGCGGCGAGCAGCCCGGTGAGCAGTTCCTGGAACAAGGTGGTGCCCTTCTCGTGTCGTGGTCGGTCAGCGGGTGGGTCCGGCAGGCGGTGGTCCCTGCGGCGGACGTCCCGGAGGCGGTCCTTGCCACGGGTGGCCCGGAGGAGGCCCCTGCGGCGGGTATCCAGGAGGCGGACCCTGCTGCGGCGGCGGTCCCTGCGGCGGATATCCCGGCGGCGGTCCCTGCGGTGGCGGTCCCGGAGGCGGCCCCGGAGGCGGCGGGGTGTCGCGCTTCTGCTTGGCCATCGAGCGGAAGCCGAGCACCGCGGCCAGCGCGGCCACGATCCCGAGCAGCACCAACCAGATCCACACCGCGACGCTCGACCCCGAGCCGTCCCCGGAGGGCAGCGGTTGCGACGGGGCGCCGCCGGACTGGCCGGTCTCCGCGGGCGGAACCGGCAGCACGCCCGCCTCCACCAGCAGCAGCGGCGTGGCCATCGCCGCCTGCCCGGTCGCGGCGGCCGGGTCGGCGACCAGCGCGTCGGCGTTGATGCCCAGGTCCGCGTAGTCCTCCTCGCTCGGCAGCTGGGAGGCCTCTGCCGAGAAGTCCGGGGAGACCTCGACCTCGATGTCGGCCGCGTCGAGGTCCACGTCGTAGGCCACGAAGGCCTGCGTCTCCACCCAGCGCGCGCAGGTGTCGACCGGGACGTTCGGGCCGCGGCTGGAGCCGCGCTGCACGTCCCCGTCGCCGCCGTCGGTGAGCCTCCAGCCGAAGCACACGCCGCCGTTGCGCCGCTCGGCCTCGGCGAGCCGGTCGGCGAGCTGCTGCGCCTCGGTCGAGGTGAAGCCCGGGACAGGCGAGCCGACGTAGGTGCCGCCCTCCCGGTAGTAGGTGGTGTCCTCGGTGGAGAACCCGGTCGACCCGGAGTCGCCGAACAGGCTCAGCGGCACCAGCACGAGGACCAGCACGCCGAGCACGACGGCGACGAGGATTCCCTTGATCTTCATTTGCCCGCCCCCGGTCCGCGGCCGCGGAAGCTCTCCCCGTGAGTGCCGATCCAGCCCCAGTAGTGGCCGACGTGGCCGTGGTACCTGCGGTAGGCCTCGTCGACGTCCATCACGTGGATGACGGATCCCCGCTGGCGCGGCTGCACGATCACCGCGTCGTCGGAGTAGCGCAGGTAGACGCCGGAGGCGTCGGTGGTCTGGGACTGCGGGCGCCACTTCCGGGTGATGTCGGCGACCACCCTGGTCACCGGGTCGGGGCTGGTGTAAGCCCGGTTGTCGTCGTCGCCGCGGATGTCCAGGTGCGCCGCGCGGGTGTAGTGGTTGTGCACGTAGCCGCGCGGGCCCGTGCCGGTGGAGAAGATCATCACCAGCGCGATGACCAGCGCGAGAGCGGCGGCCAGCCCGGCCACCAGGAACCAGTACCTGGGTTTCATCGATCAGTCCGCCGTCGGGTAGATGAGCACGTCGTAGCGGCCGAGTTCGGTGCCGGTGCTGGCCTCCCAACCGGCCTCCCCGTAGGCCTCGAAGCTGAGCAGCGAGCCGTCGGACGCCTCGTAGTCGTGGTAGCGAACGGTGCCCCGCTCGTCGAGACCGGTGGTCGCCTCGCTGCGGAACTCGGCCGAACCGGACTCCTCGGAGCTATAGGTGCGGCCCTCGAACTCGATGGTCTTCGGGCCGGGCTCGGGCGCGTCGGCGACCGGGGTCCAGGTGGCCATCTCCAGGTCCGGGTCCTCCTCGACGCTGAGCCACAGCTGGCCGCCCTTGGAGTCGTCGAGCAGGTGCTCGTCCCACTTCCAGCCGCCCTCGTCGAGGCGCAGGCTGCCGCGGACGGTGTAGGTGGTGCCGCGGATCTCGACGATGTCCCCGGCCTTGAGCTCGCGCGGATCGCCGCGCAGCGAGTCCTGGTCAGCGGTGCTGAACGGGTCCTTCGGCGAGTCGGTGCGCGCCGCGCCCGCGGCCTTGCGCGACCGCATCCCCATGACCACGGCGACCACGACGATGATCAGCAGCACGATCACGAGGATCAGCAACCCGTCCAATCCGTTCACCCCAATGCGCCCGTTGCGTCCGAATTCGGCACGAGGGTATCCGCCGTGGATCACCCGTGCGGCCGAAACACCGAAACGTGACCGAGCCCGTCTCGCGCAGAAGTCCCGCCGCGCGGTGCGCGACGGGACTTCTGCGCGGAGGTCGTCCGTTCCGAGCGGCTCCTAGGCCGACAGCAGCTGGGCGCAGCGGATCAGGCCCAGGTGCGAGTAGGCCTGCGGGTGGTTGCCCAGGGAGCGCTCGGCGATCGGGTCGTACTCCTCGGACAGCAGGCCGGTCGGGCCGGCGGTGTCCACGATCTGCTGGAAGAGCTCCTCGGCCTCGGTGCGACGGCCGATGAGCAGGTAGGCCTCGATCAGCCAGGCGGCGCAGAGGTGGAAGCCGCCCTCATCACCGGGCAACCCGTCGTCGCGCCGGTACCGGTACACGGTGGACCCCGAGCGCAGCTCGGCCTCGATCGCGGTCACGGTTGCCTGGAACCGCTCGTCGGCCGGGTCGATCAGCCCGGAGAGCCCCACGTGCAGCGAGGCCGCGTCCAGATCGGACCCCTCGTAGGCGGTGGTGAACGCCTGCACGTCCGGGTGCCAGCCGTTCTTCACCACGTCCTCGGCGATCTGCTCGCGCAGCGTCACCCAGCCGTCCTGGACCTCGCGGCCGTAGGTCTCGGCGATCTTGACGGCGCGGTCCAGCGTCACCCAGCACATCACCTTGGAGTAGACGTGGTGGCGCGGGACGTCGCGCTCCTCCCAGATGCCGTGGTCGGGCTCGAACCAGCGCTGCCCGACGGCCTCGGCCATCGCCTTGACCAGATCCCAGTCGTGGTCGCGGATCGAGCCGGTGGCCGCGGCCAGGTGCGCGATCAGCTCCACGACCGGGCCGAAGACGTCCAGCTGGACCTGCTGGTCGGCGAGGTTGCCCACGCGCACCGGCCGGGAACCGGCGTAGCCGGGCAGGCTGTCGATCACGGCCTCCGGGCCGAGCCCGGTGCCCTGCAACGAGTACAGCGGGTGCAGCCGCTCCGGGCCGGGGATGGACTCCAGCACCCGGTGCAGCCAGTCCAGGAAGGACTCGGCCTCGGTGGTGGATCCCAGCGTGACCAGCGCTTGCGCGGTCATCGCGCCGTCGCGCAACCAGCAGTAGCGGTAGTCCCAGTTGCGCACGCCGCCGATCTCCTCGGGCAACGACGTGGTGGCCGCGGCCATGATGCCGCCGGTGTCGGCGTGGCAGAGCCCGCGCAGGGTCAGCGCGGAGCGGGCCACCAGGTCCCGCTCGACCTCGGGCAGCACGAGCTGGTCCATCCAGTCGGTCCAGTACGACTCGGTCGCCGCGCGGCGGGCCGGCTCGTCGGACGCGGTCAGGTCGTCGGTGCCCGTGCGCAGTTCCAGCACGATCGGCTGGCCCTCGGCCAGCTCCAGCACCGCGCTGGCCGACTCGTGCATCCCGTCGGAGGTGACCTCCCAGGCCACGCCCGGCGAGTGCAGCACCATCGGCTCGGAGGTCCCCTGCACCCGCAGGCCACCGGCCTCCGGGGTGAGCCGCACCGGCACCTGCCCGAACTCCGGCCGGGGCGCGAACTCGACCTCGACGGCGGTGCCGCCGCTGATGGTGCGCACCAGGTCGGTGCGGTGGCTGTCGGTGCCGTGCGCCAGGTAGTCGGTGACCAGCAGCCGCGACCAGCGGGTCTCCACGGTCATCGTGTTCGGCACGTAGCGCTGCCCCAGCGGCAGCGGGCTGCGCTTGTTGCCGTTGCCGCCGCTGTGCGGGCGGACGCTGAAGTGCCCGGCACCGGGGCCGCCGAGCAGGTCGGCGAAGGCCGCTGCCGAGTCCGGGCCCGGGTGGCACATCCAGGTCAGCCGCGCGTCCGGGGTCAGCAGCGCGACGTTGCGCTCGTTGGCCAGCATGGTCAGCCGCTCGATGGGCGGGGCCTGCTCGCCGTAGAGCCAGGTGCGCCGCTCCTCCATCAGGAAGGCCAGCACGGTGGCGACCTCGCCGGTGGTGGGGATGCGGTGGTCGGCCAGGGTCTCCCCCTCGCCGACCTTGATCCCCAGATCGGGGCCGGTCAGCCGGGCGAAGGCCTTCTCGTCGGTGACGTCGTCGCCGACGAAGATCGCGGCGGTCGCACCGACCTGGTGGCGCAGCGCGTCGAGCGCGTTGCCCTTGTCGGTCTGCACCACGGCCAGCTCGATCACCGCCTTGCCCTCGGTGACCTGCACCCCTTCCCACTGGGCCGGCCCGGTGCGCACCGCCTCGAAGACCCGCTCGGCGAGCTCGGGTTCGGCCCGCCGCACGTGCACGGCGACGCTGGCCGGCTTGTTCTCCAGCGTCACGCCGTCCTTGCCGCGCACGATGTCCTGCAGGGCGACCTGCAGCTCGGTGCGCAGCTGGGTGGCCTCGGGGTCGAGTTCGTGCACGAATCCCACGTCGAATTCGGAGCCGTGGCTGCCGACCAGGTACACCTCGGCGGGCAGGCGGGAGAGGGTCGCCAGGTCGCGCAGGGCGCGGCCGGAGATGACCGCGGTCGTGGTGGCGGGCAGGTCGGCCAAGGACCGCAGCGCGTGCACCGATTCGGGCAGCGGTTTGGCCTGGGTCGGGTCAGCCACGATCGGCGCGAGCGTGCCGTCGTAGTCGCAGGCGACCAGAAGTCGAGGTGTCCGCGCGAGCTGCACGATCACGCGGCGCAGCTCGGCAGGCAGGGCTTCGGCGGTCAACGCCATACTCCTTGGAAGAGCGGGTCGGGTCTCATCAGGATCCGGTTCGCCTCCGGCGTTGGGGTGAGTTCAGATGGCGACCGGTGTTGCTCCAGTATCACCGACGCATTGCCCGTCCGTGTTGCGGACCGGTTACTGCCGGCTACTGCTCAGCGAGCGGCGTGCCCAGCGCCTCCAGGAACGACCGCGCCCAGCGGTCGACATCGTGCGTGAGCACTTGCCTACGCAGAGCGCGCATCCTACGGCGGCCCTCGGCCTCGTCGATCTCCAGGGCCGACAGCAGGGCGTCCTTCACACCGTCCAGATTATGCGGGTTCACCAGGAACGCGCTCGTCAGCTCGGCCGCCGCGCCGGCGAACTCGCTGAGCACCAGCGCGCCGCCCAGGTCGAAGCGGCAGGCGACGTACTCCTTGCAGACGAGATTCATCCCATCGCGTACCGGTGTCACGACCATGACGTCGGCCGCCGCGTAGAAGGCGATCAGGTCCTTCCTGTCCACCGAGGTGTGCAGGTAGTGCACGGCGGGGTGGCCGACCCGGCCGAACTCGCCGTTGATCCGGCCGACCTGGCGCTCGATGCCCTCGCGCATCTGCTTGTAGTGCTCGACGCGCTCGCGGCTGGGCGTGGCGATCTGGATCATCGCCACGTCCTCCGGCTTGATCTTGCCCTCGTCCAGCAGCTCGTGCATGGCCTGCAACCGCACGTCGATGCCCTTGGTGTAGTCGAGCCGGTCCACCCCGAGCAGGATCCGGCGCGGGTTGCCCAGCTGCTCGCGCACCCGCTTGACCCGCTGCTGGATGTCCTTGGTGCGGGCGGTCCTGTCCAGCTCTGCGGAGGCGATGGAGATCGGGAACGCGCCCACCCGCACCGGGCGGTCGCCGACCTGCACCACGCCCGGGCGCGACCGCACGCCCACCTGGCCGCGGCTGGGTTCGAAACCGGCCAGCCTGCGGGCCAGCCAGAGGAAGTTCTGCGCGCCGCCCGGCCGGTGGAATCCGACCAGGTCCGCGCCGAGCAGGCCGCGCACGATCTCGGTCCGCCAGGGCAGCTGCATGAACAGCTCCACCGGCGGGAACGGGATGTGCAGGAAGAAGCCGATGCGCAGGTCGGGGCGCAGCTCGCGCAGCATCGCCGGGACGAGCTGCAGCTGGTAGTCCTGCACCCACACGGTCGCGCCCTCGGCGCTGACCTCGGCGGCCGCCTCGGCGAAGCGCCGGTTGACCCGCTGGTAGGCGTTCCACCACGAGCGGTCGAACACCGGCGGGACCACCACGTCGTGGTACAGCGGCCAGAGCGTGGCGTTGGAGAAGCCCTCGTAGTACTCGGCGAACTCGGCCGCGGACAGCTGGACCGGGTGCAGCTGCATGCCGTCGTCGGTGAACGGCTCCACGTCGACGTCGGCCACGCCCGGCCAGCCGACCCAGGCGCCGCGCCTGGCCCTCAGGAACGGTTCGAGCGCGGTGACCAGCCCGCCGGGGCTGTGCTTCCAGCGCTGGGTGCCGTCCTCGAGCTTCTCCAGATCGACCGGCAACCGGTTGGCGACCACAACGAAATCCGCTCGGTTCGGCACGCTCACCGATCAACCTCCCGACGGGTATCCACCTGTAGTTGCGAGGCTACTCAACCGAACCGCCCCGCGCGTCCTGCGCGGCACGGCGAATTCGCGCGAAGTTGAACGCTCCGTTGCCATTCGGACGCCGCACCACCGGCTCGCCTCGCCCGTTCAGTCCAGCCGGCGCTTGCTCGGGTGCACCGGCCCGGACATCCGCGGGCCGGACATCCGCCGCTCCAGGCGACCGAGCCGGGTGCGCACCGGGGAGGCGAGGTACTCGCCCAGCACCACGCCGGCGCCGAGCGCGAGCCCGGTGGCGATGGCCAGCATCAGCGTGGCCAGGCCCTTGGTGTCGCCCTGCACCGAGAGCTCGAACAGGCCGCGGTAGGTCGACAGGCCGGGCAGCAGCGGCGCGACGCCGGAGACCGCGATGACCAGACCGGGGATCCGCAATCGCCGGGCCACGATGCCGCCGGCGAAGCCCACCACCATGGTCGCCACCGCACCCGCCAGCACGGTGTGCACGGCGAGGCTGACGGTCAGCACCGAGTGCACGCCCGCGGCCACCGCGCCGCCGATTCCCGCGATCACCAGCGGCCGCGGCGGGGCGTAGCTGGCCAGCGCGAAGCAGGCCGAGGTGGACGCCCCGGCCAGGCACTGCACGAGCAAGGTCAGCCCGGCGGCGCCGCTGACCTGCGCGCTGCCCAACGCCCGCACGTCGAGTCCTCTGACCCCCTCCCCGCCGATGCGCAGCGAGATGTAGAGGGCCAGCACGACACCGGCGATCAGCCCGGCCGACATCACCGCGAGCTCGGCGATCCGGCCCGCCGCAGTGACGTTGTAACCGGTGATCGCGTCCTGCATGGAACCGACCACGGTCATCCCGGACAGCAGCACGATGATGGCCGTGGCCACCGCCAGCGACGGGCTGCTCAACCAGCCCAGCGCGTACACGCCCATCGCCACGGTGGTCGCGATCGCCCCGCCCACGGCCTGCTGGAAGAAGAACGGCAGCGCGCGCTTGTTCAGCAACCTGCCGACCCGGTCCACCAGCGCGGTGCTGGCCGCCGCGAACACCGGCAGCCGCCAGTCCTCGCCGCCGCCGAGCAGCACGGCCAGCGAGGCGGCCATGCCCGCCCAGGACAGCGTGGCCACCCAGCGCGGGAACGGGTGCGCGGCGGTGGTGATCCGGTCCAGGTCCGCGTAGGCCTCGGCGGCGGTGATCTCGGCGGCGGTGATCCGCCGCAGCAGCGCCTCGACGTCGGCCAGCCGCGTGTAGTCCACCGAGCGGTTGCGCACCACGCGCAGCGAGGTGATCGGCGGCACCTCGGTCCCCCGGTAGCAGGAGACGGTGATCGACGTGTAGATCACGTCGACCTCGCAGTGCGGCAGACCGTAGGCGTTGACCACGCCGGTGATCGTCGCCGTCACGTCCGAGGCGCCGGCGCCGCTGGCCATCTGCACCTCGCCGATGCGCAGGCCCAGGTCCAGCACCAGGTGCACGGTCGCCTCGTCGGGCAGCGCAGGACCGAAGACGGCGTTGCGCGAGCCGGGGACGATCGTCTCCTCCTGCTCGCGTCGCCGCAGCACACCCCGAGCGCGCCGGGTGATTCCCACCGCGGTCTTTCCTTCCTGCCGCGACCCGCGAGCGGGCCGCCGCCGTGGCTGGTCTTCCTCTCGGGCATCGCCTGTCATGAGCCTGCCGTTGCACTCGACGCGTGTGGCTTCCATCACCGATCGGAGCGCTCGTCGCGAACGCGCTACCGACCTGCTGCGAACGGTGGACGGTGCGCTGATCCGCCCGCCGTCCCGCCGACCAATCATCGGCCAGATCACCCCGGACCGCGCGCACGCAGCAGGCGCTTGTCGGCCTGCCCGGCGAGCCACTTACGATGTCCTGGCACGACGTTGCAGGCCGCTGTAGCTCAGCTGGTAGAGCGCCCGCCTTGTAAGCGGATGGTCAGGGGTTCGAGTCCCCTCAGCGGCTCCGAGTCTACCGGGCTCGAAGCGCGGTCCCGCCAGCGAGAATGCCATGCCCGAGCAGGTCGCACGGCGCCGGCCGGGCGATCGTGGCAGCCCTCCTCCGCCCGGGCGAGAAGACCTCAGTACCGGCGATCGATCACCGAGTTGTTCGAGGCGTACCAGCGGATGTAGCCGTGCTGGAAGTCGTTCCGCCTGCCGCCGGGAACCGAGTACTCCCCGCTGGTCGGGTAGCCCAGGTACGAGCGCTCCCAGCCCAGGGCCGCCCACCGCTCGCGGATCCGGCCGTAGACCTCGTGCGCCCCGGTGCCCGGGCTCCAGTAGATCGAGGACGCCTTGCTGAAGTGGTTGTAGCGGCCGACCCGGTCCGGGGTCGCGGTCTCGTCGGTCGTCGGATAGCCCATCGGACCGGTCTCCCAGCCCAGCCGCCGCCACTCCGCGCGGATCGCGCCCCACACGCCGTGCGCGCCGGTGCTCGGCGTCCAGTAGATCGAGGACGCCTTGCTGAAGTGGTTGAACCGCCCCACCCGATCGGGCGTCGTGGTCTCGTCGGTCGTCGGATAGCCGATCGGGCCGCTCTCCCAGCCCAGCGCGGCCCACCGGGCCCGGATGTCGCCCCACACGCCGTGCGCGCCGGTGTCCGGGGTCCAGTAGACCGAGGCCGGCTTGGCGAAGTGGTTGTAGCGGCCGACGCCGTCGGGCGTCCTGGTCTCGTCGGTCGTCGGCGGGCCGGCGAACGCGTGCCCGCCCAGCTCCAGGAACTTGCCGAGGTTGGCGCCGTGCACCTCGTGCACCCCGGTCTCGACGCTCCAGTACAGCCTGCCGTTCTGGTAGCTGCGGTGGTGCACCGGGCCGTCGACGACCTCGGGGCCGGTCGGCCCGCCCAGCAGCGCGCGCAGCTCCGGCTCGGCGTCGTAGCGCCGCTGGATGGGCGAGACGTACTCGGCGGTGAGGGTGCGGTCGTCGCCGCCCATCGTGATGAACCTGGACCGCTCGGTCGTCCCGTCGACCCATCTCGCGAAGGTCGAACCGCCGTCGGTGGCCGTCTCCGCGGCCAGCACGTCCAGCCGCGCGCCCTCGGTCACCATCGCCGAGCTCGCGCCGCCCTCGGACGGGATCTGCAGCACCGCGGGGACGTTGCTGGTCAGCGTCAGCAGGTGCTCGCGCGGCTCGGCGACGTAGGACCGGGTGGTGGTGACGCCCTCGGCGTCGGTGGCCGCGGCGGTGAACCTCATCCGCGAGTCCGGGTGCGCGGTGAACTCCGCGGCGAGGTCGGGACCGCTCGCGCCGGGCCCGGGGTGGTCGTGGCAGGTGGTCTCCTCCGCGCAGTGCACCACCGAACTGGTCCAGGTCACGTCGAGCGGCCCGTCCTCGGCGTCGGTGGCGCGCGCCGAGAGCGAGATCGGGTCGCCGACGGCGAAGTCCTCCTGCGCGGGCGGGGTCAGATCCAGCTCGGGCGAGTTGTTCGACGGGGCCACGACGAACTCGACGGTGTCCGATGCGGACAGCGGGTCGCGCACGGTCAGCCGCGCGGTGAACCGGTCCGCCCCGGGCGCGTAGGTGTGCGTGGCGCGGACCCCGGTCGCGGTCGCGCCGTCGCCGAAGTCCCACTCGTAGGTGAGGGCGTCGCCGTCGAAGTCGATCGAGCGCGACCCGTCGAAGGTGACGGTGCGCGTGGCGGGGTCGGTCGTGGTCGTCGCCTCGGCCACCGGCGGGTTGTTGGCCGCGGAGTAGCTCAGTCTGCGGAGGGATCCGCTGCGCAGGTCGGCGAACACGACGTCGCCGTTGGGCGCGGCCTCGAACTTGACCGGCCCGCCGATGTCGGTGCCCAGCGGCGGGCTCTGCGGGGGCTGCACCAGCTCGCCCCGCGCGTCGAGCCGCAGGCTCCACAGCTTGTTCTCGCTGTAGTCGCCGAAGAAGTACGCACCGCGGTAGGCCTCCGGGTAGCTCTCCCCCTGGTAGACGATGCCGCCGGTCACGCTGTTGCCCTGATCGACCCCGCTGCCGTGGCGGTACTCCCACACCGGCGGGGTGTTGGCCACGTTGCGGCACTCGGCGCGATCGGCGTACCCGGGCGCCGGGTGCTCGCCCTCCCAGCACGGCCACTTGTAGTTCTGCCCCGGCCGCACGACGTCGACCTCCTCCCAGGCGCCGTAGCCGACGTCGCCGACGATCGGCGTTCCGGTGGAGGGATCCAGGGAGAGCCGGAACGGGCTGCGGAAGCCGTTGGCGTACACGCGGCTGCGCCAGGACGAGGGGTTGGCCGACGAGTAGTGCGGGTTGCTCGCCACCCCGCGACCGTCCGGGCTGATGTGCAGGATCTTGCCCGCCGGGGAGTCGAGGTTGAAGGTCTGGAAGGCGGCGGGGTCGGTGAAGCGGAAGTCGGCCAGGTCGCCGATCGAGACCCACAGCGTTCCGTCCCGGGCGGCGATGATCCCGGTCATCGCGTGCACGTCGGAGAAGCTCCTGGCCTCCAGGATCACGCGCTCGTCGGTGATCCGCGTCGGCTCCGGGCTGCCCTCCACGGTCCAGCGCGCCAGCCGCAGCAGGTGGCCGTCCGCCGCGTCCGGCACGGCGCGCACCAGGTAGATGTGCCGCGAGGTGGCGTAGTCGGGGGCGGCTGCCACGCCGACCAGTCCCAGGTCCTGCGCGGTGTCCACCTGCAGCGAAGCGAGCTGGTTGACCTTCCCCTCGGGCGAGGCCCAGGCGACCTTGCCCTGCTTGCCGGTGCTGATCGTGCTGTTGTCCGGCAGGTGGGTGAAGTCGGTGAGGTCGTAGGCCGCCTGCCCGCTGGGCCGGTCGTTCAGCACGAAACCGGGCGGCAGCGACGGCGCGGCAGCGGCCTCCGGCGGGCTCACCAGCAGCAACGAGGCGGCCATCGCGATCGTGCACAGGAGGGCACCCGCGATCGAGCGCTTCCCGTCGGCGACCATCCCCATCACGCACCCCCAGCTCGGTGCCACCAGTGCAAGGATCGTCCCCCACCCGAGGCCGGAAAAGGGCACTTCGTCCTGAACCGCCCAGCTGGACCGGTTCCGCGGGCCGCGGCCGCCCGGCGCGCCGCAGCGGCCAACCCCGGAATTTGGTACCGGGACCAGCGAAAATGGCTCCGACTTTGGACAACTGCGCTAATCGGGGAGAATTCGCACTCCTGGCACCCCGGCGGTGGACCCGGTCCGCTGGCGCCCTATATGGTCGCGACCGCAAGCTGAACGCGAATTGCTGGGGGCTGCGTGCGAATCGCCGTCGATGATCTCTCCGACCCGGATATCGTCGCGTTCCTGCACGGGCACCTCTCGGAGATGCGGTCGATCTCGCCACCCGGCAGCTCGCACGCGCTGGAGCTCAGCGCGCTCCGCCGACCTGGGGTTACGTTCTGGTCCGCGCGGGAGGACGGAGCCGTCGTCGGCTGCGGGGCGATCAAGGAAATCGACCTCGACCACGCGGAGATCAAATCCATGCGGACCGCGCCTTCCCACCAGAAGCGCGGAATCGCCTCGCAGATCCTGCTGCACATCATCGGCGAGTCGAAGCTCATGGGGTATTCCCGGCTCAGCCTCGAAACGGGATCCGGCGAATTCTTCGAGCCGGCCAGGCGGCTCTACCTCAAGCACGGCTTCTCGTTCTGCGAACCCTTCGCCGAGTACCGGCAGGACCCCAACAGCGCCTTCATGACCCTGGAGCTGCACCCGGACCACCGCTGATCGACCGCACCGGGCGGCAGCGATCCGGCGCGAGCGGCGGCACGGGCACCCGGCGCGGTCCCGAGTCACCAGGCGCCGCAGCCAATTCCGCGAAATTCCACAGATCCCACCCGCGGCCTCCCCGCGATCGGCGGAAACGCGGTTCCGGCAATTCCCAGCGGTTGGCGAGTTGTGCTCAGCCGATGGACCCGCTCGTCGCGGGCGGGGAAGTCTCGATTTCGGTTTCGCTCGCCAAACCGAAGGAGAAGCAACGTGTCGCTCGTCCGCAACCTCACCGGCCTCGCCGCCGGCCTGCTCGTGGCCGGGGCCGTCGCGGCGGCGCCCGCCGCGGCCGCCCCGGCGAGCCCCGACCAGGGCGCCTCCCCGCAGGACGTCTCCCCGACGATCATCGACGGTCGGGAGGTGGACAGCGCGCCGTGGGCGGCGCGCCTGTTCGTCGACGACCAGCAGACCTGCTCGGCCTCGATCATCGCGCCGGAGTGGGTGCTCACCGCGCAGCACTGCGTCGCCGACGCCACCGACGGCAACGGCCTGAGCTTCAACATCGGCGACGTCGACCAGACCAAGGGCGAGCGCGCCAACGCCGTGCCCGGCGAGGTGCACATCCACGACAGCGCCGACCTGGCCCTGGTCAAGATCGACCACGCGGTGCAGACCGAGTACGCCCCGCTGGGCGACCCCGGGGCGGTCAGCACCGGTGACACCGTGCAGACCTACGGCTGGGGCGCGACCTGCACCGACCGGCCCGAGATCGAATGCCAGTCGCAGATCCTCAAGGTCGCCGACGTGACCGTCACCGCCGTCGACGGCGACTGCACCGATTACCGCGGCGGGAAGGCCGTGTGCGCGCAGTACGGCGACGGCATCCCCGCGGGCGGCGACTCCGGCGGGCCGATGTTCGCCGGGGAGGAGCAGGTGGGCGTGGCCTCCACCAGCGACCGGCAGAGCAACACCGCCTACACCAACATCACGCAGTACCGCGACTGGATCTCCTCGCTCGCGGGCGTGTGACGCCTGTTCGCGACCGGTGCTCGAGCGCCGCGACACGCGCGGGCGCACCCGAGGTGGGCAATGCCGCCGATCGGGTGCGCCCGCGCCGCCGTTCCCCCGATCCGGCAGCGCGAGGCGGCAGGAAGATTTCCTGCGCACGCCGCCGCGGATCACCAAATCTTCCGGGGTTTCCGCAGGTCAGGATATGCCGTAAATTGTCCGGCAATTGCGCACATCTGCTTGGTAACACTCCGCTGGAACGCAAATCAACGTTTCTGTAGTGCTTCTCACGTGTAAAATCGAGAATCGCCTGGTAGATGACGCAGGAAAGGCGCGAGTGCCTGACGACCTGCGGATGTTCTGTTAAGTTGGCAAAGCATGACCGGCGACAAACCGAGCCATAACAACGAAGATCGAAATGGCAAGAGCGGTTCAGCCGGGCGGTTGGAGATCGACGCTCCGGTCGTCGCGGACGGCCCTGAGCTCTACCGAATCACCCGCGATTCGGCAGTGCTGGATGTGAACTCGTCCTACGCATATTTGTTGTGGTGCCGCGACTTCGCGCAGACCTCCGCGGTGGCGCGCGTCGACGGCGCGGTCGTGGGGTTCGTGACCGGGTACGTCCGGCCCGACGCCCCGGACACCCTCGTGGTGTGGCAGATCGCCGTCGACGCCTCCCAGCGCGGTGGTGGCGTGGCAGGCCGCCTGCTCGACCACCTGGTCGACCGGGTGCGCCCGCGCGGCGTCCGCTACCTGGAGACGACGATCACCCCGGACAACTCGGCCTCGATCAAGCTGTTCACCGCGCTCGCGCGCAAGCGCGCGGCGAACATCGAGAGCAGCGAGCTGTTCACCGCTGACCTCTTCCCGGACGCGCACCTCGGGGAGGACCTGTACCGCATCGGGCCGTTCGAGCCGGCGGACGTTCCCGCCGAGGCCGCTGCCCGATAGCCCGCCCGCGCACCGATGCGCACCAGAGCTCTCTTCACCTGCGCCGGGGCACACCCGTGCCGACCGGCCGAACGGAGGATTTCGTGAACGACATCTTCGCCACTTACGAGTCCGAGGTCCGCAGCTACAGCCGAACTTGGCCCGCGGTGTTCGACCGCGCCCTCGGCAGCTACCTCTACGACGAGGACGGCACGCCCTACCTGGACTTCTTCGCCGGCGCGGGTGCCCTCAACTACGGGCACAACAACCCGCTGCTGAAGAAGAAGCTCATCGAGTACATCGAGCGCGATGGCGTCACGCACGGCCTGGACCAGGCCACCGTGGCGAAACGCGACTTCCTGGCGACCTTCAACGAGAAGGTGCTGCAGCCGCGCGGCCTGAACTACAAGACCCAGTTCCCCGGCCCGACGGGCACCAACACCGTCGAGTCGGCGCTGAAGCTGGCCCGCAAGATCACCGGCCGCGAGTCGATCATCAGCTTCACCAACGCCTTCCACGGCATGACGCTGGGCTCGCTGTCGGTCACCGGCAACTCGATGAAGCGCGGCGGCGCGGGCATCCCGCTGGTGCACGCCACCCCGATGCCCTACGACGACTACTTCGACGGCCAGGTGCCCGACTTCCTGTACTTCGAGCGGATGCTGGAGGACAGCGGTTCCGGCCTGAACGAGCCCGCGGCGGTCATCGTGGAGACCCTGCAGGGCGAGGGCGGCATCAACTCCTCGCGCCCCGAGTGGCTGCGCGGCCTCTACGACCTCTGCCAGAAGCACGGCATCCTGTTCATCGTCGACGACGTGCAGATGGGCGTGGGCCGCACCGGACCGTTCTTCTCCTTCGAGGAGGCGGGCATCCAGCCGGACATCGTCTGCCTGTCGAAGTCCATCGGCGGCTACGGCATGCCGCTGGCCACCACGCTGATCAAGCCCGAGCACGACGTCTGGGAGCCGGGCGAGCACAACGGCACCTTCCGGGGCAACAGCCCGGCGTTCATCACCGCCGCCGAGGCCTTCCGCCAGTACTGGAGCGACGACGCGCTGGAGCGCTCGACCCTCGCCAAGGGCGAGCGGGTCGGTCAGGTGCTCGCCGAGATCGCCGAGGAGCACGGCGGTGCCATCGCCAAGGGCCGGGGCCTGGCCCGCGGCCTGGGCTTCGAGGACAGCAACGTGGCGGGCAAGGTCTCCAAGGCCGCCTTCGACCGCAAGCTGCTGCTGGAGACCTCCGGGCCCTCCAGCGAGGTCGTCAAGGTCATGCCGCCGCTGACCGTCTCCGACGAGGAGCTGGAGCAGGGTCTGCAGGTCATCCGCGACTCGGTGAAGTCCGTCCTGGCCTGATCCGGCCGCACCCCGGGGGTCGGGAGTGCGAAATCCGCGCGACGCGCGCGATTCGCGCTCCCGGCCCGCGCTGCGTTTGCGGCAAGCTGTACTTCGGGCGTTCCCCGAGGCGCAGTGCACAACGAGGAAGATTCCACTGGAGGAAAACGTGATCGTCCGCCACCTCTCGGAGATCGAGGACACCGAGGCCGACATCAAGACGGAGAACTGGCGCAGCAAGCGCATCATCCTCGCCAAGGAGAAGCTCGGTTTCTCGGTCCACGAGACCACCCTCTACGCGGGCACCGTGAACGACTTCTGGTACGCCAACCACATCGAAGCGGTGTTCATCACCGAGGGTGAGGGCGAAGTCGAGGACAAGGCCACCGGCGAGGTGCACGAGCTCAAGCCCGGCTCCATCTACGTGCTGAACAACGCGGACAAGCACCAGGTCCGCCCGAAGACCGAGATGAAGACCGTGTGCGTGTTCAACCCCCCGGTGACCGGCCGCGAGGTGCACGACGAGAACGGCGTGTACCCGCTGGTCGTCGAGGACTGAGCAACTCCGCTCGCGATGCTTGCTCGACGCCGGTGGCGGGTACTCCTGCGGGTGCCCGCCACCGGCACGTCGGGCATCGTCCCCGCTCGCGGGGGCACGGGCACGACGAGTGCCGCTTCTGGAACGAGGAACCGAGAACTGGCGGCGGTGCCACCCAGGCATCGACCGCTCCGGCGGGAATTCGCTAAGGAGGCACACCCCTATGACCGTCGCTGATCTGCGGACCAAGGACCGCTACCCGTCCCGGGGCGCGACCTCGGAGCTGATCGAGCGAACCGACCCGACCGTCTGGCCCGGCGTGTCCACCGGCCCGGCCACCAGCGAGGAGCTGGCTTCGCACGAGGCCAAGGGCTTCCACGTCGTGGAGGGCCTGCTCTCCCCGGCCGAGGTCCAGACCTACTGGCAGGAGCTGGAGCGGCTCTGCCGCGACCCCGCGGTGCGCGACGACGAGCGCACGATCGTCGAGCGCTCCTCCGACGAGGTCCGCTCCATCTTCGAGGTGCACAAGACCAGCTCGCTGATCGCCGAGCTGGCCCGCGACCCGCGGATCCTGGACCGCGCGCGGCAGGTCCTGGGCTCGGACGTCTACGTGCACCAGAGCCGGATCAACTACATGCCCGGCTACCGCGGCACCGGCTTCTACTGGCACTCGGACTTCGAGACCTGGCACACCGAGGACGGCATGCCCGCGCCGCGCGCGGTGAGCACCTCGATCGCCCTCACGGACAACTACCCGTTCAACGGCGGCCTCATGCTGATGCCCGGCGCGCACCGCACCTACGTCAGCTGCGCGGGCGAAACCCCCGAGGACAACTACAAGTCCTCGCTCAAGGCCCAGGAGGTCGGCGTCCCGCCGGAGGACGAGATCACCGAGCTCGCCTACGAGCACGGGATCGAGCAGTTCACCGGCCCGGCGGGCTCGGCGCTGTGGTTCGACTGCAACTCGATGCACGGTTCGGGCAACAACATCACGCCCTACCCGCGCTCGAACATCTTCCTGGTGTTCAACAGCGTGGAGAACACCCTGGTCGAGCCGTACGCGGCGAAGTCCCCGCGGCCCAGCTACATCGCGTCCAGGGACTTCGAGCCGATCCGCCGCTGACGGAGCCCTCTTTCATCAGAAGTCCCCGCGAGCGTCGCTCCGCTCGCGGGGACTTCTGATGAAAAAGGCACGTGGTCACCCCACCGGGTGCTGGGCGAGGACCTCGCCGACCTGCTCGGCGACCTCGGCGTCGAGCATCGGGTAGCGGCCGCCGGCCACGAAGCGCTCGGAGAGCTCGAAGGCGACCACCTCCCCCTCGGCCAGGAACCGCCCGGCGGACCGCGGGTCCAGGGCGAGGTTGTCCGGGTGGGTGATCGCGATGTCGGTGTTGGTGGCCGCGAGGTACGGGCTGGCGAACTGGCTGAACGAGTCGCCGACCATCCGCACCGGCCGGGTGTTCATGCCGGGCCGCGCGTCGGATCGCAGCCGCAGCGGCTCGTGGAAGTCGCTGGGGCGGAAGCGGGTGTTGTCCGCACCGCCGTCGGGGGCCAGCGCGTAGGCCTGGATCGGCACGGTGCGCTGCTGCCCGAGCAGTTCGGGGATGTCCGCGCTGTGCGGGTAGGTCCGCGACGGGGTCACCCGCCAGCTCGCGGTCGAGCCCGGCCGGAGGCGTTCGGCCAGCAGGCGGGCCATCTCGATGCCGCCCTCGTGGGTCCAGTGCGTGTCGACGTCGTGGTAGATCGGCCGTCCGCCGCGCCGCTCGGCCTCGCGCAGCGGGCCCCGCATGTCGATCGCGCCGGTGGCGCGCGGAACGCGGTTCCAGAACTCGGCGCGCTCGGCGGTCGAGCACTCCTCCCCCGCGTAGTCGGCGGGCAGCCGGTCGGGGTACATCGTGGACTTGTCCGGCGCGATGATCAGCTGGAACTCCCGGCCGGAGTCCTCCACCGCGCTCCGCCAGCGGCGCAGCCCGGCGATCACCTCGTCCAGACCGCGCTTCGGCACGCACCGGTAGGACACGTCGTGCCCGAGGAAGAGCCACCCGCCCCGCCCCTCGACGACCGGCGGGAACAGGTTCTCGTCCAGCGGCGGGTCCGGGTCGGGCCGTCCGGCCCCGATCGGCGAGCCGTGCGCCGAGCCGTGCACCGGGGCCGGCTCCCCGAAGACTTCCCGGCTGATCGCCCCGACCGCCCGCACCGCCTGCTCGCGGAACGGCAGGTGATCGGTGGCCCAGGCCCCCAGCCCGGTGAAGAAGCCGAAGCCCTCGGTGACGCTGGGGAACTCGGCGAGCGGCCGGTTCTCCACCGGCTCCGGGCGCGCACCGAACAACCAGCTCGACAGCGGCGCGCTGAAGAACACCAGCGCGCACACCAGAGCCACCAGCTGCCTGCGACCGTGCCGCGGTCGGTGCAGCGGGTGCTCCCGCGGCAACCAGGCCTCGTGCACGGGAGGCAGTCCGGGCGATCTCACCGCCCCACGATATCCACCCGAGGACCCGCCCCACCTGCGGTTCGACGAGGAAGCGCCGGGATCTCCGCGGTTCGCGCCGGCTACGGGTTCGACGGGCGGCGGAAGACGAAGGTGCGCTGGGCGAGGAAGTTGAAGGTCGTCGCGACCGCCTGCGAGATCGCCCAGGCCAGGGTGATCCGCCAGGCCGAATCGGGCAGCACCCGCAGGCACAGCGAGTTGACGCCCGCGACCAGGCCGAAGGTGATCACCAGCACGACAGCCAGCCGGACGACCTCGGGAGCGTTGCGCCGCGAGGTGAAGGTCCAGCGGCGGTTGACCAGGTACACGGCGGTGCTGCCGACGACGAAGCTGAGCACGCGGGCGAGGTCCGGCCACGTGCCGAGCACGAGCAGCGCGCGGAGGCTGCCGTAGTCCACGATCGCCCCGCCGATCCCGACGAGCCCGAACCGCAACGCCTGCGTGAAGAACCCGCGCTGGCCCGTCACATCTCCAGCCTCGCTCGTCGATCTCGAAGCCAACCGTCCTCCTGGAGCACTTGCGCGCCGAGCGCGGAACGTACCAGCGGGGACCGGTTCGCACCGGCCGCCGGAACGAGCGCGGTTCAGCTCAGCCGGTGAACGGTCGGCCGATGTAGCTCTCCCCGGCCAGCGTGGGCAGGCGCTCCCAGCCGGAGCGCGCGCGGTGCTGCTCGGTCAGGTCGACCTGCGCCGGCGGGTGCTCGTAGACGACGCGTTCGACGCTTCCCCACGGCGCGGTGGGCGGTCCACCCGGCAGGTCCGCGGTCATCCGCACGAACGTCGCTGCGTGACCGATGCTGCCCCGCGTGCCACCCCACGCGCGGAACGAGTGGTTGTTCAGGACGCCGGGATCGATGTTCTCCGCCGCCAGGAGCCTGACCCCGGCCGGGCGAACCATGCCGTTGCTGATCTCAGCGTGGTCCACGTTCGGCCAGAGGGGCGCGGAGAGCTGATCGGCGAAAACCTGCTCACCGTCGGTGACGCTGGTCACCGGCCGCCAATCGGTGAGACGCGGTCCCCCGACGGCCATCCACGCGGCGGCCCGCTGTTCGGCGACCACGCGAACCGCGCGGATGTCGCGGTCGGGCAGCGCGACCGCGAGTTCCTGCCAATGACTGCTGCCGAGCGCGGGATCCGGTTCCAGCGGCAGGTCGACCACACCGCGCGGTGTTTCGGCCTGCACCAGCAACCGGTGCGCCGCGACGTCGTCACCGAGCACGGGCACGGTGATGTGCGTACCGTCGCCGCTCGGCGGAACCGGGTACCAGCCCGTGCTCAGGGTTCCGGTGCCGGCGGCTTCCGGGGTGCTGGTGTGCCAGACGGGACCGGGCCCCGGAGGGGGCACGGGGGACGGATGCGCTGAGGCGTCGGCGAAGTCTCCGGTCAGGTGCGGCTCTCCGGTCGGCGGTGCGAGTGGCGCAGCGGCATCGTCGAGGACCCTCACGTGGTCGGCCAGCCCGGCGGTCCGCCCGTCCCGGACCGCGTGCAGACCGCCCGAGGCGACCGTCCAGCCCGGCCACTGGCGGACCGGGGCGTGGACGAAGACCGCGACCACGCCGACCACGAGGATCATCGAGGCAGCGGCCAGCACACCGCGTTCGGGACGCAGCAGCACGCCGCGGTGGTTCTTGCGGCGCCACAGGCCGATGCCGGCGATCAGCGCCGCGAGCCCGATCCAGAGGGCGATGTCGCGCAGGAACACGTCGCCGATGTGCGGGGCGAGTTGCTCCAGCTCGACCTTCGACGGAGCCGGGTCCACGTGGTTGCCGAACGGTTGCCCGCGGTCGCTGTAGGGCTTCCACGAGTTCGGACCGGCGAAACCGGCCACCGCGAGCGCGATCAGCACGCCGGTGCCGGTGATGCCTGCGACGACACCGGTCCCCCGCGGCAGCGGTGAGCGCAGCAGCGCCATCGCGAGCAGCACGATCGCCGGAGCGGAAGCAGCGCCGAAGTGCAGGACCCACTTCGTGGGGCTCAACGCCAGCAGGGCCAGAGCGAGAGCGGTGATGACCGCGCTGGTGAGCGTCAACCACCAGATCGTGCCCGGCGCGCACCGGCGCCCTCGTCCGAGAGCCACCAACAGCCCCACGCCCAGCGTCAGCAGCAGCGGCAGGCGCAGCGCCCACGGCGCGGCCATCAGGGTGCTGAGGTGCCGCCACTCCTCGTACCAGGAGAACGACGCGTAGTACCAGCGGTGCACCTTGGTGGCCTCGACGACGTCACCGAAGGAGGCGTCCGCGAAGCCGACCGGTACGAGCGCCGTTCCCGCGGCGGCGAGCGTGAGCACGGCGGCCGCGCGCGCGAGCGCGCTCTGCTCCCGCATCCAGCGCCACAGCCACGGCAGGCCGAGCACGAGCGGTGCCCACGCCACCAACCCCGAGGGCGAACAGCTCACGGCCAACACCGCGACGACGGTGGCGGCGACCGCCGCGGCGACGCTGCGCCGCCGCCGCGCCACCTCGGCCAGCAGCATGGCCGCAGCGCCCAGGCACATGATCAGGGGTTCGGGGCGCAAGGTCATGCCGTAGGGCAACCACCACACCAGGAAGGCCGAGGCAAGCGCCCACGGCACCCACGGGGAGCGAGCTGTCCGTCCGAGCACCGCGGCGAGCAGGCAGCGCAGCATCGTCCACGCGAACAACCCGTACAGCAGCGGCAGCAATCGCAGCCACCACAACGAGAACCCGCCGAGCCACCCCCAGAACTGCATCAAGTACTGGCCGAGCACGAACGGGTTCTCGGTCACGTTGAACATGTAGACGTAGTTGCCGATGTAACCGGCTTCGGAGGCGTTGCGCGCCATGAGCGCGTACCACGCGTCGTCGTACTGGAGCGGGCCGAGGACGACCCACGACGCCGCGACGCCCGCGACCAGCGCGTCGGCCCAGCCCGGCCTCGGCCACCGCAGCCCTCGACCCGACCCGCGCCACAGCCGCGCGGCCAGCAGCAGAGTGATCGCCAGGGAAATCCCGTGCAGCACCAGCAGCAGCAGCTTCAGGGTGCTCGGCTGCGAGGCGTACCGGTCGTCGGTGCGCACCTGAACCGCGAGACCGGCTTCGGCAGCCCGCCCTTCGGCATCGGTGATCAGCGCGGACACCTCCGGCACCGCGACGTCGGGCAGCACGATCGGTGGTGCGGCGTCGGGCGCGACGCGGAGGCCATCGGCACCGGCGCTGATCCGGTACGCGCAGTCTCCCGTCGCCGGAATCGGTTCGTCCAGGGCGGTTCGGCCGTCCGCGCTCACCGCGACCCGTCCCGAGTCGGCGCGCACCACGAGTCCGCCGGCCGGGTTCACGTGCGCGGGAACGGTGCGCAGCACGGCGCCCGTGCCGACCGCGCGCAGCGCCGAACACGGCACCGTCGCCTCCAGCGACAGCGGTCGCGGCGGGTTCAGCGGCAGCGCGGTGGAAGCCGGCGCACGCCCCTCGCGCGGCCAGCTCAGAACTGACTCCGAGGCCATCACCGGTGCGAACGGCACGGCGACGCCCAGCAGCACCGTCAGCGCCGCCAAGGCGCACAACCAGCGCACCCCTCGACGTCGCCGAGGAACCGGAGCAGAACCGGAATCAGCGATATTGCCGGACGCGGGCGTCAATTCTGAAATGACCACGGCGTACGGATATCACGAGGAATTCGACGCCGATGGCGCGACTCGAGCAGCACCGACCCCTGAACGAGAAGGGCGCAGCCCTCGTTCCGTCGGCGTTTCCGCAGTACAGAGGGCCGCGGAGAGAGATCGTGAATACGCATCGCGATTCATCAGCGCTTTGCCGACTTCCGCCAAATCGGCAGTGTCACACAATATGATTAGATTCGTCCGAGTTGGATTTTTCGCCTGCCAAAAATGTGAGCAGTTCTCGCGAGTTGAGCGGAAGGACGACCCGAATCCGTCGCCCTGGAACTGGCAGCAGGCGGAGCGGACGCCCGCGCCTAGAACTGGTAGTAGAGGAAGGGGCTGAAGGAGCCCGTGGCCACCAGGAGGCCGGAGTAGGCGAGACCGGCGGTGAGGACCGCGGCGCGCAGCGCGTAGGCCTGGCGGGTGCGGACCGCTTCGAGGAGCGGGCCGGTGCCCGCGTTGGCCGGGAGGACGACCACCACCAGCGCCACCAGCAGGAACACCGCGCGCTGGTTGGTGACCGAGGCGGCGACGACCTCGGTGAGGCCGTCGAGGTCCGGGACCAGCATGTGGCCGAGGATCGTCAGGGCGGTGGCCACGTCCGGCGAGCGGAAGAACACCCAGCCCACCACGACCAGCAGCAGCGTCGCCGCGCGGCGGGCGACGCGGGCCACCTTGTCTTCCGGGGCCGCCGCCCAGCCGAAGCGGCGCTCGACGACCAGCAGCGCGCCGTGGAACAGGCCCCAGATCAGGAAGGTCCACGCCGCGCCGTGCCAGAACCCGGTCAGCACGAAGATGATCAGCAGGTTGCGGTAGGTCGTGGCCGTGCCCCGGCGGTTGCCGCCCAGCGGGATGTAGACGTAGTCGCGGAACCAGCGGGACAGCGACATGTGCCAGCGGCGCCAGAACTCGGTGATGGTCACCGAGGAGTACGGCCGGGCGAAGTTCTCCGGCAGCCGGAAACCCAGCATCCGCGCCAGGCCGATCGCCATGTCGGAGTACCCCGAGAAGTCGAAGTACAGCTGCATCGCGTAGCCGATCGCACCCAGCCACGCGACCGCGAAGGTCATCTCCTCGCTCGGCGTGGCGAAGCAGGCGTCCACCATCGGCGCCAGCGTGTCCGCGATGACGACCTTCTTCGTCAGGCCCCACGCGAACCTCGGCAAGCCCGCGGCGATGTCGTCCAGCCGGTGCTCGCGCCGCTGCGGCAGCTGGTCGGCGATCTCCCGGTAGCGCACGATCGGACCGGCGACCAGCTGCGGGAACATCGAGATGTAGGTCGCGAAGGCCACCGGGCTGCGCAGCGCCGGGCGCTCGCCGCGGTGGATGTCCACCACGTAGGAGATGTGGTGGAAGGTGTAGAACGAGATCCCGATCGGCAGCGCCAGGTGCAGCACCGGGAAGTCGCCGCCGAACCAGCTCGCCAGCACCCGCAGCTGCTCGGTGGCGAAGCCCGCGTACTTCCACACCAGCAGGATCGCCAGGTCGAAGCCGATCACGCCCGCGAGCAGCCACTTCTGCCGCACCCGCTCGGCAGGCCACTCGCTCGGCTCCAACCGAGGCCCGGCGACGTAGTTGACCGCGATGCAGGCCAGCAGCAGCAAGGTCGTGCCGCCTGCGCCGCTGGCGTAGAACAGCAGGCTGCCGACCGCGACCACCGCGTTGCGCGCTCCGCGCGGTGCGACCAGCACCGCCACCAGCAGCAGCGGCAGGAAGTACCAGAGGAACAGCGGAGAAGCGAACGACATCGGGGCCTCGGGGTGCGGGAGGCCCACGCCTCCCCCGTGCGGGTTACCGCAGGAGCCTAACCGAGCCGCCCTCGACGGGTGCCCGAAATGCGCGAACGCCCCCGGCGGGAACCGGGGGCGGAGCGGGTCAGCGGACGCGCCTGCGGCGAGCCACCTCGGAGAGCACGACGCCCGCGGCCACCGAGGCGTTCAGCGACTCCACGCCGGTGGCCATCGGGATGGACACCGTCTGGTCGCAGGTTTCCCGGACCAGGCGGGACAGGCCGCGCCCCTCCGAGCCGACCACGACCACCAGGGGTCCGGTGGCCAGGTCCAGGTCGTCGGAGGTGATGTCGGCGTCGGCGTCCAGGCCGACGACCATCAGGCCTTCCTGCTTGAAGTCCTTGAGCGTGCGGGTGAGGTTGACCGCCTTGGCCACGGGCAGCTGCGCCGCCGTGCCCGCGCTGGTGCGCCAGGCGACCGCGGTGATGCCGGCGCTGCGGCGCTGCGGCACGATCACGCCGTGCGCGCCGAACGCGGCCGCCGAGCGGATCACCGCACCCAGGTTGCGCGGGTCGGTCACCCCGTCCAGCGCCACGATCAGCGGCGGCAGGCCGGTGTCGACCGCGGTGCGCAGCACCTCCTCCGGGTGCCCGTACTCGAACGGCGGCACCTGCAGCGCCACGCCCTGGTGCAGCGCGTTGCTGGTCATCCGGTCCAGCTCGGTGCGCGGCACGTCGACCACCGGCACGCCGCGGAGCTTGGCCTCGCGGACCGCTTCCTCCACCCGGTCGTCGATGTCGATGCCCTGCGCCACGTACAGGCCGGTGGCGGGCACCCCGGCGCGGACGCACTCCACCACCGGGTTGCGCCCGGCGACCAGCTCCGGCGAGTTCTCCGCCGCCTGCTGGCGCTTGGCGCGCTGCTGCTCGGCCTTCGCGCGCGCGTCGGCCTTCTTCTTCGCGGGATGGGCGACCCGGTTCTCCGCCTTCGGCGTCGGGCCCTTGCCCTGCAGGCCGCGGCGCCGCTGCCCGCCGGAGCCGACGACCATGCCCTTCTTGTTGGACTTGCGCACGCCACCGCGGCGCTTGTCGTTGCCGGCCACGTCTTACCCGTCTTTCAGTGTCCAAGTCGGGCCGTCGGGGGTGTCCTCGACGGCGATGCCGCCCGCCTGCAGCCGATCGCGCAGCAGGTCGGCGGTGGCGAAATCGCGCTCGGCGCGCGCCTTCTGGCGCTGCTCGAGCACCAGCTGCACGACCTCGCCGAGAGCGTCGTGCGCGGCGTTGCCCGAGTCCTGCGCCCACTGCTCGGACAGCGGGTCCAGACCGAGCACGTCGGTCATCGTCCGCACCGAGGCCGCCGCGGTGCGCGCGGTCTCGTCGTCGCCGCGGTCCAGCGCCGCGTTGCCCTCGCGGACCGCGGCGTGCACCGCCGCGATCGCCTGCGGGGTGCCCAGGTCGTCGTCGAGCGCCGCGGCGAACTCCGGCGCGACCTCGCCCATCGGCACCGATCCGGTGCGGTCGGCGACCTTGCCGACGAAGTTCTCGATCCGGCCGTAGGCCGCGGCGGCCTCGTGCAGGCCCTCGTCGGAGAACTCGATGGTGGAGCGGTAGTGCGGGGTGACCAGGTAGTAGCGCACCTCGACGGCGCGGGCGCGCTGCAGCACCGCCGGGATCGCCAGCACGTTGCCCAGCGACTTCGACATCTTCTCGCCGCTCATGGTCACCCAGGCGTTGTGCATCCAGTACTGGGCGAAGCCGTCCCCGGCGGCGTTGGACTGCGCGAGCTCGTTCTCGTGGTGCGGGAAGACCAGGTCCAGCCCGCCGCCGTGGATGTCGAACTCGCCGCCCAGGTAGTAGGTGGCCATCGCCGAGCACTCCAGGTGCCAGCCCGGCCTGCCCTGGCCCCACGGGGTCGGCCAGCTCGGCTCGCCCGGCTTGGCGGCCTTCCACAGCGTGAAGTCCCGCGGGTCGCGCTTGCCGCCGGTGGTGGCCTCGCCCTGCTGCACCTCGTCGAGGCGCTGGCCGGACAGGCGGCCGTACTGGTCGGCGTAGGAGTTGACGTCGAAGTAGACGTCCCCGCCCGCCGGGTAGGCGTGGCCCTTGTCGATCAGCCGCTGGATCAGCTCGACCATCTGCGTGATGTGGCCGGTGGCGCGCGGCAGCACCGAGGGCGGCAGGCAGCCCAGCCGGTCGTAGGCCGACTCGAAGGCCCGCTCGTGGGTGGCCGCCCACTCCCACCAGGGCCGGTTCGCCTCGTCGGCCTTGGCGAGGATCTTGTCGTCGATGTCGGTGACGTTGCGGACCAGGCGCACGTCGTAGCCGGAGTGCTGCATCCAGCGGCGCAGCACGTCGAAGTTCAGCCCGCTGCGGACGTGCCCGACGTGCGGCACTCCCTGCACCGTGGCGCCGCAGACGTAGATCGAGGCCACTCCGCCGATGCGCGGGTGGAACTCTCGAGTCGTCCGGGTCGCGGTGTCATGCAGGTGCAGGCTCACGACCCCGATGGTACGGGCACCGGTGGTGCCCCAATCACGACAGGGTTGTCGGGTTCAGCAGGTGGCCCACCGCGTCGAGCAGTCCGGTCGGGCGCTGGGCGGTGGGCAGCGGGTCGACGATCGCGACCTGGCATCCCACGGCGTCCGCACCGCCGTCGGCCTCCCGGCTGTCGCCGACCATCAGGGCCTCCTCAGGGGCGACGCCGAGGCGCTCGCAGGTCCGCAGGAAGATCTTCGGATCCGGCTTGATCACCCCTTCGAGGTACGACAGCGTGAAGACTTCGACGTATCGGGTGATCCCCGCGCGTTCGAAGGCCGGCCGGATGTCGAAGGCGATGTTGCTGATCACGCCGATCCGGTAGTCCGCCTCGTGCAGCCTGCGCAGCACCTCGGCGGTGTCCGGGTACGGGGTCCACTGGTCCGGGTCGATCAGGCGCGCGTACAGCGCTGCGGCCTGGTCGCCCGGGACGCCGGAGCTGCGCAGCACCTCCAGGTAGACCTTGCGGTGCTCGACCGGGTCCAGGTCGCGGTTCTCCCAGGCGTCGACGTACTCGGCGCCGAGCTCGACGACCTGCCCGCTGGGGGCGGTCATGCGGCGCATCACCTCGGCCTGCTCGGCGAGGTCGAACGGGCGCCCGCCGCGGTCGGTGAGGTCGCCGAACCAGGACTCGTCCTCCTCGAGGCGGAACAGGGTGCCGGAGAAGTCGAAGATCACCGATCGCACAGTCACTCCTACACGGTACGGCACGCGGACGGCGCGACGGCGCGTCAGCGGCAGGGGGTTCGCTGGTCCTCGAAGGGCCGGGAGCCGGTGTGCATGGGCCGCAGGATCGCCGCGACGGTGATCGCGGCGCTGATCCACAGCAGCAGCACCGCCGCGGCCAGGGCGAGATCGTCGCCGGTGGACCACAGGACGAAGGACAGGGGCCAGATCAGTGCCGGTTGCGCGACGAGAAACCGACGCACCCACCGGTTCCGCTCGATCACCATGATTCGAGCATCGCGCGCGAGCGTCCCGGACCATAAGGGTGCGAGCCCTGAGTTTTCCCGGACTCCGCTCAGTCGTCACGCACGGGTAGCGCGCCGTTACTCAGCGGAAAACCAGCGCGGTGGCGATCGCCGCGACGCCCTCGCCGCGGCCGGTCAGCCCCAGGCCGTCGGAGGTGGTGCCGGAGACCGAGACCGGCGCGCCGACGGCCTCGCCGAGCACCCGCTCGGCCTCCTCGCGGCGCTTGCCGATGCGCGGGGCGTTGCCGATCACCTGCACCGCGGCGTTGCCGATGCGGTGGCCCTCGGCGGTGATCCGGGAGCGCACCTCGGCCAGGAACTCCGCACCGCGCGCACCCGCCCAGCGGTCGTCGTCGGTGCCGAACACCGCGCCCAGGTCGCCGAGGCCCGCCGCCGACAGCAGCGCGTCGCACAGCGCGTGCGCGGCGACGTCGCCGTCGGAGTGCCCGGCGCAGCCGTCGGCCTCCGGCCAGCGCAGCCCGGCGATCCAGCAGTCCCGACCGGCGCGCACCGGGTGCACGTCCACACCCTGGCCGACGAAGGGCAGTCGTTCGGACAAAGTCGAGTTCTCCAGCTGTTCAGGACCGGGCGAGCACGGACTCGGCCACGGCCAGGTCGAAGGCCGTGGTGATCTTCAGGGCGTCCGGGTGCCCCTCCACGGTGCGCACCTTGCCGCCGATCCGCTCGACCAGGCCCGCGTCGTCGGTCGCGATGTCGCCGGCCTCGGCGTAGGCCTGGCGCAGCACGTCGATGGCGAAGCCCTGCGGCGTCTGCACCGCGCGCAGCCGGGAGCGGTCGACCGTGGCGACGACGTCGCCCGCCTCGTCGACCTCCTTGACCGTGTCGGACACCGGCAGCACCGGGATCACGGCGGGCGCACCGTCCTCCACGGCCTCGACCACGCCGCGGATCACCGAGGCCGGGGTGAAGGCGCGCGCCGCGTCGTGCACCAGCACCACGCGGGCGTCCGGGGCCAGCTCGGGCACCGCGTCGAGGGCCAGCCGCACCGAGTCGGTCCGCTCGGCACCGCCGGGCACCACGTGCGCGGCGGGGAGCTCGGCGAGCTCGGCGGTCACGAGCTCGACCTGGTCGGGCGGTGCGGCCACCACGACGCGCTGAACGCGACCCGAGGAGAGCAGGCCCCGGGTCGCGCGCAGCAGCAATGACTCACCGTTGACGGGGACCAGCGCCTTGGGCCGTCCCGCGCCCAAGCGGACCCCGCGGCCGGCCGCTGGGACCAGCGCGACAACGCTCACACTCGTTTCCCGATGTCAGACCGCGGTCGCGAGGACTTCGTCCAGCAGCGTTTCCGCTTTGCCCTCGTCAGTGCCCTCCGCCAGGGCCAGCTCGCTGACCAGGATCTGACGGGCTTTCGCCAGCATTCGCTTCTCGCCTGCGGACAGGCCACGATCCTTCTCGCGTCGCCAGAGGTCGCGCACCACTTCGGCCACCTTGTTCACATCGCCGGAGGCGAGCTTCTCCAGGTTGGCCTTGTACCGACGAGACCAGTTCGTGGGCTCCTCGGTGTGCGGGGTCCGCAGCACGTCGAAGACGTGATCGAGTCCCTCCTGCCCGACGACGTCCCGAACGCCGACGATCTCGGCGTTGTCCGCGGGAACGCGCACCGTCAGGTCGCCCTGCGCGACCTTCAGGACGAGGTACTGCTTCTCCTCGCCCTTGATCACACGAGTCTCGATTGCTTCGATGAGCGCGGCACCGTGATGCGGGTAGACGACGGTCTCTCCGACCTTGAAAACCATGTGTCCTCTGCCCCTTTCGCTAGGCCCACTTTAGCACGGGAGGGCAACCGGGCAGCGACCACCTCTGCAAACATCTTCGCAGGTCAGCCCGTGGACAGGACTTGACAAGAAGCACCCGGACGTGCAAGACGGAGCCCTTCGTCCCTGTGAAACCGTCCTTAATGGACGACCTCGCTGGGCGGCCCGCCAGGCCCGCGATGAGTAGTTGGGCTAGCCCCTGGAGCGCGCCTCCGGGGGAGGGGATTAAGCTCCACGTGGTTGTCCGGCAATCAGGAAGGACGCTGCAACCGTGAGCCGCCCTCAGCACCTCAAGGCCGTCCGCCTGCGGTTGATCCCGGCCGCACTCGGGCTCGGCGCCGTCGTCGCCCTCGCAGGGTGCAGTGCCGGTCAGGTGACCGAGACCGACACCCAGGTCGCCGCCGTCAACGGCGGCAGCGGCGACGTGAAGGACGTCGCCGTGCGCGACGCTACCCTGACCTTCCCGTCCGACGCCTCCTTCTACCCGGCCGGCGCGTCGGCACCGATGGAGCTGGTGCTGGCCAACCAGGGCCCGGACGACCGGCTCGTCTCGGTCGCCAGCCCCTACGCGGCCTCGGCGACGGTGAGCGGCGAGACCAGCCTGCCCACCAACTCCGCGCTGCACGCGCTCGGCGGGAACGAGCAGCTCGACCCCGGCGAGGACGCCCGCACGGTGAAGATCACCCTGCAGGGCCTCAAGCAGCAGGTCGGCGCGGGCGTGACCGTCCCGGTCACCTTCACCTTCGAGAAGGCGGGCCAGGTCACCGTCCAGGTCCCGCTCGGCAAGGACCACAACCCGCGCCCCGAGCACGGCAACCCGCCGGCCGAGGGCGAGAGCGCCGGGCACTGACGCCCCCGGTCGCCGCCCCGGGCGGCCGATCACACCTCGCGCGAGGCCCCGGATCGCAGGTCGCGGTCCGGGGCCTCGGTGTGTCGGGAGGACCGGAGCCGGTGATCGTCGGGGACGGCGTCTAGCCTCGCCGCGTGGCCTCCAAGACCCGATCTCCCCGCCCCGCCTACCGCTGCGCCGATTGCGGCCACGAGGTCGCCAAGTGGGTCGGTCGCTGCCCCTCCTGCCAGGCCTGGGGCACGATCGACGAGACCGCCCCGGCCCGCCCGGCGCTGGCCAAGGTCTCCGCAGGCGCCCCGTCGACGCCCGCGCGCCCGATCGCCGAGGTCGACCTGGACTCGGCGCGCTCGGTGTCCACCGGCATCGGCGAGCTGGACCGGGTGCTCGGCGGCGGGATCGTGCCCGGCGCGGTGGTGCTGCTGGCCGGCGAACCAGGTGTGGGCAAGTCCACACTCCTGCTCGAGGTCGCGCACCGCTGGGCCTCGGGCGAACCGCCGGGCCCCTCGCTCTACGTCACCGGCGAGGAGTCGGCGGGGCAGGTGCGGCTGCGCGCCGAGCGCACCGACTCGGTGCACCCCGAGCTGTTCCTCGGCGCCGAGAGCGACCTCTCGGCGGTGTTCGGGCACGTCGACGCGGTCAAGCCCGGGCTGCTCATCGTGGACTCGGTGCAGACCGTGCAGTCCGCCGAGGCCGAGGGCACGCCGGGCGGCGTGACCCAGGTGCGCGCGGTGACCACGGCGCTGGTGGCGCTGGCCAAGGAGCGCGGGCTGCCGGTGGTGCTGGTCGGCCACGTCACCAAGGACGGCGCGGTGGCCGGCCCGCGGGTGCTCGAGCACCTGGTGGACGTGGTGCTGCAGTTCGAGGGCGACCGGCACTCCTCGCTGCGGATGCTGCGCGGGGTGAAGAACCGCTTCGGCCCGGCCGACGAGGTCGGCTGCTTCGAGCAGCAGGACGACGGGATCGCCGAGGTCCCCGACCCGTCCGGGCTGTTCATCAACCGGCAGGAGACCGCGGTCGACGGGACCGCGGTGACGGTCATGGTCGAGGGCAAGCGGCCGCTGCTGGTCGAGGTCCAGGCGCTGACCATGAAGACCGAGATGGCGATGCCGCGCCGCTCGGTGAGCGGGCTGGACTCGGCGCGGGTGTCGATGATGCTGGCGGTGCTGGGCAAGCACGGGCACATCTCGACCGGCTCGCACGACGTGTTCGCCGCGACGGTCGGCGGCACCAAGATCGGCGAGCCCGCGGCGGACCTGGCGATCGCGATGGCGGTCGCCTCCTCGCAGACCGGCCGTCCGCTGCCGCCGAACCTGGTGC
Source organism: Saccharopolyspora griseoalba (assembly GCF_042665275.1). Classification (NCBI taxonomy): domain Bacteria; kingdom Bacillati; phylum Actinomycetota; class Actinomycetes; order Pseudonocardiales; family Pseudonocardiaceae; genus Saccharopolyspora; species Saccharopolyspora griseoalba. Next base: position 88,339 of record NZ_JBHTCJ010000003.1, on the reverse strand, counting down.
TCGTCGGCGAGGTGGGGCTGGCCGGGGAGATCCGCCGGGTCAACGGCGTGGGCCGGAGGCTGGCCGAGGCCGCCCGGCTGGGGTTCGACCGCGCGCTGGTCCCGCCCGACCCGGGTCCGCTGCCCAAGGGCGTGAAGGCGACCGAGGTGGCCACGCTCAAGGACGCGTTGAAGCTGGTGCGCGGCAAGCGCTCCGGCTGACTACTCGGCGACGACCTTGAACGGGGCGGGGTCGCTGGTGATCTCGCCGAGCTTGGCCACGGCGGTGTAGTCGCCGGGGGCGATGCGCTCGCGGATCGGACCGCAGTCGGGGGTGGAGGTCAGGCCGGGCCACACGACGTCGTTGCGAACGGGCTGGCCGGGCCGCAGCAGGGGCTTCTCGTTGGTGGACTCGATGACGCAGTCGTTGCTGCCCCAGACGTGCTTCCCATCGGGGCCGAGGACCTCGATCTCGCGCTGCACGCGGTTGAGATCGCGCACGCAGGGCCGCTGGCCGGTGTTGGTGACGACTAGGCCGAGGCTGATCTTCTCGCCGGTCTTGAAGCTGGGGCGACCGACCTCGGCGGCGACGCGGATCGCGTCGTCCGGGCATTCCGGCGGTGGCGCCGCGGCCTGCTCGGCAGGGGGCTTCTCCGCCGGTTTCGAGGCGGTGGCCGGCGCGGCTAAGCGCTCGGTGGCTTCGGGCTCGGCGCCGCCGAACAGCAGCGCCAGGCACCAGCCGAGCAGGACCGTGACCGTCAGCGCCAGCGCGAGCGCGATCGCCCGGCGTCGCCAGTAGACCGTGGGCGGGAGCGGACCGTTCGGATCAAGCACGCACCGAAGGTAACCCGATCACTACTCCGAATGGCCGCTCAAATGATCGCCCGATCGGGCGCATCACTGATCGTTGACGCGAGAATCTCCCTCACGAGCCGATGTTCACCCACGCGCACAGCGTGAACTCGCCGCCCCGGACAGGCGACGGCGCACTCCCCCGCGTTCTCCCCCTCGGATTCGCCCACGGCGCGATCGTCGCAGGTGGTCGCGGGTATTCTGGTTCCAGCATGGTCGAGGTTTGCGGATCACCCAACGTGATCGACTCGGGCTTGCTGCGGCGGCCCGCGGGGCGCCTGGCAGGATCGGCATCGCCATGAACAGTCCCACCACCTCCGCCGACACCCGGCTCGACCTCGACGAGCTCGTCGACTGGTTCGCGCGCACCGCCCGCCCGCTGCCCTGGCGGTCCGCCGGGGTGACCGGCTGGGGCGTGCTGGTCAGCGAGACGATGCTGCAGCAGACCCCGGTCAACCGCGTCCAACCGATCTGGGAGGAGTGGATGCGGCGCTGGCCGCGCCCCTCCGACCTGGCCGCCGAGCCGCAGGGCGAGGTGCTGCGCGCCTGGGGCAAGCTCGGCTACCCGCGCCGCGCGCTGCGGCTGCACGAGGCCGCCGCCCGGATCGCCGCCGAGCACGGCGACGTCGTGCCCTCCGACGTGGACGTGCTGCTCGCGCTGCCCGGCATCGGCACCTACACCGCCCGCGCCGTCGCCGCGTTCGCCTACGGGAAGCGGGCCCCGGTGGTCGACACCAACGTCCGGCGCGTGGTGGCCCGCGCCGTGCACGGCGCCGGCGACGCCGGACCGCCCTCGACCAAGCGCGACCTCGCCGACGTCGAAGCGCTGCTCCCCGAGGAGGACACCACCGCGGCGAGGCTGTCGGCAGCGCTGATGGAGCTCGGCCAGGTGGTGTGCACGGTCCGCTCGCCGCGCTGCGCCGAGTGCCCGATCGCCGCCGACTGCGCCTGGCAGCACGCGGGCCGGCCGGCCTACGCGGGACCGCCGAAGAAGGTGCAGAAGTTCGCCGGCACCGACCGCCAGGTGCGCGGCAAGCTGCTGGACGTGCTGCGCGGCTCCGAGGGCCCGGTCGAGCGCGAACGCCTCGACGCGGTGTGGTCCGACGCCGGGCAGCGGGATCGCTGCCTGGACTCGCTGCTGGTCGACGGCCTGGTCGAGCAGACCGACGACGGGCGCTTCGCGTTGCCCGGGGAGCGCTGATGGCCGAGGCCCTGGCGTTCTTCTTCGACGAGGAGTCCGAGCGGGAGCTGCGGCGGCTGCGGCGGCGGTTGTCCGACGCCGGCGTCCCGGTCGGCGACCAGCGGCCGAACCTGGTGCTGGCCTCGGCGGGCGCGATCCCGGCCGCGGCGCGCAAGGCGCTGCGCGCCGAGCTGCGCCTGCTGTCCATCCCCGACCTGTGGCTGCAAACGCTGGGCACGCTGCCCGGCGAGGAGCGGTCGTTGCTGCTCGGCGCGGTGGTCGACGCCGAGCTGCTGGCGGTCCACTCCGCGGTGCACGACGTGCTGGCGGGCAAGGTCCGCAGCCCGTCGGCCTACTACTTCCCGGGCGCATGGATCCCCTGCCTGCCGCTCGCCCGGGGCATCTCCGAGCGGCAGCTGGCCGAGGGCTTCGCGGCCCTGCTGCCGCCGGAACCGGTGCGCGCGGCGGTCGCCGAGCTCGGCGTGATCGACACCCGCACCGGAGAGGCCGAGATCGTGCGCTGAGCACGGGTCCCCTTCCGCATCGGACGTCGCCTTCTCTCATCAAAAGGCGACCCGGCGCGTCCGGTGGTCGATCTCCGGTTGCCGATCTTCCCGGTAGCGGCCACTTTGGACGCACCGAGGGGAGGATGCGGATGTACGTCCACGGCGTGAGCATCCTGGGGCAGGGCGTCGCCGCCGAAGGCCCCGAAGGGCTGGTGTTCTCCGATCTCGACCTGCGCGTCGAACCCGGCTCGCTGACGGCCGTGACCGGGCCCGGCGGATCCGGGCGCACCGCCGCGCTGCTGGTGCTCTCCGGGCGGATGCGCGCCGTCGCGGGCTGGTTGGAGGTCGACGGCCACCGGTTGCCGCGCAAGGCCCGCAAGGTGCGCGGCCTGGTGCGACCGGCGCGGATCCGCCCCGGCTGCGAGCTGGAGGAGTGGCACACGGTGCGCGAGACGATCACCGAGCGCAAGCTGATCGGCGACGCCAACGCCAAGACCATCGACTCCGCGTTCGCGCTGGTCGGGCTGGACCTCGACCCGCACGACCTGATCGGCGAGCTGCCCGACGACGAGCAGCTGCTGCTCGCGGTCGCGCTGGCGGTGGCGGGCGCGCCCGGCGCGATCGTGGTCGACGACGTCGAGCGCGGGCTGCCCGCCGAGCAGCGCGCCCGGGTGTGGGCGGTGCTGCGCGACCTGACCCGGATCGGCATGACGGTGATCGCCTCGTCCACCGATCCGCCCCCGGGCGGGGCCGACGTGATCAGGCTGGCCGAGTGATGAAGGCGATCCGGCTCGCCTGGCTGGAACTGCGGCGCTTCCGCGGGCGGTTGCGCAGGTTGATCCCGATCGTGCTGATCACGATCCCGCTGCTCTACGGCGCGCTGTACCTGTGGTCGAACTGGGACCCCTACGGGCGCCTGGACCAGGTACCGGTCGCGGTGGTCAACAACGACGAGCCGGTGGACGCGCGCGGCGAGCACATCGACGCGGGCGCCATGTTCGTCGAGCGGCTCAAGGCCAACGACGTGTTCGCCTGGCACTTCGTGCGGCCGGGCACCGCGCGGCGCGGCCTGGAGGAAGGTCGCTTCTACTTCAGCATCGAGGTCCCCCGCGACTTCAGCGCCAAGCTCGCCGCCGCGGCCGACGGCGACCCGCAGCGCGCGCACGTGCGGATGGTCAAGAACGACGCGAACGGCTACATCGTCGGGATCATGGCCGACACCGTGCAGACCCGGCTGCAGGAGGAGATCAACGCCGCCGCGCACGCGGGCTACACGCGCGCGCTCTACGGCGAGATGGGCCGCATCCGGGAACGGCTGACCACCGCCTCCGAGGCCACCAAGCGGTTGGTGGGCGGCACCGAGCTCGCGCAGCAGGGCACCGATGGGCTGCGCCGCGGGCTGGCCGGGGTGCGCGACGGCACCGGCATGGTTTCCCGCGGCGCGCAGGACGTTTCGAGCGCGGTCGAGCAGCTGGACGCGCGGCTGAACGACATGGCCGACTTCGCCGCCGGGCAGCTGCCGGACGCGGTGAACGAGCTGGTGCACGCCAGCGAGGTCGCGGTCAACGCGCTGACCGGGATCTCCTCGGCCACCGACTCGGTGCGGCGCGACGCGGCCGACGGTGTCTCCGCGGTGCGCCAGCTCGGCGACCGGTACCCGCAGCTGCGCGGTGACCCCGCGTACCAGCAGGCGCTGCGCGCGGCCGGGCGCGCGTCGGAGAGCGCGAGCTCCGCCGACGCGGAGGCGCAGCGGGCGCTGGCCGACGCGACTCGCGCCAACCGGCAGGCGCTGGCGCTGCAGTCGAGCATCGGACCGCTGCAGCAGCGGGTCTGGTCGATGACCGCGCCGGTGGACACGTTGCGCACCGGCACCGGCGAGCTGGCCGCCGGGGCGAGCGCGATCAACGGCGGGATGGACACGCTGACCGCCAGCAGCGACACGCTGCGCACCGGGGCGGACCAGCTCAACGGCGGGTCCACCCAGCTGCAGAAGCTGGTCGACGACGCGCTGCGCAGACTCCCGCCGACCAACCCGACCGAGGTCGCCAAGGCCGCCGACGTGCTCGGCTCGCCGGCGAAGCTCAGCAACAGCAACCTCAACCCGGCGCACGTCTACGGCCGGGGGCTGGCACCGTTCTTCTTCGCCATCGCGCTGTGGGTGTTCGGGCTGTTCGCCTACCTGCTGCTGCGGCCGGTGAACCCGCGCGCGCTGGCCGATCGGGTCAACGCCTGGACGATCGCGCTCGCCGGGCTGCTGCCCGCGGCCGGGCTGGGCGTCGTGGGCGGGATGCTGCTGTTCGTGGTGGTCGACTACGGGCTCGGGCTCGCCCCGGTGCACCTGTGGTGGACCATCGGGCTGATCGCGCTCGGCGCGGTGGCCTTCACCGCCATCGACCACTTCCTGCGCACCACGCTGGGCACCATCGGCGATCTGATCTCGCTGGTGCTGCTGGTCCTGCAGCTCACCGCGGCGGGCGGGCTCTACCCGATGGAGACCAGCCCGGTGTTCTTCCAGGCCATCCACCCGTTCCTGCCGATGACCTACCTGATCGACGGGCTGCGCGTGACGATCTCCGGAGGCCTGACCGCCCACCTGGTCCGGGACGCGGTGGTGCTCGGCGGCATCCTGGTCGTCTTCCTGCTGGCCACCACGATCGCGGTGCAACGCAGGAGGATGTGGACCATCGGCCGGCTCCACCCGCAGCTGGAGCTCGCCTGACCCGCGACCGCCCGCGCGACTCGCGGCACCGCCGTGCGGCGCGGGCGCGCGGGGCGGGACGCTCGTAGGGTGGCGGCATGGCCGTTGTGAAGATCAATGCTATCGAGGTGCCCGAGGGTTCCGGGCCGGAGCTGGAGAAGCGGTTCGCCGCGCGGCACGGCTCGGTGGACAGCGCGCCCGGATTCCTCGGGTTCGAGCTGCTGCGCCCGGTCAAGGGCGAGAACCGCTACTTCGTCTACACCCGCTGGGAGTCCGAGGAGGCCTTCCAGGCCTGGGCCAGCGGCCCGGCCAAGGAAGCCCACGCGGGCGAGGCGAAGAACCCGGTCGCCACCGGTTCCAGCCTGCTGGAGTTCGAGCTCATCCAGGAGTCCAAGCCGCAGGAGTGATCTCCGGCGCCCGGCCCGGCGGTCGGGGGTTCGTCCGCGCGACGAGCCCCCGACCGCCGACTCAGGGCATCACCCGCAGGGTGACCAGCACCGCCCGGTGATCGCTGCCCGGGACGTCGAGCACCCGGTAGTGCTCCGGGCGAATGTTGCCCGAGGTGAGCACGTGATCGATGGTCACCGGCGGCGGGAACCAGCCGGACGGCCAGGTGGGCAGCAGTCCCTGCCCGGTCGCCGCCGCGGCGTCGGTGTAGCCGCGCCCGATGAACTCCCGCATCCGGGTCAGGTCGAGGGTCGCGTTGAAGTCGCCGGCGAGCACCCGCGCCCGGTCGGTGCGCGACGGTCCGGGAAGCGCGCGCAGGTCCTGCTCCCAGGTCCCGGTGCCGGACTCGCCCATCGGCCAGAACGCGTGCACCGCGGTCAGCTCCACGTCGCGCCCCGGCAGGTCCACCAGCGCCGAGGGCTGAGCCAGCACCGTCTCCGGCATCTCGCCGAGCTCGCGCAGCGGGTACCGCGAGACGATCCCGGTTCCCTCCCCCGCCGGCCCCGGGTGCAGCACCCGGTGGGGAAGCTCGGCGAACAGCCCGGCGGCCTCCAGCCGGGAGACCAGCTGCGGGGTGAGCTCCTGGACGCTGAGCACGTCGATCCGGTTGCGGCGCACCTCGGCCGCGATCCGCTCGGCGTCCGCGCGACCGAGGTAGGCGTTGAACGACATCACCTTCAGCGGCGCGCCCGCCGCGGGCGGCACCTCGTCGGGCAGCGCGCGCGGAACCACGTAGTAGCTCAGCGCGGCGACCACCAGCGCCACCACCAGCACGTTCAGCCAGCGCCGCAGGAGCAGCGCGATCAGCAGCAGCACCGCGCCGGCGACCACCGCGTACTGGGTCAGCGCGGCCACCGCGACGGTGTAGCGGTCGCGGTCCAGCGAGGCCAGCGACAGCGCGGCCCAGCCGCAGAGCGCCAGCGTCAGCAGGGTCAGCAGCGCGGTCGCGCAGCCACCGCCGCGCTTGCGCGGCAACTCCTCGTCCTCCACGCCGACCATCCTGCCGTGCGGATCGGAGCTCATTCGCGGGGTTCGATGAAGCTGCGGACCATGCTGGGGAAGATCTCGGTGAACAAGGCGCTCTGCGTGGTCGCCTTGACCCCGGTGAACGCGGTGCGCTCCAGCTCGGCCTCGTAGACCGAGGTCAGCGCGCGCACCGCGTCCTTGGCGTCGACCACGATGCGCAGGTCGAGCCGGTCCAGCGCGCGCAGCATCAGATCGGCCACGGCATCGTTGAGCCGCTCCAGGTGCTCGCCCGCGCGCTCGCGCAGCTGCGGATCGCGCAGCGCGTGCGCGCGGAACTCGGTGACCAGCAGGTACCAGTTCTGGTCGGCGATCAGCGACTCGGCGCAGGCGGCGCCGACCTTGACGATGGCCTCGTGCAGGTCGCGCTCGTCCTCGATGCCCAGCGCGATGACCTGGTCGACGATGTCCTGGGTGCGCTGGATGCGCAGCGCCATCTCCTCCTCGTAGACGGCGAGGAAGAGGTCCTCCTTGGTGTCGAAGTTCGAGTAGAACGCCCCTCGGCTGTACCCGGCGGTCTCGCAGATCAGCTCGACCGGGGTGTCTCGGATGCTGTGCTCGGCGAACACCTCGCGAGCGGCGTCGACGAGTCGTCGCCGCGTCTCCGCGCGTCGCCGTGTTTCCCGCTGGCGCGGTTGACCGGTCATGGTCACCAATTCTCCCGCTTGGTGTTTCGGCTCACAGTTGCCCGTGGTCACGAGCTGGGTGGATCTCGGGAACTATACAGTCTGCATCGCATACACCGTGTATCGAGCGCGTGCGGGAGTGTTCCGGTTGTCTTCGTTGCTTTACCGGTTAGCGCGGGCCGTGGTCCGCGGCCGAGGCTGGGTGCTGGTCGGCTGGCTGGCTCTGCTGGCCGTGCTGGGCGCGGGCGCGGCGTTCTTCCAGCAGGGGATGGAGACCGAGTTCGAGATCCCCGGAGCCGAGTCGCAGGACACGCTCGACCACCTGAACAACGTCTTCCCGCAGATGAGCGGCTCGCGCGCGCAGCTGGTGGTGACCGCGCCCGACGGGCAGCGCATCGACTCGCCGCAGGCCCGCGCGGCCGTCGAGGACGCGGTGCACGAGATCGAGGGCTGGGACGGCGTCTCGGCGGTGATGAACCCGTTCGCCGACATCGTCGACGACCAGATCTCGCCGGACGGCAGCACCGCGCTGATCAACGCGCAGTTCGAGGCGCAGGCCACCCAGGTCCCGCAGTCGGCCAAGGACGCGCTGGTGCGCGAGACCGGCGAGCTGGAGCAGCGGCTCGGCCCGGGCAGCGAGGCGCACGTCGGCGGTGAGGTCTTCTCGATGAACGTGCCCTCGGTGGGCATGACCGAGGCCGTCGGCGTGGTGATCGCGCTGCTGGTGCTGCTGCTCATGCTGCGCTCGCTGGTGGCCGCGGTGATGCCGCTGATCACCGCGCTGGTCGGCGTCGGCGTGTCGATGACCTTCGTGCTGCTGTGCACCGCGTTCACCACGGTGTCCTCGGCCGCGCCGATGCTGGGCATGATGCTCGGCCTCGCGGTCGGCATCGACTACTCGCTGTTCATCGTCTCCCGGCACCGCGAGCAGCTGGCCGAGGGCGTGGAGGTCCGCGAGTCGATCGCCCGCTCGGTGGCCACCGCCGGATCCGCGGTGATCTTCGCCGGGATGACGGTGATCATCGCCCTGCTGGCGCTGGCGGTCCCCGGCATCCCGTTCCTGACCACGATGGGCGTGCTGGCCGGGGTCGCGATCGCGGTGGGCGTCGGCGTGGCGCTGACCATGATCCCGGCGCTGCTGGCCTTCGCCGGCGAGCGGCTGCGGCCCGAGCGACCGCGCAGCACCCGGCCGCGCCGGAAGTTCGGGCTGGTCTGGGTGCGCGCGGTCACCAAGGCGCCGCTGCTGACCGTGGTCGTCGTGGTCGCCGGGCTCGGCCTGTGCGCGATCCCGGCCGCCGACCTGCGGCTGTCGGTGCCCGACGCCGGCGCGCAGCCGGTGGGCACCCCGGCGCGGGACACCTACGACGCGGTCGCCGAGCACTTCGGCCCCGGCTACAACAGCCCGCTGATCGTCACCGCCGACGTCATCGGCAGCAAGGACCCGCTGGGCATGATCAACGGGATGGCCGACGAGATCCGCGAGCTGCCCGGCGTGGCCGCGGTCCCGATGGCCACCCCGAACGAGACCATCGACACCGGGATCATCCAGGTGGTGCCCACCACCGGCGGCGAGGCGCCGCAGACCGAGGACCTGGTGCACCGGCTGCGCGACATGAGCCCGCACTTCGAGCAGGAGTACGGCTCCGGGATCAAGGTCACCGGCATGACCGCGGTGGGCATCGACCTCTCGGAGAAGCTCAGCGACGCGCTGCTGCCCTTCGGGATCATCGTGGTCGGCCTGACGCTGGTGCTGCTGGCGATGGTGTTCCGCTCGGTGTGGGTGCCGATCAAGGCCGCGCTGGGCTACCTGCTGTCGGTGGGCGCGACCTTCGGCGCCACCGCGTTCGTGTTCAACCAGGGCCACCTGGCCGGTCCGCTGAACATCTCGCACGTCGGCGGCGTGATCAGCTTCCTGCCGCTGCTGCTGATGGCGATCCTGTTCGGCCTGGCGATGGACTACGAGGTGTTCCTGGTCTCCCGGATGCGGGAGGACTTCTCGAAGCACGGCGACGCCCGCCGGGCCATCGAGTCCGGGTTCGCCAACGTCTCCCCCGTCGTGCTCGCCGCCGCGGTGATCATGATCGCGGTGTTCGCGGCGTTCGTCCCGCACGGCGACAGCAACATCAAGCCGATCGCCTTCGGCCTGGCCGTCGGCGTGTTCGTGGACGCCTTCCTGGTGCGCATGACGCTGGTGCCCGCGGTGATGGCGCTGCTGGGCGACAAGGCCTGGTGGCTGCCCGGCGTCCTGGCCCGCAAGCTGCCCGAGCTCGACGTCGAGGGCGAGGCGCTGCAGCACGAGCTGCGGCTGGCCGGCTGGCCGGGCAACGACGAGGTGATCAGCGCGCGCGGACTGGCGGCGCACGACGACCGCGGCGAGTCGGTGGTCGGCAACGTGAACATCGCCCTGCGCCCCGGCGGCGTGCTGGCGGTCGCCGGCTCGAACGCGGAGGCCTCGGCGCTGCTGCACGCGCTGGGCGGCCGGGTTCGCGCGGTGCGCGGCGACCTGCGGGTGCTCGGGTACCTGCTGCCGCAGCGCGCCCGCGCGGTCCGCCCCCGGGCCGAGCTGGTGCGCTGCCGCGACTCCGCGGCGCCCGCCGCCGAGATCGCCGCGGCGATCGACGAGGGCGTGCCGCTGGTGCTCGTCGACGAGCTGGACGCGGTCGCCGACGGCCGGCAGCGCGCCGACATCGCCGACCTGATCGCGTCGGCCCCGGGCGTGACCTTCGTGGTCACGCACCAGAACCCCGCTCTCACCGACGGTCTGCTGCCCGCGGACCGGTCGAGCTCGTTGCGGCTCTCCGCGCGGACCGAGGCTCCGGCGGCCGGTCGTCTCCTGGAGGTTTGAGGCAAGTGCTGAACCCGTTCACGCGCGCGACCCGCCGAGCCGGCGGCTCGGTGGGCAAGCGCACCTGGTTAGGTCTGATCCTGGTTCCGGTGCTGATCGTGGGCCTGCTCGGCTTCGCGTTCTGGGCGCCGATGTCCGCGCACGGCTCGGCGAAGGTCGCGGTGGTCAACGCCGACGAACCGACCGAGATCGACGGGCAGCTTGCGCCGCTGGGCCGCGAGATGGCCGCGAAGCTGGTCAACAGCACCGACACCGGCTACGACTGGCAGATCACCGACTCCTCGGACGCCGAGGACGGCCTGGCCTCCGGCCACTACGCCGCGGCCGTGTTCATCCCCGAGGAGTTCTCCAGCAACACCGCCTCGGCGATGACCGGCGAACCGATGGACGCCACGCGCGCCGACGTGCGGGTGCGGACGTCCCCGGCGGCCGACCCCGCCGACGCGGCCGCGGTCGACGCGGCGGCGCGCAAGAGCGTGGCCAGGTTCAACCGGCAGATCGTCGAGCAGCTGCTCGACGGCTTCTACGGCGGCTTCGCCCAGATGCACGACCAGATGGGCAGCGCGGTCGACGGGGCGCGGCAGCTGGCCGACGGCAGCGACCAGCTCGCCGACGGCGCCGGGCAGCTCGCGGGCGGGACCTCCGAGCTCGCCACCGGCTCCGGGCAGCTCGCCGACGGCGCCCACCAGCTGGCCGGCGGTTCGCAGCAGCTCGCGGGCGGGCTGGGCCAGCTGTACGCGCAGGTCGAGCAGATGCCCGAGCAGACCGACAAGCTCGCCGACGGCGCCGAGCAAGTGGCCGCGGGCAACCGTCAGATGGCCGACCAGTTCGTGCCGCTGGCCGACAAGATCATCACGGTCACCGACAAGATGCCCACGGAGTCCAGCGCCGCCGAATCGCTGGCCCAGCTGGCCGACCGGTGCGCGCCGTCCGGGACGTCGCTGGAGCTGTGCCGGAAGCTGCGCGAGCAGGCCGAGGCGCTGCAGCAGCGCGAGGGCGCGCTGGACTCGCTCAAGCAGCAGATCCAGCAGCCCGCCAAGCAGATGAAGCAGGGCATGGAGGGCCTCGCCCACGGCTCCGAGCAGGTCGCCGAGGGCAACCGGATGCTCGCCGAGAACTCCCAGCAGCTCGTCGACGGCATCGGGCAGCTCAACGCGGGCGCGCAGCAGCTGGCCGGGGGCAGCGGCCAGCTCGCCGGCGGGCTCGACCAGTTCCACGGCGGCGTGCAGCAGCTCGACTCCGGCGCGCAGCAGCTGGCCGGGGGCAGCCAGCAGGTCGCCGAGGGCAACCGGCAGATGGCCGACCAGATGGGCGCGGGCGTCGACGACATCCCGAACTACGACGAGGCCGAGCGCGCCCACCTCAAGGAGGTGGCCGCCAGCCCGGCCGCGCTGGAGTCGAGCCTCCCGGGCTTCGGCAAGTCGCTGATCGCGCTGCTGGTGGCCATCGCGTTCTGGACCGCGGCGCTGGGCGTCTACGCGGTCACCCGCGCGATCCCCGGCGACGCCGCGACCTCGCGGAAGTCGACCTGGCGGCTGGTGCTGAGCTCGCTGGCGCCGGGCGCCGCGGTGGCGACGGTCGCGGCGATCGCGGTCAGCGCCGCGCTGGCACCGTTCCTCGGGCTGGGCTTCGGCTCCTGGGCGGCCTTCGCCGGGGTGACGCTGCTGGCGGCGCTGGCGTTCGTGGCGGTCAACCAGGCGCTGGTGGCGGTCCTCGGGTCGATCGGCCGGGTGGTGTCGATCGCGGTCCTGGTGCTGGCCGCGGCCACCGGGGTGATCTCCACGGTGCCCGGCGTGCTGGAAACCGTCGGCGCGCTGCTGCCCACCCGGGGCGCGGTGCAGGCGCTGTCCGCGATCGTCACCGGCGGCACCGGGGCGGCCGGGGGCATCGCGCAGCTGCTCGGCTGGCTGGTCGCGGGGGTACTGGTGTTCGCGCTGGCCGTGGACCGGGCCCGCACCGTCCCGGCCAGGGACCTCCGCCGCACGCTCCCGACCCCGACGGTCCGCCGAACCGCCTGGTAGACCAGCCACTTCCCGGTTCCGTCGAAGGTCCCCGCGCGCGGCGCTGCGCGCGGGGACCTCTGATGCGAAAAGGGTCGCGCCGCTCGCGCGGTGCGTGGTGGAGATCACTCCGCTTTCGGGCGTGTTGGGGTTGAGGGCTGGGAGGATGGGTGGGGACGGACTTGACCTTCCAGCCCGCCTCACCGGAGATCCCGAACATGGAACTGACGACACCGGCCGCCGCTTCCACCGAACCGACCGGGTTCGCCGGGTGGGTGGTGAACGTGATGGAAGCGCTCGGGGGACCGGGCGCGGGGCTGATCATCGCGCTGGAGAACCTGTTCCCGCCGGTGCCCTCCGAGCTGGTCCTGCCGCTGGCGGGCTTCACCGCCGGCCAGGGCGGCATGTCGCTTATCGGCGCGATCCTGTGGACCACGCTCGGCTCGTTGCTCGGCGCGCTGGCGCTGTACTGGGTCGGCGCGAAGCTGGGCCGGGAGCGCACCAGGTCGCTGGCCGCACGCCTGCCGCTGATCAAGCTGTCCGACGTGGACAAGACCGAGGCCTGGTTCGCCAAGCACGGCACCAAGGCGGTCTTCTTCGGCCGGATGCTGCCGCTGTTCCGCAGCTTCATCTCGGTGCCCGCGGGCGTGGAGCGCATGCGCCTGAGCACCTTCGCGCTGCTGACCACCCTGGGCAGCCTGGTGTGGAACACGGCGTTCGTGATCGCCGGCTACTTGCTGGGGCAGAACTGGCACCTGGTGGAGCACTACGCGGGCCTGCTCTCCCGCGCGGTCGTGCTGACCTCCCTGCTGACCGTGGCGGTGTTCCTGGCCGTGCGGGTGCGCAACAACCGGCGCGAGCGCGCCGCGGCGGAGGCCCCCACGATCCAGCTCGCCCGCGTGCCGGTCTCGGAATCCCCCACCGAGGAGATCCGCCGGATCGACTGACCCGGCGGATCACCCGGGCTACTCCTCCACCAGGCGCACGACGCCGGTCGCCCCGTCGACCGAGATGAGCTGGCCGGTGCGGATCTCCGTGGTGGCGTCCCGGACGCAGATCACCGCGGGCAGGCCGTACTCCCTGGCCACCGTGGGCCCGTGCGCCACCGGGGAACCGGTCTCGGTGACCAGCCCGCCCGCGGTCATGAACAGCGGCGTCCAGCCCGGGTCGGTGGTCGGCGCGACCAGGATCTCGCCCGGTTCCAGGCGCGCCCCCACCGGATCGCGCACCACCCTGGCCCGGCCGGTGACCTCGCCCGGCGCGGCGCCCATGCCGAGCAGCGCGCCCGGCTCGGCCGCGGGCGGCGGCGCGGCGGCCTCCAGATCGGTGCCGTCGGAGAGCACCACCATCGGCACCCGGGTGCGCCGCAGCTCGCGCTGGTGGGTGCGGCGCCGCTGGACGACCAGCTCGCGCTGGTCCGCCCCGGCCACCGCCGCGCGCGCCTCGCGCAGGTCCAGGAACACGACGTCCTCGGCGCGCTCCAGCAGCCCCCGCTCGGCCAGCTCGGCACCGACCAGCAGCAGCTGCTCGCGCATCGAAGCCAGGACGTGCAGCCAGCCGAACTTGCCCAGCTCGCGGAGTCCGGTGAGCTCGCGGCTGCGGCGCATCGCGAACTCGGCGAGCCTGCCGCGGATCGGCCGGGTCCGGCGGGCCCGGCGCACCAGCTCCTCCAGCTTGGCCTCGGCGTCGGCGGCGGCCCGCTCGAAGCGCCGCTGCGGGGACATCTCGGGGTCGGTGATCCGCAGGTAGTTCGCGATCGTGGTGAACACCGGGGTCGGGTCCTCGCCCCAGCGCGGCACCCCGATGTCGACCTCCGCGGCGGCGCGGTGCCCGTAGGCGGCCAGGAACTCCGCGAGCCCGATCTCCGGGAGCGCGCCCTCCCGGTACATCGCGGTCAGCTCCTCGGCCGGCGTCTCGGCGAACAGCTCCCGATGCCGCTCGTCGATGCCCTCGGCCAGCCGCCACAGCCCCAGGTCCATCTGCGTGGTGACGTTGTGCGGCAGCCCGCCGAGCACGGTGTTCAGCTCCGCTTCCGAGGCCACTCCCTTGAGCAGCGCCGAGGGGAGCGTCCCGGCCAGGATCCCGGCGAACAGCGGCCACATCAGCCCGTCCACGTCGCGGCCGACCATGAAGTGCCGCTGCACCTGCTCGGCGAACCGCAGCCGCTCGGCCGCGGTCATCCCGGCGGGAGCGATCGCGCTGGCGCGCAGCCGCTCGGTGGCGGCGAACGCGCGCTCGCGGGCGGACGCCGGGCGGGCGAACGCGCGCGGGATGCCCACCAGCGCGGGCAGCAGAACCCTGGTCTTGAACTTGACGATGCCGCGCAGCGTCGGCCGGAACGGCAGACCCGGCTGGGCGGCGAACCGCGGATCGGCCAGCAGCCGCTCGGTCATCTCGGCCATCCGCGGCCCGTAGATCGACATCGACTCCGGCAGCCGCCCGCGGGTCCACCTGCTGCGGATCATCCCGGTCAGGTCTCCGTAGAGCCTGCCGCCGATGTCCACGAACCCCGGCGTGCCGTCGACCGGGTCGCCCGTGCGCCCGAACATGCCGAAGTAGAGCGCGCAGGCGACCTTGATCGCCGACATGCCCATCGGCGTGCACGGGCGCAGCAGGCCCTGCATGTTGCCGAACTCGAAGTACGCGCGCGGCGCGGGCCTGCCGTTGTCCGGCGGCATCGGGAACAGCGTGGTGATCGCGCGCGACTGCAGCAGCCACAGCTCGCCGTCGGAGTCGATCGCCCACTCCACGTCCTGCGGGCTCCCGAAGTGCCGCTCGATCCGGGCCGCCGCCGCGCGCAGCGCGGACAGGTCCGCCCCGGTCAGGCAGCCGCCCGAGGTCTCGGGCGCGGATCCGTCGAGGACGTGGTGCTCCGGATTGGCCGAACCGTCGACCACCGCGGTGCCCAGCCCGGCCACCGCGTCCACGACCACCTCGGTGCGGCAGCCGGTGAGGGGGTTGGCGGTGAACAGCACGCCCGCGGCGCGCGGGGAGATCATGCGCTGCACCACGACGGCCATCCGCACGTCGTCCTCGGCGATGCCGTTGGCCGCGCGGTAGGCCACGGCGCGGTCGGTGAACAGCGAATCGCGGCAGTCGCGCACCGCGCGCAGCAGGTCCTCGGCACCGCGCACGTCGAGGTAGGTGTCCTGCTGACCCGCGAAGCTCGCCTCCGCCAGGTCCTCGGCGGTCGCGCTGGAGCGCACCGCCACCGGCCCGCCGCCCAGCGCGGCGTAGGCCTCGGCGAGCTCGCCCTCCGGCAGTTCGCCGTCGGCCAGGGCCTCGGTGGTCAGGCAGAACCCGGCCGGCACCCGCTCCCCCGCCGCGATCAGCTCGGCCAGTCCCGCGGCCTTGCCGCCGACCAGGTCGTGCATGCCGGGGTCGATCTCGGACAGCGCGATCACGTTCGCGCGCGCCGCTGCGCTCCGCCGGTCCATCGAAGCCTTCCTTCCCGCTCGGGTCCTCGTTGACTTCGCCGACCAGACTTCCCGGCACACCTATCCGGAGCCTACGCCTCCACACCGCTCCGGGGGACCCCCGTGGAACACGACTGCTCCCCGGGAGTCGGACTCCCGGGGAGCAGTTCGGTTCGCCGTCGCGCGCGGGTCAGGACTCGGAGTCGCCCTTGGACTCCTCCTCGCCCTGAGCGGAGACGCTCACCGGCGGGGCGTCCGGCACCGCCGACGGGCGGCTCTCACCGCGGAAGGTGAAGTGCGCCTTGTCATCGGAGCCCTCGCCTTCCCAGCCCTCGACGTCGACGATGACGATCTGACCGGGCTCGACCTCGCCGAACAGGATCTTCTCGGACAGCTTGTCCTCGATCTCCCGCTGGATGGTCCGGCGCAGCGGCCGCGCGCCCAGCACCGGGTCGAACCCGCGCTTGGCGAGCAGGCGCTTTGCCTTGTCGGTCAGCTCCAGGGACATGTCCTTGCCCTTGAGCGCCTTCTCCACGCGGCCCGCGAGCAGGTCGACCATCTGGACGATCTCGTTCTCGGTGAGCTGGTGGAAGACGATCACGTCGTCGATGCGGTTGAGGAACTCCGGCCGGAAGTGCTTCTTCATCTCCTCGTTGACCTTGGACTTCATCCGCTCGTAGTTGGACTCAGCGCCCTGACCACTGGAGAAGCCCAGGCCGACGGCCTTGGAGATGTCGCCCGTGCCGAGGTTGGAGGTGAAGATCAGCACCGTGTTCTTGAAGTCCACCGTGCGGCCCTGACCGTCGGTCAGGCGGCCGTCCTCCAGCACCTGCAGCAGGGTGTTGTAGATCTCGGTGTGGGCCTTCTCGATCTCGTCGAACAGGACCACCGAGAACGGCTTCCGGCGAACCTTCTCGGTGAGCTGGCCGCCCTCCTCGTAGCCGACGTACCCGGGCGGGGCGCCGAACAGCCGCGAGGCGGTGTAGCGGTCGTGGAACTCACCCATGTCGATCTGCACGAGCGCGTCGTCGTCGCCGAACAGGAACTGCGCCAGCGCCTTGGACAGCTCGGTCTTACCCACGCCGGACGGGCCGGCGAAGATGAACGAGCCGGAGGGGCGCTTCGGGTCCTTCAGGCCCGCGCGGGTGCGGCGGATCGCCTGGGACACGGCCTTGACCGCGTCGTCCTGGCCGATGATCCGCTTGTGCAGCTCGGTCTCCATGCGGAGCAGACGGGTGGTCTCCTCCTCGGTGAGCTTGAAGACCGGGATGCCGGTCCAGTTGGCCAGCACCTCGGCGATCTGCTCGTCGTCGACCTCGGCGACGACGTCCAGGTCGCCGGCCTTCCACTGCTTCTCCCGCTCCTCCTTCTGGCCGAGGAGCTGCTTCTCCTCGTCCCGCAGGCGGGCGGCCCGCTCGAAGTCCTGCGCGTCGATCGCGGACTCCTTCTCGCGGCGCACGTCGGCGATCTTCTCGTCGAACTCGCGCAGGTCCGGCGGAGCGGTCATCCGGCGGATGCGCATCCGGGCACCGGCCTCGTCGATCAGGTCGATCGCCTTGTCCGGCAGGTACCGGTCGTTGATGTAGCGGTCGGCCAGGCTCGCGGCCGAGGCCAGCGCGCCGTCGGTGATCGAGACGCGGTGGTGCGCCTCGTAGCGGTCCCGCAGACCCTTGAGGATCTCGACGGTGTGCTCCAGCGACGGCTCGCCGACCTGGATCGGCTGGAAGCGGCGCTCCAGGGCCGGGTCCTTCTCGACGTACTTGCGGTACTCCTCGAGCG
Organism: Saccharopolyspora griseoalba; assembly: GCF_042665275.1. NCBI lineage: Bacteria > Bacillati > Actinomycetota > Actinomycetes > Pseudonocardiales > Pseudonocardiaceae > Saccharopolyspora > Saccharopolyspora griseoalba. Next base: position 70,989 of record NZ_JBHTCJ010000003.1, on the reverse strand, counting down.
TGGTGGCGCCGATGGTCTGCAGCTCACCGCGCGCCAGCATCGGCTTGAGGATGCTCGCGGCGTCGATCGCGCCCTCGGCGGCGCCCGCGCCGACCAGCGTGTGGATCTCGTCGATGAACAGGATGATGTCGCCGCGGGTCTTGATCTCCTTGAGCACCTTCTTCAGGCGCTCCTCGAAGTCACCGCGGTAGCGGGAACCGGCGACCAGCGAGCCCAGGTCGAGGGTGTAGAGCTGCTTGTCCTTGAGCGTCTCGGGCACCTCGCCCTTGACGACCTGCTGGGACAGGCCCTCCACGACCGCGGTCTTGCCGACACCGGCCTCGCCGATGAGCACCGGGTTGTTCTTGGTGCGCCGGGACAGGACCTGCATGATCCGCTCGACTTCCTTGTTCCGGCCGATGACCGGGTCGAGCTTGCCCTCGCGCGCAGCCTGGGTCAGGTTGCGGCCGAACTGGTCGAGCACCAGCGACGAGGACGGCGTGCCCTCGCCGCGCCCGCCGGCCTCCGCGGGCTCCTTGCCCTGGTAGCCGGACAGCAGCTGCAGCACCTGCTGCCGCACCCGGTTGAGGTCCGCACCGAGCTTGACGAGCACCTGGGCGGCGACGCCCTCGCCCTCGCGGATCAGCCCGAGCAGGATGTGCTCGGTGCCGATGTAGTTGTGGCCGAGCTGCAGCGCCTCCCGCAGCGACAGCTCCAGCACCTTCTTGGCCCGTGGGGTGAACGGGATGTGTCCGCTGGGGGCCTGCTGCCCCTGGCCGATGATCTCCTCGACCTGCTGGCGCACGCCCTCCAGCGCGATCCCCAGCGACTCCAGCGCCTTGGCGGCGACACCCTCACCCTCGTGGATCAAGCCCAGGAGAATGTGCTCGGTGCCGATGTAGTTGTGGTTGAGCATCCGGGCCTCTTCCTGGGCCAGGACAACCACCCGCCTCGCGCGGTCGGTGAACCTCTCGAACATTCGCACTCCCTGACTGCTGCGCCGGCGGTCTAGTTCCGGGACACGGCTTCAGCGCTACGCCGCTGTCCACGACGGGTTCAGCACTCTTGGGGACCACTGTAGTAGCCGACCCCGGTCGCGGTCCGTGCCCGCTGCACCACATTCTTGCCCGCCACCCCGACCAACGGCCCGCTGGCCTGCGAGATTCCTGATCTCGGAACATGTCCGCTGAGCGCGAACACCCCGGCCCCGCGGCGTCGATCACCCTGCGTGAGCACGGGCCTCGTTCCGAGCCTCCCGCGGCCGGGTGGATCCCAGTCGTCGGCTGCAACGCCCGGGTCGTGGCGGACGGGACGCCGAACACTCATTCGGCCCTGCGGCCCCCGATCGGGACCACCATCGGAGTACCCGCAACCGGGTCCTCGATTACCCGCGCGTTGAGCTCGAAAACCTCGTCGAGCAGTTCCTCGGTGAGCACCTCGGCCGGCTCGCCGGAGGCCACGACCGCGCCGTCCTTCATCGCCACCAGGCGGTCGGCGTAGCGGGCGGCGAGGTTCAGGTCGTGCAGCACCATCACGACCGTGCGACCGCTCTCCTGGTGCAGCCTGCCGACCAGCTCCAGCACGTCGACCTGGTGCGAGAGGTCCAGGTAGGTGGTCGGCTCGTCGAGCAGCAGCAGGTCGGTGCCCTGCGCCAGCGCCATGGACAGCCAGGCGCGCTGCCGCTGCCCGCCGGAGAGCTCGTCGACGGTGCGGTCGGCCAGCTCGGCGATGCCGGTCATGGCCAGCGCGTCGGCCACCGCTCCCTCGTCGTCGCTGGACCACTGCCGGTACCAGGCCTGGTGCGGGTGCCTGCCCCGGGCGACCAGGTCGGCCACCGTCAGGCCCTCGGGCGCCTGCGGGGACTGCGGCAGCACGCCCAGCACCCGCGCCACCTCCTTGGTGGACATCTTGTGGATGCGCTTGCCGTCCAGCAGCACCTCGCCGCGCTTGGGCTCCAGCAGCCTGCCCAGCGCGCGCAGCAGGGTCGACTTGCCGCAGCCGTTCGGGCCGATGACGGCGGTGATGGTCCCGCTGGTGACCTCGAAGTCCAACGCGTCGACGACCACCCGATCGCCGTAGGCCAACCGCAGGCCCGAGGCCTGCAATCGCCGAGTGGTCGCCTGCGTGATCTCGGTGGACGCGGTCATGCTCGGACCTCCCGGTACCGACGGATGAGCAGGTAGATCAGGTACGGGGCGCCCAGGATCGCGGTGACGATGCCGACCGGCAGCTCCAGCGACCCGAAGGCCAGCCGGGAGATGAGGTCGGAGCCGACCACCAGCGCACCGCCGAGCACCGCCGAGGTCAGCAGCGGCGGGCGCGACGTGCGCGCCAGGCGCAGCGCGATCTGCGGGGTCGCCAGCGCGACGAACTGGATCGGCCCGGCCGCTGCGGTGGCGATCGAGGCCAGCACCACCGAGGCGAGCAGCAGCAGGCCCCTGGCGAGGTCCATCCGCACGCCGAGGCCGCGAACGGTGTCGTCGTCGAACTGCAGGGCGCCGAGCACGTGCGCTCCGACCAGCGCGAGCGGGATCAGCACGGCCAGCGCGATGCCCGCCGGGACGACGTGCTCCCAACCCCTGGCGTTGAGGCTGCCGGTCAGCCACACCATCGCCCGGCCGGCGTCGGTGACGTCGCCGACGGTCAGCAGCCAGTAGGTCGCGTTCCCCGCCAGCGCGCTGACCCCGACGCCCACCAGCACCAGCCGGTAGGAGTCCACCCCGCGGTTGTAGGCGAGCAGGTAGACGGCCAACCCGGTGACCACACCGCCCACCAGGGCGACCAGCGGCAGGCCGTAGTCGGCCATGGCGCCGACCACGCTGCCCGAGGTGCCCCCGAAGACGATCACGGCCGTGGCCATGGTGCCCGCGCCCCAGGTGATGCCCAGCATGTCCGGGCTGGCCAGCGGGTTGCGCGCCAGCGCCTGCATGATCGCGCCGGCCAGGCCCAGGGCGGCCCCGACGCACAAACCGGTCAGCGACCGGGGCATGCGCAGCTCCCAGACGATGATGTGCTGCGCCCGGTCGCCCGCGCCGAACAGCGTCCGCAGCACCTCCAGCGGGCTGATCGGGTACTCGCCGAGGCCGATGTTGATCACGAACAGCGCCACCAGGGCGATCAGGCCGCCCAGCAGGGCGCCCACCGGCCTGGCGCGCAGCACGCCGGAGAACGGGCCGACCCGCAGCGGCCTGCGTCCAGCGATCGCGGGTCGTTCGGTGGTCGTCACAAGCGCACCAACTTCCGGCGTCGCACCAGCGCGATGAAGAACGGCGCGCCGACCAGCGCCAGCATCACCCCGACCTGCACCTCGCCCGGGCGCGCGACCACGCGACCCGCCACGTCGGCCAGCAGCACCAGCGAGGAGCCCAGCAGCGCGGCGAAGGGCAGCAACCAGCGGTAGTCGGCGCCGGTGAAGAAGCGGGCCACGTGCGGCACGACCAGACCGACGAAGCCGATCGGCCCGCAGACGGCCACCGCGCCGCCGACCAGCACCGCGATCGCCCCGATGCCCGCCCGGCGCGCCCAGACCACCCGGTGCCCCAGGGAGCGGGCGACGTCCTCGCCCAGCGACAGCGCGTTCAGGCTGGCGGCGTTGGCCAGCGCCACCACGACGCCCACCACCAGGAAGGGCAGGACCTGCGGGATCACCGACGCATCGGTGATCGCGATCGAGCCGACCTTCCAGAACCGGTAGGTGTCCATCGTCTGCTGGTCGGTGAGCACCAGCGCGGAGGTGATGGCCTGCAGCAGGTAGCTGATCGCCATGCCGGCCAGCGCGAGCGTGACCGGGGTGGGCCCGCCGCGCCCGATGGAGCCGATGGCGAACACCGCCAGCGCGCCGAGCAGGGCCCCGGCGAAGCCGAACCAGATGAAGCCGAACAGGCTGGAGATGCCGAAGGTGTACACGGCCAGCACCACGCCGAGGCCGGCGCCGTGGGTGATGCCGAGGATCCCGGGGTCGGCGATCGGGTTGCGGGTGTGGCCCTGCATCAGGGCGCCCGCCAGGCCCAGCGCGGTGCCCGCGAGCAGGCCGACGACGGTCCGCGGCAGCCGCAGCTCCTGGACGATCAGGTCGTTCTCGTCGCCGGAGGGGGCGACCAGCCCGCTCCACACCTCGGAGAGCGGGATGGTCTTGGCGCCGACGGCGATGCTCAGCGCGGCGCTGACCACCAGCAGCGCGAGGAGGACGAGGAGGCCGACCAGGCGGCGCTCGCGGCGCTGCTGGAGGCGCTCGGAGCCGGCTTCGGTCGCCGGGGATCCGGCTGGGCCGTCCACGGCCACCATGCGCGCCACGTCCCACTCCCTCTGCCAACTCGCCCGGACGAGACAAGGTTAGGACAACCTAAGCGCGATCAACAGGGCGGGGCGCGATGTCCGCGGTCACAGTCGGCCTGGCGGGCGAGGGGGGCGAACCGGAAAGCGAACGCCCCCGTTCCCAATTGCGGAGCCCCGGCATCCCTTTCCCGCGACGGGCAAACGGTGAAATCGGTTGTCCGAACGCAATGAGAGGCGTTCGCGCGCCCGGCGGCCGCGCAAACGCCTCTCTCGCGAAGGCTCTTCAGTTCGCCTGGTGGTACTGCTCGACGATGTCGGCGGGGATGCGGCCCCGGTCCGACACCTTCAGGCCCCGCTTGCGGGCCCATTCCCGAATGGCCTGGTTCTGCTCTCGATCGGCGCTCGTGGAGCCGCTCGAAGAACGCCCCGAACCCGGCCGCGGACCCGGCTTCTTGCGACCGCCCGCGCGACGCGCGTTGGACACGTAGTTGGCCAGCGCCTCGCGCAGGTCACCGGCATTGTCCGCGGAAAGGTCGATCTGGTAGGACACGCCGTCCAAACCGAACTCGACGGTTTCGTCGGCCTGCCCCCCGTCCAGATCGTCGACAAGGGTGACAGTGACCTTCTGCGCCATCTTCGAAGTCCTCCCCGGAGCAAAATTGTGCATAAGCGGGACAGCGACCACCTGGCCAGGAGCCGAGAACTCCCTCGCTAGTACGCCAATTGCCGTCACCGACACATTCTGCCGTCAGGTTAGCGCAGCGACTGCGATAATGCACTCATCCAGTCGGGAAAATTCACCGGCGCGCCTGATCGGGTCATTCCGGGCGGACCAACGGGAACAGGATCGTCTCCCGGATACCGAGACCGGTCAACGCCATCAACAACCGGTCGATACCCATTCCAACGCCACCCGATGGCGGCATTCCGTACTCGAGCGCGCGGAGAAAGTCCTCGTCAACCGGCATGGCCTCGTCGTCACCGGCGGCGGCCAGGCGCGCCTGCTCCTCCAGGCGCTCCCGTTCCACGACCGGGTCGACCAGTTCGGAGTAACCGGTCGCGAGCTCGAACCCGCGAACGTAGAGATCCCACTTTTCCGCCAGGCCCGGCGCCTCCCGGTGCTGACGGGTCAGCGGCGAAGTCTCCACCGGGAAGTCGCGCACGAAGGTGGGGGCGGTCAAATGGTCGCCGACCAGGTGCTCCCACAGCTCTTCGACGAGCTTTCCGTGCCCCATCGCCGGGTCGACCTGCAATCCGAGGGCGTCGGCGTGCTTGCGCAGCGTCTCGACCGGAGTTTCCGGAGTGACTTCCGATTCGAGCGCCTCGGACAACGACTCGTACATCGTCACCGACGCCCACTCGCCGGAAAGGTCGTACTCGGTTCCGTCGGCCCAGGTGACGACCTGGGAACCGGTGAGCCGCTCCGCGGCTTCCTGGATCAACGACCTGGTCAGCGCGGCCATGTCGTTGTAATCGGCGTACGCCTGGTAGAACTCCAGCATCGCGAACTCGGGGGAGTGGGAGGAATCACTTCCCTCGTTGCGGAAGTTCCTGTTGATCTCGAAAACCTTCTCGATCCCGCCGACCACGCAACGCTTCAGATACAACTCGGGAGCGATCCGCAGGAACAGCTCCATGTCGAAGGCGTTGGAATGCGTGGTGAACGGGCGCGCGGCCGCCCCGCCCTGCAGCGTCTGCAGCATCGGGGTTTCCACCTCGACGAATCCGCGCTGCTCGAAGGAATCGCGCAGGGAGCGCTGCACCGCGGCGCGGGTGCGGACCGTGTCCGCGGCCTGCTTGCGCACGATGAGGTCCACGTAGCGCTGCCGCACGCGCATCTCCTCGGCGAGCTCCTTGTGCATCACCGGCAGCGGGCGCAGCGCCTTGGCGGCCATCCGCCACTCGTCGGCCATCACCGACAGCTCGCCGCGGCGGGAGGTGATCACCTCGCCGTGCACGAAGACGTGGTCGCCGAGGTCGACCTCGCCCTTCCAGGAAGCCAGCGAGTCCTCGCCGACCTGCTTGAGGCTGAGCATCGCCTGCAGCTCGGTGCCGTCGCCCGCGCGCAGCGTGGCGAAGCACAGCTTGCCGGTGTTGCGCAGGAACATCACCCGGCCCGCGACGCCGACCTGCTCGCCGGTGGCGGTGTCGGGTTCGAGGCCGTCGTGGGTCGCGCGGATCTCGGCGAGCTCGTGGGTGATCGGCAGCGTCACCGGGTACGGGTCGACACCGGCGTCGAGCAGGCGCTCCCGCTTCTCCCGCCGGATCCGCATCTGTTCCGGCAGGTCTTCGACGCCGTCAGCGCTGGTTGCCGGGGGGTTGGAACGGTCCTGGTCAGTCACGCGACCAAGGGTACGGATGCGCCGAGATCGCCCCGCGACCAGGCCATCCATCGGCGGTGCGCGGGGCGGTGCGGGCGCGCGCCCCCTTTCGTCAGAAGTCCGAGACCCGAGGATCGGTTCACCGTCGCGCTCGGGGACTTTTGATGAGAGAAGGCTCCTCGCCGCTCCCTAGCGGAAGTTGCGGTCGTAGACCAGGCGGAGGCCGAGCAGGGTCAAGTCCGGGACGTGGTCGGTGATCGTCGCGGACTCCGAGACCACCAGCGGGGCCAGGCCGCCGGTGGCCAGCACCGTCGTGGGGCCGCCGTGGGTGGATTCGAGCTCGTCGACGATGTGCCGCACCAGACCGTCGACCTGCCCGGCGAAGCCGTAGAGGATCCCGGATTGCAGGCACTCGACGGTGTTCTTGCCGATGACCGACCGCGGCCGCACCAGCTCGACCTTGCGCAGCTGCGCGGCGCGCGCGGCCAGCGCGTCCAGCGAGATCTCCACGCCCGGCGCGAAGGCGCCGCCGAGGAACTCCCCCTTGGCCGAGATCACGTCGATGTTGGTCGAGGTGCCGAAGTCGACCACGACGCAGTTGGTGGCGTGCAGGTGGTGCGCGGCCAGGGTGTTGATCACCCGGTCGGCCCCGACCTCCTTCGGGTTGTCCACCAGCAGCGGGACCCCGGTTCGCACGCCCGGTTCGACCACCACCCGCGGTACCTCGGCCCAGTACCGGTCGAGCATCACCCGCAGCTCGCGCAGCAGCGCGGGCACCGTGGACAGCGCGGCGATGCCGGTGACCTGCTCGGCGTGCTCGCCGAGCAGACCGCGCATGGTCAGCGCCATCTCGTCGGCGGTCATCCGCGGCTCGGTCCGCATCCGCCAGTCGCGCACCAGGGTCGCGGCGATGTCCGGCGGATCCGCGACGTCGGCGTAGAGACCGAGCACGATGTTGGTGTTTCCGACGTCGATGGCGAGCAGCACCGCGCGCCGTCCTTCCTGGTCAGCTGGTGGCGGCCGAGGTGAGCAGGCCGGAGCCGGCCGGCGCGTGGCCCGGGTCGCTGCCGAGCTCGACCGCCTTGTTGTCGGCGTCCACGAAGATCACGTTCGGCCGGTAGGTCCGGGCCTCGGCGTCGTCCATCACGCCGTAGGCGATCAGGATCACGATGTCACCCGGCTCGATCAGGTGCGCGGCGGCACCGTTGATGCCGATCACCCCGGAGCCGCGCTCCCCGGTGATCACGTAGGTCTCCAACCGGGCGCCGTTGGTGACGTCGACGATCGCCACCTGCTCGCCCTCGAGCAGGTCGGCGGCCTCCATCAGGTCGGCGTCGACGGTCACCGAGCCGACGTAGTGCAGGTCGGCCTGGGTGACCGTGGCCCGGTGGATCTTGGACTTGAGCATGGTGCGGAACATGGGGGACCTCCCTCGAATCGCCGGCGAGTCACTCGCCCAGCAGCACCTTGGCGTTGTCGATCAGCCGGGTGGAGCCGACCTTGGCCGCCACCAGCAGGCGCGCCTCGCCCTCCTGCGGGGCGGGGCCGAGCTCGGGATCGCGCAGGTCGAGGTAGTCGACCTCGACCGCGGGTTCGGTGGCCAGCACCTCGCGCGCCGCCTCCAGCACCGCCCGCGGCCCGCGACCGCCCGCGTGCGCACCCGCGGCCAGCGCGGCGGAGAGCACCAGCGCCGAGGCGCGCTGCTCCTCCGAGAGGTAGGCGTTGCGCGAGGACAGCGCCAGCCCGTCGGACTCCCGGATGGTGGGGATGCCCTGGATGCGGGTGTCCAGGTCGAACTCGCGGGCCATCTTCCGGATCAGGGTGAGCTGCTGGTAGTCCTTCTCGCCGAAGAAGGCCAGGTCCGGGCGCACGATGTTGAGCAGCTTGAGCACCACGGTGAGCACCCCGTCGAAGTGCCCCTCGCGGGTGGCGCCCTCCAGCTCGTCGCCCAGCGGCCCCGCCTGCACCGACAGCTGCCGACCCGGCGGGTACATGTCCTCGACGCCGGGTGCGAAGATCAGGCCGACCCCGGCCTGGCGGCACGCCTCGACGTCGTCGGAGAAGCTGCGCGGGTAGCGGTCGTAGTCCTCGTTCGGGCCGAACTGCAGCGGGTTGACGAAGATCGACACCACGACCACGGCGTTGACGTCGCGGGCGCGGCGGATCAGCTCCAGGTGGCCGCGGTGCAGCGCGCCCATGGTGGGCACCAGGTGCACGGTGCGGCCGGTCGCCTGCAGGGCGCGAGTGACCCTGGCCAGCTCGGCCGGGTCGTGGTGGACGGTCAGCTCGCCACGCCGGAAGCCCGGGTTGTCGGCTGCGCTCATGGTGACTCCATCGTCTGGGTTCTCCGGGCTCACGACGGCTCCTCGTCGATGGCCGATGCCACTTCCTCGGCCGCGCCGGGCCGCAGCAGCCCGCTGCGGACGGCGCGGTCGGCGGTGCGGCGCGCCAGCTCGCGGTAACCACCGAGCACCGCCGGGTCGGTCTCGGACAGGGCGCGCACGTGCGCGCGCACGGTGTCCGCGTCGCCGCGCACCACCGGGCCGGTGATGGCCCGATCGCCGAAGCGCAGCGCGTTGTCCAGGGAGGCCGACAGCAGCGGGGCCATCACCCGGTCGGGCACTTCCACGCCCGCCTCGCGGAGCAGGCCCGCGCACTCGTTGACCAGGGTGATCAGGTGGTTCGCGCCGTGGGTCAGCGCCGCGTGGTAGAGCCGCCGGGACTCCTCGGGCACCTGCACCGGTTCCATGCCCAGCTCCAGCGCCAGCGCCTCGCCGACGTGCCAGCCCGCCTCGTCGACGTCGGCGGTGACCGCCATGCACGCGCTGGGCAGCCGCTCGACGTCCTCGGCGCGGCCGGTGAAGGTCATGGCGGGGTGCATCGCCACCGTGAGCACGCCCGCCTCGGCGGCCGGCGCGAGCACGGCCGAACCGTGCGCGCCCGAGGTGTGCACCAGCATCTGGCCCGGTCGCAGCGATCCGGTGTTGACCAGGCCGCGCACCAGGCCGGCGAGCTCGTCGTCGGGCACCGCCAGCAGCACCAGGTCGGCCTGCCGGGCGACTTCGTCCGGCGGCATGACCGCGGCACCGGAGATCAGCTCCTCGGCCCGCCGCTGCGAGGCCTCGGACACCGCGCACACCGCGATGACCTCGTGCCCCGCGCGCCGCAGGGCCGCGCCCAGCACCGAGCCCACCCGGCCGGCGGAGATCACTCCGACCCGCAGCCGAGGGCCCGCACGACCAGCAGGCATCGCCACGTCGTCCTCCCATACCGTTCCAGTCCCGAATTCCCGGGTACCGGACAGCAGCCGCGAGAGTAGCCCGCCGCGACCGGCCGGATGCATCCCAGGTGGCGAGAACCACGCCCGGCGAGCGCGGTCTCACACCCCGCCCGCGGTCAGTCCCGCGAGCGCGGCGGCGGCGCCTGCGGGCGCCGCGGCCGCTGCGGGGGTTGGGGCGATCCCGGCTTCGGGACGCCCCGGGTCAGCTCGTTGATCTTGATCCTGGCGGTCTGGATGGCCTCCTGCCGACCGGCCGCCGACCTCCGCGCCTGCTTGAGGTCCTCGATGAGCTTCTCCCGCCGAGCCCGCCGCGCGGCGCTGGTGGTGCGCCCCGCCTCCGCGCGGTGCTGCAGGAAGGCCAGCTCGGTGACCGCGATCTGGTAGTCGCGCACCGACTTGGCGGCCTGGCTGCCGGAGCGGCTGCGCACCTTGCGCCGCCAGCCCTGCCTGCCGGTGAGGCTGGCCAGCATCTCCATCTCGCTGCGCGCGATCAGCCCGGCGCGCTCCAGCTTCGGCAGCTGCTCGATGACGATGCGCTGCTCGCGCTTGCGCTGCCAGACGACCAGCGCGAACGTGCCGAGGAAGATCGGCACCATGATCAGGAAGTAGACGTTGATGAACTCGGTCCCGCCGAGGAAGGTCGCGCTGTTCCACACCGCGTGCAGCAGCACCGCGGCCAGGTAGCCGGCCACCAGGTAGCCGACCTGGGCCGCGCGGGTGCGCGCGCGGGAGGCGGCCAGCCCGACCGCGATGCCGAACATCGCGGTGAACAACGGGTGCGAGAACGGCGCGAGCACGCCGCGCAGCACGAACACCATCAGCCAGGGACCGCCGAGACCGCCGTCGGCGAAGGCCTTCCCGAAGTAGAGGATGTTCTCGGTGAAGGCGAAGCCCGCCGCCGTCAGCGCCGCGTAGACCACGCCGTCGACGAGGCCGTTGAACTCCGAGCGGCGGCGCCACCACAGCGCGAAGACGAACAGCGCCTTGGCCGCCTCCTCCACCAGCGGGGCCATGATCGCGGCGAGGAAGAACCGGCTGTCGGCGCCGAACAGCGCGTTGGACACCGAGATCGAGGTGTTGTTGAGCAGCAGCGAGCACGCCGTCGCCCCACCAGCTCCCCACAGGAACGCGCCGAGCATCAGCATCGGCGGCTCGGGCTCCCAGCGGTCCATCCACACGATCGCGGCGACCACGACGCCCACCGGCAGCAGCGCGATGATCGCGCCGAAGGCACCGGCCTCCGTCCCCACTCGGGAAGTGGCGACGCCGAACATCACCAGCCCGACCATGGCCAGCACGATCAGACCCGCGATCGGCCAGCCGACCGCGTGATGCTTCCGGCTCTGCAACCGCCGCGCGCGGGAGACGTCCCCGCCCGGCTCCACTAGATCATGACGCGACACGCCCCAGACCCTATTGGTCACCGCTCCCCGCGCCCCGAGTGCCGCGCCCGGCACCCGCGAAGCCCGCTCGTCGCGGGGAGCGTCAGGAACGCCGCCTGCGCCTGCGCTGGGTGCTGTTGCCGCCGTAGGCCGCGAGCAGGTCGTCGACCGAGGTCCCCTCGGCGTGCGCACCGGAGTCGTCCTCCGGCTCCGGCTTGGCGGGCTCGGCTCGGCGCGGCGCGCGCTCCGGCCGCGTCGGGGTCGGGCGGTCCGGGAAGGACTGCCCGAACTGCTGCTTCGGTCGCGGGCGCCGCGGACGGGACTCGTCCAGCGAACCGGAGATCCGCGAGATGACCTCGGTCTTCGGCTCCTGGCTCGCGGCGCTCCCGCCCTCCGGCTGCGCAGCGGGCGCGGAACGCGGTTCCGACGCGGGCGGGGCCGGCGGGGGCTTGGGCTTGGCGGTGATCGGCCTGCCGGGCGCCTGCTGCGCGGCGGCCATCGAGACCTGCTGCGTCGGGGCCTGCGGCTCGGACTGCCGCGCGGCCACGACCTGCCGGGGCTCCCCCGACCTGGCGGCGCGCGGGAACTGGGCGACCTCGCCGTCACCGCGCTCGGCAAGCGATCGCACCCTGGTGGACTCGGCGCGCAGGGCGACCCGCTCGAACAGCACGTCGCCGCCGACCACCTGCTCCAGAGTGGAGCGCAGCTTGGCCAGCTCGTCCTGCAGCGAGCGGATCTCGGCGGCCGACTCCGCGCGGGCGCGCCGCTGCGCCTCGGCCTCCGCGCGAGCCTCGAACTCCTGGCGGGCGGAGATCTCGCGCTCCAGCTCCAGCTCGTAGACGCGCTGGCGATCGGCCGCTGCCCGCTCGCCCTCGTCGACCCGATCGCGCAGCCGGGCCACCGCGAACGCACCGATCAGCGCCGACCACAGCGCCGCGACCAGACCCAGCCGCAGCAGCCGGGCGTCCCCGCTGAGCACGAGCACCACCGTCGCGGCGGCGGCGAGCACGAGCGCGCCGCCCCACAGCGCGGTGGATCGGCCGCCGGAGGATTCGGTCACCTCGTGACCCGGCTCGGACATGCCGCACACAGTACCCGTCGGTTATCGGTTCGAGACCTGAAGGTATGGCGAACCGCATCCACTTTGGTCATCGCGGCGGAGGGGGTGCGGGGCCGGATGGAGCAGCGCCGCGCCGGAGCGCGGCGCGGCCGCTACTCCTCGGGCTCGTCCGGCTCCTCCGGATCGTCGGGGTTCCGCAGCACGTGCTCCAGCCACAGGCCGGAAGCGATCAGCGCGGCCGCGCTGATCGCGCCGATGATCGCGGTGAGGGTGTCCTGGCGGGCGGCGTGCACGACCTCCAGCATCGGCAGCAGGTAGCCGAGCAGCCCCAGCCAGCAACCGGTCATGATCGCCCCGGCCAGCGAGGACGCCTTGGCCAGCGCCACCGCGCGGGCGGCGGTCAGCGACTCGACCGGCTCGGTCCCGGGCTTGCGCAGCACGCGGGGGCGCAGCACCAGCGCGAGCACCAGCTCGATCAGCGCGACCAGCAGCAACGTCACGCCGGAGAACACCGGCAGCGTCGGTAGATCGCTGTAGCCGAGGCGGGCCAGCAGGTAGGCCACGACCAAGCCGATCAGGCCGGCCCCGACCAGCTGCCCCGGCTGCGTGAAGCTCATCTGCTCAGTACGTCGCGGTGCCACGGCTCCAGCATCCCACGCCCGGCTCAGCGCAGGGCGAGGTCACCGCGGTACCGCACCCCGGCGAGGTCCTCGGCGGGCAGCGCGCCGACCAGTCCCGCGATGCGGCCGTGCCCGGGCAGTTCGGCGCCCGGCTCGATGGCCAGCCAGGGCACCAGCACCGTCGCCCGCGAGGGCGTGCCGGGGTGCGGCAGCAGCAGCTCCGGGTCGTCGCTGGTCACACCGTCCACAGTGACCACGTCGACGTCCAGGGTGCGCGGACCCCAGCGCTGCTCGCGCCGCCGCTCCGCCTCGCGCTCGATCTCCTGGCCGCGGCGCAACCAGCCCCACGCGTCGAGCTCCGCGGACTCGACGATCAGCACCGCGTTGAGGAAGTCCGGCTGGTCGGTCACGCCCCAGGGAGCGGTCTCGTAGACCGGTGAGACGGCGCGCACCGCCTCGCCCAACCCGTCGACGGCCAGCCGCAGGTACGCCGACCGGTCACCGAGGTTGGACCCGAGGGAGAGCACGGCTCGGCTCACGACGCGCCCCCACCGCCGCGACCGCCTCGGCGGGAGCGGCGGATGGTCACCGCGACGTCGGCGAAGTCCAGCGGGATCGGCGCGCGCGGCTTGTGGATGGTGACCTCGGTGGCGATGACCCGCGAGTCATCCATGATCGAGTCGGCGATCTCCGCGGCGACGGTCTCGATGAGATCGCGCGGCGGGCCGGCGACGACGTCCGCGGCCTGCTGGGCGAGCTCGCCGTAGTGCACTGTCTTGGTCAGGTCGTCGCCCGCCGCGGCCTCGCCCAGGTCCAGCCAGAGCGTGATGTCGACGAGGAAGTCCTGGCCGTCGCGCTTCTCGTGCTCGAAGACGCCGTGGTTGCCGCGGACCTTCAACCCGCTCAGCGCGATCCGGTCAGCCAACCGGGACACCTCCGCCGCGCCAGGCGGCCGTCACCGCGACCGCGTCCAACGACGCCCGCACGTCGTGCACCCGCACGCCCCAGGCCCCGCGGTCGGCCGACAGCGCCGAGACCACCGCGGTCGCGGTCTCCCGGCCGTCCGCCGGCCGCGGCGTGCCGTCCTCGGCGGCCAGCAGCGAGCCCAGGAAGCGCTTGCGGGAGGCGCCCACCAGCACCGGGAAGCCCAGGTCCACGAAGACGTCCAGGCGCTGCAGCAGCAGCCAGTCGTGCGCCGCGGTCTTGGCGAAGCCCAGGCCCGGGTCCAGCACGATCGCGTCCTCGGCCACCCCGGCGGCCAGCGCGCGGTCGACCTGGCGCAGCAGCTCCGCGCGCACGTCGGCGACCACGTCCTCGTAGACCGCGAGGCTGCCCATGTCGCGGCTGTGCCCGCGCCAGTGCATCAGCACCCACGGCAGACCCGCCTCGGCCAGCACCGCGGCCATCTTCGGGTCGGCCAGGCCGCCGGAGACGTCGTTGATCACCACGGCCCCGGCCGCCGCGGTCGACTCCGCGACCTCGGCCCGAGTGGTGTCCACGCTGACCGGCACGCCCTCGGCCACCAGGTCGCGCACCACCGGCAGCACCCGCTCCAGCTCGGTGGCGGCGTCCACCCGCTCCGAACCGGGCCGGGTCGACTCGCCGCCGACGTCGATGACGTCCGCGCCCATCCGGTGCATCTCGACGCCGTGCTCGATCGCGGCGTCGCGGTCGAGGTACCGCCCGCCGTCGGAGAACGAGTCCGGCGTGACGTTGAGGATGCCCATCACCGCGCAGCGCGCGGGAGCGGGCAGCGCGGCGTGCATCAGCGCCCCCTGATCAGCGACAGGGCTTCCGACCGCGAGGACGCCGAGCTGCGGAAGATGCCCCGAACCGCCGACGTCGTGGTCGTCGAGCCCGCCTTGCGCACGCCGCGCATGCCCATGCACAGGTGCTCGGCGTCGACCACCACGATCACCCCGCGCGGCTCCAGCCTGCGCACCAGGGCATCGGCGACCTGCGAGGTCAACCGCTCCTGCACCTGGGGCCGCTTGGCGTAGAGGTCGACCAGCCGCGCGAGCTTGGACAGCCCGGTCACCCGGCCCTGCGAGTTCGGGATGTACCCGATGTGCGCGTAGCCGTGGAACGGCAGCAGGTGGTGCTCGCACTGCGAGTACACCGGGATGTCCCGGACCAGCACGAGCTCCTCGTGGGCCTCGTCGAAGGTCTTGCTCAGCACCTCGTCCGGGTCGGTGTACAGACCCGCGAACAGCTCCCGGTAGGACCTGGCGACCCGCGCAGGGGTGTCCTTCAACCCGTCCCGGTCCGGGTCCTCGCCCGCGGCGAGCAGCAGCTCGCGGATCGCGGCCTCGGCCCTGGCCTGGTCGAAGTTGGGGGCGTGGAAAGAACCGTCGGGACGGGAGCCATCTCCCGCCCCGATCGGCTCGTCGACCGCATTGGTCACTTCTCGATCCTCCACTGGCCTCTCAGCGCCCGAACGGGCGCCGTGCCCGCCAGCTGTCAGCGACCGCTGCCGCTGTTGTCGTCCTGCGAGTCGCCGCCGTCCGGCCGCGACTGCTCGGGCTGCGTCTCACCCTGCTCCGGCTGCCCGCGTTCCCAGGACGGCGTCCAGTTGTACTGCTGGCCGCCGCCCGCCTGGTAACCGGAGCCCGACGGGTTGGTCGCCGGGGTCCACCCGGGCGGCGCGCCGTAGTTCGGCGGCACCGCCGAGGGAGCCTGCTGACCGGACTGCGGCTGCTGGATCTGCACGGTGCTCTGGTTGGCACCGGCCCCGGCGGGCTGCTGCTCGGCCTGCTGCGGCTCCGGCGACTGCTGCGGCTGGGCGCCGTTCTGCACCGGTGCCGGAGCGGGCGTCGGGTCCTCCTTGACCGGGGGCCACGGCTCGCCGCGCTCCTTGGCCAGTTCGCCCGGCGTCTTCACCGGCGGCTTGTCCGACGGGACGCGCTCGCCGAAGTCGTTGAACGCGGTGATCCGCGGCCGCTTCTCCACCCGCGCGAAGATCCGCTCCAGGTCCTTGCGGTTGAGCGTCTCCTTCTCGATGACCTCCAGCACCAGCTCGTCGAGGACGTCGCGGTAGGTGTTGAGCACCTCCCACGCCTCGGTGTGCGCGGCCTCGATGAGCCTGCGCACCTCCTCGTCGATCTCGTGCGCCACCTCGAGCGAGTAGTTGGCCTGCTGACCGGCGGTGCGGCCCAGGAAGGGGTCGCCCTCCTCCTTGCCGTACTTCACCGCGCCCAGCCGGGCGGTCATGCCGTACTCGGTGACCATCGCGCGAGCGATCTTGGTCGCCTGCTCGATGTCGCTGGAGGCACCGGTGGTGGGCTCGTGGAAGACCAGCTCCTCGGCGGAGCGGCCGCCCAGCGCGAACACCAGCCGGGCGATCATCTCCGAGCGGGTCATCATGTCCTTGTCGTCCTCGGGGACGACGAGCGCGTGACCGCCGGTGCGCCCGCGCGGCAGGATCGTGAGCTTGTAGACCGGCTCCAGGTCCGGCATCGCCCACGCGGCCAGCGCGTGCCCGCCCTCGTGGTACGCGGTGATCTTCTTGTCCCGCTCCGAGACGATCTTGCTCTTCCGCCGCGGGCCGCCGACCACGCGGTCGACCGCCTCCTCCAGCGCGCCGCCGGTGATCAGCTGACCGCCCTCGCGCGCGGTCAGCAGCGCCGCCTCGTTGACCACGTTCTCCAGGTCCGCACCCGACATGCCGACCGTGCGCTTGGCCAGGCCCTCCATGTCGACGTCCTGGCCGATCGGCTTGCCCTTGGAGTGCACGCCCAGGATCGCGCGGCGACCGCGCAGGTCCGGAGCCGACACCGGGATCTGCCGATCGAAGCGGCCCGGGCGCAGCAGCGCCGGGTCCAGGATGTCCGGGCGGTTGGTGGCGGCGATCAGGATGATGCCGCCGCGCGAGTCGAAGCCGTCCATCTCGACCAGCAGCTGGTTGAGGGTCTGCTCGCGCTCGTCGTGCCCGCCGCCGAGCCCGGCGCCGCGCTGGCGGCCGACCGCGTCGATCTCGTCCACGAAGACGATGCACGGCGCGTTCTGCTTGGCCTGCTCGAACAGGTCGCGGACGCGGGATGCGCCGACGCCGACGAACATCTCGACGAAGTCGGAGCCGGAGATCGAGTAGAACGGCACCCCGGCCTCGCCGGCGACCGCTCGGGCCAGCAGCGTCTTGCCGGTGCCGGGCGGGCCGTAGAGCAGCACGCCCTTGGGGATCTTCGCGCCCAGGGCCTGGTAGCGGCCCGGGCTCTGCAAGAAGTCCTTGATCTCGTGCAGTTCCTCGACGGCCTCGTCAGCGCCCGCGACGTCGCCGAACAACGTCTTGGGCATGTCCTTGGTGAGCTGCTTGGCCTTGGACTTGCCGAAGTTCAGGACGCGGTTCCCGCCGCCCTGGACGTTGTTCATCATCCACATCAGCAGCAGCACGAGCAGGCCGATGGGGATCAGGTAGAACAGCATCTGCACCCAGACGGAGTCCTGGGTGACCTTGGTGTTCCAGTTGTCGATGTTGGCGTCGCGAATCTCGCCGACCAGCTGGTCGGTGGCCCCGGCCGGGTACTGCGCGATGAGCTGGTTGCTGCCCTGGAAGCTCTGTCCGTCGTCGAGGGTCAGCCGGACCCGCTGCTCCTTGTCCTCGATGGTCGCTTCCTTGACCTTGCCCTGGGCGATCTGTTCCAGGGCCTGCGAGGTGGAGACTTCGTGGTAGGCACGAGTCTCGTCGAAGAGCACGCTGAAGGCGTAGATCAGCAGAAACGCTGTCAGGATCCACAGCAGCGGGTTGCGGAGCAGGCGCTTTCGGTCCATTCACTTGCGGCCGACGGGCGGCCTCGACCCTCCCTGACTGTCACTTCGGGTGACGGTTCCTCCGGGTGAACACCCACCGTCAACCCCTTCAGACCAGCGTACCGGCCCGTGCGCGGACGCGACCACGCCGCGCCCGGCACCGGGCGCCCAGCCTACTCCGTTCACCTGGCCCGGAGTGGGCGGGACGCCCGAATCGGACACCCCTCCGGCAACAGCAGCGGCCGCCTGCACCGCGGGTGACCGCTGCCGAGGCTCATGCCCCGGAGGTGTAAACCTTCGGATCGAGGGTTCCGATGTAGGGCAGATCACGGTATCGCTCCGCGTAGTCGAGACCGTAACCGACCACGAACTCGTTCGGGATGTCGAAGCCCACGTAGCGCACCGGGACGTCCACCTGCACCGCGTCCGGCTTGCGCAGCAGGGTGCAGACCTCCAGCGAGGCGGGGTTCCGCGACGCCAGGTTCTTGAGCAACCAGGACAGCGTCAGCCCGGAGTCGATGATGTCCTCGACGACCACCACGTTCTTGCCGGCGATGTCGCGGTCCAGGTCCTTGAGGATGCGCACCACCCCGGACGAGGAGGTCGACGAGCCGTAGGAGCTGACCGCCATGAACTCCAGCTGCGCGGGATGCGGCAGGGCCCGCGCGAAGTCGGTCATGAACATCACCGCGCCCTTGAGCACTCCGACCAGCAGGAGGTCGCCGCTCTGCGGGTGGTCGTCGTCGACCTGCTTGGCCAACTCGCTGACCTTGTCCTTGATCTGCCGCTCGCTGATGAGCACAGAAGCGATATCGCCGTCGTACACGGCCCGGCTTCCCCTCTTGTCGGATCGACTTCTTCCCCAAGCTGGAGACCGCCCCGGACGCGATGGTTCGGTGCCCCGTCAGCCATTCGGCGGCTTGCGGCCCGCCGTCTCCACCCGAAGCCTGCCATGCGCCCGGCGGAGCACAAAGTCACCGGGCAGGGCGGGACCGCCTTGGCCGCGCCAGTTCGCCACGAGCGCATCGGCCGCCCGCAGGTGCGCGTCGGAGAGCTCGCCGACCCCTTCGGCGAACAGCCAGTCGCGCAGCGCGCGACGCCGCACCGCGGCCGGAAAGTCCCGCAGTGCCAGGACATCCAGGCCTTCCGGGGTCCGGGCGCGGCGCAACACCTCGGCCGCTGCGGCGTCCAGCGCGTCGGCGTCGTCGCGCAGCTGCCGGGCGGTCCGGGCGAGGGATTCGGCGACCCCGCCCTGCAGCACTTCTTCGAGGAGCGGGAGCACTTCTGTGCGCAACCGCACACGGGTGAACTTCGGGTCAACGTTGTGCGGATCGCTCCACGGGTCCAGCCCCAGCGCCCGGCACGCGGCCTCGGTGGTCTCCCGGCGGACGCCCAGCAGCGGCCGCACCCACGGCGGGTCCACCGCCGGCATCCCGGCGATCGAGCGCGCCCCGGAACCCCGGCCGAGCCCGAGCAGCACCGTCTCGGCCTGGTCGTCGAGGGTGTGCCCGAGCAGCACCGGCGAGCCCGCTGGCCGCTCGGCGCGCAGCGCCGCGTAGCGGGCCCGGCGCGCAGCGGCCTCCGGCCCGCCGGGACCGTCGACCTCCACCGCCAGCACCTGAGCGGAGCAGCCGATCGCGGTGAGCTGCTCGACCGCCCGCTCGGCGACCGCGGCCGAGCCGACCTGCAGACCGTGATCGACCACCAGGCCGCGCACCTCGGTCCCGAAGTGCCGCGCCTCGTGCGCGGCCGCCGCGGCCAGCGCCAGCGAGTCGGCACCGCCGGAGCACGCCACGACCCACGGCACCGAGCGGTACGACTCCGCCTCGGGCGAGGAGAGCACCCGGCGCAGCGCGGTCCGGGTGGCGCTCACAGCGGGATCGGGCGGCATCCCGCGATTCTCGCACCGCGGTGCCGACCGCGACCGCCGCGTGATCGCGCCCGCTCCACCGGGGCGGGGCTCACCCGTGCACGCGGCTGATCCAGGTCTCCGGGGCGGTGATCTCCGCGCGGGTCGGGAGGGCTTCCGGGGAGGTCCAGACGGCGTTGAAGCCGTCCATGCCGACCCGGCCCACCACGTGGCGGGTGAAGGCCGCGCCCTGGGCGTACTGCTGGATCTTGGCGTCCACGCCGAGCAGGCTGCGCAGGATCCGGTCCAGCAGCCCGCCGCCCTTGCGGCGGTCGGTGAAGCGCGAGCGGATGGTCGCCACGCTGGGCACCACCTGCGGCCCGACCGCGTCCATCACGTGGTCGGCGTGGCCCTCCAGCAGCGTGGAGATCGCGATGATGTGGTCGAACGCGGCCCGCTGCTCGGGGGTCTGCAGCAGCTCCAGCACGCCCATCACGCCGGGACTGGAGGCGTCCTCGCCGGAGCGGGTCCGGGCCTCGCGCAGCACCTGCGGCAGCCGCGTCAGCAGCTCGCCGGTGCCGCCTTCGAGCTGGCCCAGCAGCTCGCCGAGGCTCTCCGCGAAGTGCTCGCGCAACCAGGGCACGGCGTTGAACTGCAGCCGGTGGGTGGACTCGTGCAGGCACACCCACATCAGGAAGTCGTCGGCGGGCACGCCCAGCGCCCGCTGCGCTGCCACGATGTTCGGCGCGACCAGCAGCAGCCTGCCCTTCTGGCCCGGCGTCCGGGACTCCCCGTAGGGATCGAACTGCCCGAGCACCTTGCCGCCCAGGTAGGCCAGCACCACCCCGGCCTGGACGCCCGCGCTGCGCGCGCCGAGCTGGCCGAGCAGGTCCTCGCCGTGCATCCCGCGCGAGTCGACCGCGGACATCGCCGCGCCGGTGAGCTCGGAGAGCCCGAAGGCCGCCCCGCGCACCCAGGACGGCCGGTCCACCACGTCGCCCTCGGCGATCGGCAGGTCGCGCCCCAACCCGGTCGTCTCGCGCACGTGGCTCTCCGCCTCGACGCTGAACCGCCGCAGCGACCGCACCGCCTCCTCGGCGTGCTCCCTGGGCACCTCCGGTCCCGGCCGCATCAGCCGGACCGCGGTGCCGACCGCGACGTTCCAGTCC
Organism: Saccharopolyspora griseoalba; assembly: GCF_042665275.1. Lineage (NCBI taxonomy): Bacteria > Bacillati > Actinomycetota > Actinomycetes > Pseudonocardiales > Pseudonocardiaceae > Saccharopolyspora > Saccharopolyspora griseoalba. The sequence continues at coordinate 50,308 of NZ_JBHTCJ010000003.1, read as the reverse complement.
AGGGCTCGCGGGCCGGTCTCGGCGGGCGGCGCGGTGGGCGTACCGGAGTTCACATCACCGACGGTACCCGCCGGGCATCGTCAGCGGCAGCCGCACGAGCGGAGGGTGTCGGCGAGCTCGTCGAGGGCCGGGCGGGCCGCCGTGGACGAGGTGCCGTTGGAGATCATCGCGAACACCAGCTGCCTGCCGTCCTCGGTGACCACGGTGCCCGCCAGGCTGTTCGCGCCGTCGAGGGTGCCGGTCTTCGCGCGCACCCAGCCCTGGCCCGCCGAGCCGCGGTAGCGGTCCTCCAGGCTGCCGCTGCCACCGGCGATCGGCAGCGCCGGGATCAGCGCGCGCAGCCTGGCGGTCCGGTCGGGCACCGAACCGTCCGGGTTCGCCGGCCTGGTGACGGCGCGCATCAGCTCGCTCAGCAGCTTCGGCGTCACCCGGTCCTCCAGCGACAGCCCGCTGCCGTCGGACATCGTGCTGCCGCCCAGGTCGAAGCCGTTGCGGCGGAGCACCTCGCGGACCGCCCGCACGCCACCGGCGAACGAGGGCTCCTCGCCGGTGGCGATGGCGACCTCGCGGGTCAGCGCCTCGGCGAGCACGTTGTCCGAGTGCTGCATCACGGCGTCCACCAGCTGGTACATGGGTGCGGACCGAACCTGGCCCAGCACCTGCGCGTTCGCGGGCGCCTCGACCGGCGAGACCGGGGCGGACACGCCCAGCCGCTCGGCCAGCTCCTGCCCGGCCTGCAGCGCCGGGGTCGGCGAGCGGGTGCTGACGTCCTCGGCCGGGTCGGCGCGCCCGCCGTCGAGCATCACCGGCTCGATCGGCGAGTAGTACCCGGCTTCGACGTCCTCGGGCAACCAGCCCGGTGCGGTGGTCGGTCCGGTGTAGCGGCTGGTGTCCACCGACACCGAGGTCACGTTCCCCCCGGTGGCCCGCTCGACCTGCGTGACCAGGTCGTCGAGCCGCGGCGCGCCCGGGTAGACCGATTCCCGGTCGCCGCCGAGCTTGGACAGCGTCGGGTCTCCCCCGCCGACGAGCACGATGCTGCCCGGCGCGCTGCCCCGCACGACCTTGGTGGTCAGCCGCGCGTCGTGGTCCATCGACAGCAGCACCGCGCTCATCGCCAGCAGCTTGCCCGTGGAGGCGGGCATCATCGCCTGCGCCGGGCTGCGCTCCCACAGCGTCTCGCCGGTGCGGCTGTCCAGCACGATCCCGCCCAGCTGGCCGAGCGCCGGGCTGGCCGCCGGACCGGTCAGGGCCCGCTCGACGCCGGAGCGGGTCGGCTCGGGCGCCTGCCGCGCCAGCGGCTCGATCGCCGGGTCGGTCAGCCGCACCGGGGCCGGCGGGTCGGCGATCTCCTGCTCGAACAGCCTCGGGACGAACGCGATCCCCGCGCCCAGCACCACCACCAGCGCGGCGGCGAGGCCGACCAGGCCCCAGCGCCGCGAGCCGGAGCCGTCCTCCTGGCTGGGGATGTGCTGCGGCACGGCTCGCTGCGCCGACTCCACCGGGACGGTGGCGCCGGAGGCCCCCTCCGCGGGCGCGGCCTCCTGCGGCGCGGCGAGCCCGGAGAAGTCCGCGGGCGAAGCCGGGCGCGGCTCCTCGAAGTCGGGCCGCGGGATCTGCTGGGTCCGCTCGGCGTCCGCCGGGGCGGATCCGCGCAGCTCGGCGAGGTCCGAGGCCTCGATCCGGGCGGTGCGCTCGGAGGCCGATTCCGGCGGGGTCTCGGCGGGCACGCGCGGGATCCGCTGGGTGCGCTCGGCCTCCCGCTCGGCGGGCTCGGCCGGCGCGGCGTCGATCTTCGGGATCAGCGCGGTCGACTCGGCCGCTCCCTCCGCCGGCGCGGGTGCGTCGTCGGTGACCCGGGCGATCTTCTGCGTCCGCTCCGCCGGTGCTTCGGGCTCCGCGACGGCGCCCGGTTCGGCGGACCCGGTTCCCTCGACGCGCTCCTGCTCGGCGGTGTCGCCCTCGGTGACGGGGTCTCGCCGCCCGGCCGGGCTCGGTTCGACCTCCGGTTCGGCGGGGTCCGGCTCAGCGGTGCCGGTCTCCGCCGCCGGCCGCGCACCGGCGTCCCCCTCCGGGGTCTCCCGCGGGGGTACCTCCGGGGCATCGGCTCCGCCGGCGCTCTCCGGCCCAGCCCCCGAGGTCTCCTCCGCGGGTTCCGGCCGCTCCGGTTCCTCGCCGGAGGTCTCCGGCTCCGGTTCGTCGGCGGCCTCCGCCGGCTCCGAGCCCTGCCCGGTCTCACCGGGCGCCGCCTCGGCCGCGGGTTCGTTCCCGGTGCCCTCGCCGGACGTCGCTTCGGCCCCAGTTCGGTCCCCGGCATCCCGGTCGGATTCGCCGCTGCCGCGGGAACCGTCGGGCGTCGCGCCGTCGGCCGCCGGTTCGGCTAGGTCCGCGGTCGCGTCCTCCGCGTCGGCTCGGTCGGTCTTCCCGGGCGCGGCCGCGTCCGAGTCGCCCGGTCGCGCGGTGTCCTCGCCGGTGCTTCCGAGCGCGGGTGCGGGCTCGTCCTCCCCGGTCGCGGTCTCGGCAGGGCCGGTCTCGTCCTCCCCGGACTCGGCGGAGCCGGACTCGGCGGAGCCGGACTCGGCCTCCCCGGTCCCGGCGGCTGCGTCTTCCGCCGGGGCCGCTGCCCGCTCGGGGACGTCCCGCTCGGGGGGCTCGGCGTCGGCCTCGGGCTTGGCGAGGTCGCCGGTCACGGACCGCGCGGTGGCGACGTTCGACTCCCCGCCGTCCCCGGTCCGCTCGGGCTCCGGCTGATCGGCCTCCGCGGTGGGGTCCCCGGTGGTCCTCGCCTTCGCGCCGGTCCCGGCCTGCGCCATCGAGGCCGCGGCGGCCGCGGCGCCACCGCTGCTCACCTCGGGCACCGCACCCGCCAGGTCGCCCAGGCTGCCCGCCACCCGCCGGGTCGGACCCGAGGGCTCGGCGGAGTCGTCGAGGACGCCCGCGACTCGATTCGGGGAGGCTGTGTTCTTGGTCTCAATCGCCTCGGAATCGGCCTGCGCACCGGACTCCGCGGGGGCGGTCGCGCCGCTGCCGGGCGGGTCGGGCGCGGGCGGGTTCTCCTCCGACTTCGCGGCGGTCGGACCGGTCGACTTCGCCTCCTCGGCGTTGGTCTCGGCCGCCGCATCCCCGCTGTTCTGGGGTTCGGGCACGTGCTCCTCCTCGACGGCGAGTCAGATTGCCAGACTGCGAGCTCCCGCACTGCGGTGGGGCCCGGGCCCCCGCCGTAGTCCACACTAGAACCCGGTCGCGCGCGCGAGCGGGCGACGCATCCGACGCAAGACGAGTGAGGAACCGCGTGGACTTCGACGTCACGATCGAGATCCCCAAGGGGAACCGGAACAAGTACGAGATCGACCACGAGACGGGACGCATCCGCCTCGACCGGACTCTGTTCACCGCCACGCAGTACCCGGCCGACTACGGGTTCATCGAGAACACCCTCGGTGAGGACGGCGACCCGCTGGACGCTCTGGTGCTGGTGCAGGAGCCGACCATCCCGGGCTGCCTGATCAAGTCCCGCGCCATCGGCATGTTCCGCATGCGCGACGAGAAGGGCGGCGACGACAAGGTCCTGTGCGTGCCCTCCGATGACCCGCGCCAGGAGCACCTGCGGGACATCCACCACCTCGCCGAGTTCTACAAGCTGGAGATCCAGCACTTCTTCGAGGTGTACAAGGACCTGGAGCCGGGCAAGAGCGTGGAAGGCGCCACCTGGGTCGGCCGCGCCGAGGCGGAGGCCGAGATCGAGCGCTCCTACCAGCGCCTGAAGGAGCAAGGCCACTGAAGGCGGATCGCGCCCACCGGGCGATGCGGAAGACCCTCCACGCAGCTGCGCGGAGGGTCTTTTCACATCCGCGGCCGAGTTCTCCCCAAGCTGTGCACAGTTGTCCCCAAGGCTGTGGATGACTGTGCACAACTCATGTGGACAACTGCCGGTCCCCGGGCGCGCGCAACGCGTGCCGCCCGTAGGCCCGCCGCGGGGTCCGAGGCCGCTCCTGCTGGTAGAACCACGCCATCGCGGTCCGCGCCCGGACCACCGCGCGCCTGCGCAGCAGGTGTCTGCGCAGCACCGGGACCAGCGACCCGGCGCACCCGACGAGGACCGCGCTCACCATCAGCCAGCTCACTGCCGCTCCTTCCTCCCACGGGTGGGATCGCCCGCTCGCGCGGGCATGACGCGGCCCGGCTCGATCACCACCCCAACGGCCCAATCGGGCTAGATTTCAACGCTCGTTGAGTTCCTGCTCCGCGCGGAGCTACCGTGCTCGGAGGGGGTGGTCCCGATGCTGCTTCCGTTGAGCCGGGTTCGGGCGGAGATGGGCGCCGAGGTCGGCGGCAAGGCCGGCAACCTCGGCGAACTGCTCGCGTCCGGGTTCCGCGTGCCGCCGGGCTTCGTGATCCCCACCGACGCCTACGCCGAGACCTGCGATCCGCTGATCGCCGACCTGCTCGACGGGCTGCCCGGCACCGCGGCCGAGATCCGCGACCGGATCCGCGGCGCCGAGCTGCCCGCGCCGCTGCGCGAGGCGATCACCGCCGCTCGCGCCGAGCTGGGCGCCGAGCACCCCGTCGCGGTGCGCTCCTCGGCCACGGCCGAGGACCTGCCCTTCGCCAGCTTCGCCGGGCAGCAGGACACCTACCTCAACGTCGTGGGCGCCGAACCGCTGCTGGACGCGGTGCGCCGGTGCTGGGCCTCGCTGTGGACGGACCGCGCCGTGGCCTACCGCGGGGCGAACGGCGTCGACCACCGCGTCGTGCGGCTGGCCGTGGTGGTGCAGCGGATGGTGGACGCCCGCGCCGCGGGCGTGCTGTTCACCGCCAACCCGGTCACCGGCTGCCGGGACGAGGCCGTCATCGACGCCAACCGGGGCCTCGGCGAGTCGGTGGTCTCCGGCGCGATCACCCCGGACCGGTTCGCCGTCTCCGGCGGCGAGATCACCCGCGAGCTCGGCGCGAAGACCGCCAGCGTCCGGGCCAGGCCGGGCGGCGGCACCGAGATCGTCGAGCGGCTCGATCGGCGCGCCTCGATCACCGACGCGCAGGTCCGGGAGCTCGCCGAGATCGGCGGGGCGGCCGCTGCGCACTTCGGCGCTCCGCAGGACCTGGAGTGGGCGATCGACGGCGACGGCGAGATCTGGCTGACCCAGGCCCGCCCGATCACCACGCTCTTCCCGCTGCCGCCGGACCCCGGGCGAGGGCTGCGGCTCTACCTGTCGGTCAACTCGGCCCAGGGCGTGCACCGGCCGCTTACCCCGATGGGCATCGCGGTGCTCGGGCTGCTGTTCACCGGGCTGCTGCAGCACCTCGGCCTGCGAACCGAGGGCTCGCGGCCGGCGCTGCTCCGCGACGCCGACGGCTGGCTCTTCGCCGACATCACCGGCACCACCCGCAACCCGATCGGGCGCGCGGTGCTGCCCAGGGCGCTGTCGGTGGCCGAGGCCAGGTCGGCGCGGATCTACGAATCCGTGCTCGCCCGAACGGAGTTCGCGCCGCGCGGGGGCGTTCCGCGGAAGCTGCTGCGCGATCTCGCCCGCGTGGTGCGGCGGACGCGCGCCCCGCAGCGGTTCGCCGCTGCGCTGCGAGCGCCGGAGATCGCCCGCGAGCAGTCCTTCGACCTGGTCGACCAGGTCCGCGCCGACCTCGACGCGATGCGGCCGGTGACCGCGCGGGAGCGGCTGGCGGCCACCCGCGACGGCTTCCTCGAAGTCCTCGCCCCGCGGCTGGCGCAGCTGCCCGGGCGGGTGCTCCCGGTCCTGGCGCTGAGCAAGCTGCTGCCCGCGATCGCGGGCACCGCCGCCACCGATGCGGAGCTGCAGGTGGTGCTGCGCGGCGTCCCGCACAACATCACCACCGAGATGGACCTGCAGCTGTGGGGGATCGCGCGCCGGATGGACCCCGGCACCGCAGCGCTGTTCGCCGACTTAGAGCCCGCGGAGCTGGCGGCCCGGTACCGCGACCGCGACCTGCCCGCGGACGTCCTCAGCGGACTGGACCTGTTCCTGGCGCAGCACGGGCACCGGGCGTTCGCCGAGATCGACGCGGGAATGCCGCGCTGGTCCGACGATCCGACGCACCTGCTCGGGCTGCTCGCCGGGTGCGCGCGCTCGGCCGCGGCGGGGCACGACGCCGCCGAGCAGTACCGCTCGGGCGCCGAGGAGGCCGAGCGCGAGCTCGACGAGATCGCGCGCCGGATCCGGAACCCGTTGCGCGCCCGCCTGGCCCGGTTCGCGATGCGCCGGGTGCGACGGCTGGCGGGCCTGCGCGAGCTGCCGAAGTACTGCGCGGTGCTGGCGATCGCGCACGCCCGCGCGCAACTCCTCGCCATCGGTGACGAACTCGCCCGCGAGATGCGGATTTCCGATCCGCAGGACGTGTTCTTCCTGGACTTCGAGGAGCTCTCCGCGCTGCTCGACGGCGCCGACCAGAGCGGGACGATCGCCGCTCGGCGCGCGGTCCGCGAGCGCGAGCTGCGCCGATCGCACCTGCCCCCGATGCTGCTCTCCGACGGGACCGAGCCGGAAACCTCGCTCGGCGCAACGGGTTCGGCGGACGAACTGGTCGGGATCTCGGCCTCGGCCGGAACGGTCACCGGGACCGCGCGGGTGGTGCGCGATCCGACCGGCGCGCGCATCGGCCCGGGCGAGATCCTCGTCGCGCCGTCGACCGATCCCGGCTGGACGCCGCTGTTCCTCACCGCGGGCGGGCTCGTCGTGGAGACGGGCGGCCCGAACTCGCACGGCGCGACGGTCGCCCGCGAGTGCGGGATCCCCGCCGTCGTCGGCGTCGCCGGGGCCACCCGGCGCATCCGGGACGGCCGCACCATCACCGTTCGCGCCACCGCGGGGATCGTCGAGCTCTGACGAGCTGAAGGGCACCTCCCGGCGCCGGGAGGTGCCCTTCAGCGGTCGCTCGGGTGATGCCGCGTCAGGGGGACGGCATCGACAGGGGGTTTCGGCGGGCGTCCGCACGCCCACGGGGTGGCTGCGGACCGCTTGGGGGCTCCGCCGCGAGATCAGTTGCCGAGCTGGGTGGCGCCGCCGAGCGGGCCGTGGCTGACCAGTCCGGTGACCTCGTCGACCGGGGAACCGGACTTGCCGACCGGGAGGTTGCCGGTCACGTTGCCGAGCGCACCGCCACCGGTCAGGCCGCCCAGCGGCGAGTTGCCGATCAGACCGCTGACGGGGTCGCCGCTGCGACCGAGCGGAACGTTGGTCCCGGCGTTCTCCACGATGCCGCTCGCCGTTTCGCCGACGACGTTGGTCGAGGGCAGCTGGCCGGGCTTGGCCTGCGGGGTGGCGACGGGCTCCAGGTTCTCCAGCGAGCCGGTCAGGCTGGTCGGCAGAACGCCGTCCACGACACCGGTCTTGGCCACCGGCAGGTCACCGGCGACCGGCAGCTGGCCGACGGTGTTCGTGACCGGACCGGTGAGGTCGCCGGCACCGGACTTGGACGCGGGGAGCGTCTCGCCGACCGGCTTGGCCTCCTGGACCGCGGAAACCGGGTCCAGGCCCTGGGTCTGGCCGGACGTCGCCTGGCCGAGGGCGTCGACGACCGGCTTGAGGACGCCGCCGGCCGGGGTGGAGCCCAGCGCACCGGTGACCGGGTCACCGGCACGGCCGGAGAGCTGCTGGTCCAGCGGGACCACGTCTCCGACGGTCTTCTGCGCCGAAGCCAGGGTTCCCGCGGCGTGGAAGGCGGTGTTGGCCACGCCGTTGTCCGTGGGCAACGTGGCCGGCAGCTGCGAGTCACCGGCGGCGAGGGCGGGGGTGGCCATGCCGACGGCGCCGACGCCACCGGCCGCCAGCACAGCGGCCGCCGTGGTAAAGGTGCGCTTCATCGAAATGCTCCTCTCTGCACAGGCCGTGTCCTGTGCCCGCCGGAGATTACGGATCAGACACCCACCACTATTCAGTGATCACACATCTCAGGAAGATCTACGTTGCGTGTTCAATTCGCCGGTGCGTCGACTCCACTTTCGTGGGATGCAGCCACAACCTGATTACTGCGCGAGCCGGTCGACAACTGCGGAAGGCAACCGTCCGGCCTTCTCCGCGCGCAGCGCTTCGACCGCCTCGGCGAATTCCGCGTAGGCCTCCCGCTCCTCGGTGAACCGGCGGTACCGGCCGACCCGCAGCTCGACCGACTCGTACTCGCGCTCCAGCGCGTCGGCGACCTGCTGCCAGGCGGCGCTGCGGTCGCGGTACTTGGCGTATCCGGCCAGCGCCGCCGACAGCGCCACCAGCAGGCTCAACCCGACGGCCAGGAACGCCACGTCGACCACCGAGGTGGCGGTGGCGGTCACCGTCGCGGCGACGATCGAACCGCCGATGACGACGGTTTGCAGCACCTGGTCCTTCCAGCGGTCCCGCCGCGCCTCGGTGCGGTAGCGCTCGATCAGATCGGGCAGCTGCGCCCGGTAGCGCTTGTGGGCGTCGAGCAGGTCCCCGGTGGCCAGTTCGTCCAGCAGTTGTTCGCGGTGCGCGCCTTCCAGCGCGCGCAGTTCGGTGTCCACCGCCCGGACCTTAAAGTGCTGGCGGTACACGAATGCGGCCGCCACGCCCACGGAAACGGCGGCCAGCGCGAACAGCACCAGCACGGCTGACAGCGGGGCCGATAAGACCGCCAGCAGCACCCCCGCGGCGACCACGAGCAACGTGCCCGGCACCGCCCAGACCCACAACAACCGCTGCACGAGCCGCGCCCGGTACAGCTCTTCGGACCGCTCGGCGATCCGGCGCTCCCAGTCCCCCTGCTGGCGATCCTCGGCGGCGAGCACTCCGCCGCCCACGATCCCGGCCGTATCCACTCGCTCCATCACATCCGGTCCTTCCAGCGCGTTAGTGAGATCGAAGTGGCTCCTGGAGTTCTACGACAATCGACCAGCAGGGTGACGCTTGACTCGGCTGTTCGGCTGATTATCGACTGCGCCGAGTGATCACCGCTGGGCTCCCGGGCCGTTCGAGGCGGATTACCCGGCAGTGATAACAGCGAGTGGTGCGATGCCGCGCACGGGTTCCAGGTCGTGCCACTGTGGCAGCGCCCCCGGACCGCCGATCAACCGGGTCGGCGGTCGGCGTCCGAGGGCACCGCGCTGCGCCGCGAAGGGCGCGTTGCGCTGGAATTCGGTGGTGGAGATCAGGAATTCGACGGGTGTCCGGGCCAATCGGTCAACGCCTCCGGTTCGCCGTAGAACGCGACCGGGTCCACGGCCTTCCCCGAGACGTCGATCTGGAAGTGCAGGTGCGGACCGGTGGATTGACCGCGATTTCCCAGCGTCGCGATCGGATCAGCGGATTCGACCTTCTGGCCCACGTGCACGCGCGTCGCGTCGACGTGCCCGTAGGTGGTGACCCGGCCGCGCCCGTGGTCTATTCGAACCCACAACCCGTAGCCGGACGCGGGCCCGGAATCGATCACCGTTCCGGCCGAGGCCGCGCGGATCGGCGTGCCGACCTCGTTGGCGATGTCCACGCCCTCGTGCATGGAGCCCCACCGCATGCCGAAGCCGCTGCTGATCTCGCCCCAGGTGGGCGCGACCCAGGGAGCCGGGCTCTTCGCCGGCTCGCCGGACTCCGCCCTGGGGACCTGGGCTCTGGCGGATGTGGCGCGGTCCTGCGGACCGGGGCGGTCGTCGGCTGCTGCGGCGGAACCGGCGCCCGCGGACAACCCGACCGCCAGCAGCAGTCCGAGCGCAGCAATGTTCGCTTTTCTTCCTGGCAAGGTGGCCATTGCGATTCCACTCCTGACACCGCACGACTCGCGTCGCGACGGCTCGGATGAATTCCTCAGCAGGCACCGGGCATTCGTCGACCGGTGCCGGGGCAGCCCGAAGATGATTCCAACCGAGCGAACTCGGCGGCGCATTCGGAGAAATCGATGGCGCAAATACGTTTAACCGCCGCTCGATGGCCCGAAAGGACCATTCGAACAATCCACCACAAGAAATCGAACGGGCACGCAGCGTCCACAGTGGCCACGATTCTCGGTGACGCCGGTTGGCCGGACCTGTCGCGCGCGGCGTGCTCATCACCCAACGTGCGGGGACCGGCCAGCCAGGCGGCGGGCCGGCAATCCACCCGCTCGAAGTCACCCGATCAGGTGGATCTTCGGCGAGTGACGGCTTCCTAGGGTGGGCACGACGGCGGCGAGAGGAGACGGGGCATGGACCGGATGGAGACGCGCGCGGTGCACGGCGGCGAGCGGCGCCCCGGGCCGGAGGGCTCGGTGGTGTACCCGATCTACCAGGGCACGGTCTACTCGGTCCCCGAGGAGACCGACTACCACGACATCCGCTACCTGCGGCTGAACTCCACGCCCTCGCAGCACTACCTGCACGACAAGCTCGCCGCGCTGGAGGGGGCCGAGGCCGCGCTGGCCACCGCATCCGGGATGGCGGCCATCTCCACCGCGCTGCACAGCGCGCTGCGCGCCGGGGACCACCTGCTGGTCGGCGACTGCCTCTACGGCGGGACGCACGACTTCCTGACCCAGCGCGCCGCCGACTTCGGCTGGACCTACAGCTTCATCGACCCGCACCGGCCGGACACCTGGCCGCGGGCCCGCAGGCCGGAGACCAGGGCGGTGCTGGTCGAGAGCATCACCAACCCGCTGGTCCGGGTCGGCAGGCTGGCCGAGGTCGCCGAGTTCGCCCGCGCCGAGGGCCTGGTCTCGCTGATCGACAACACCTTCGCCACGCCGGTGAACTTCCGCCCCGCCGAGATCGGGTTCGACCTGGTGCTGCACAGCGCGACGAAGTACCTCAACGGGCATTCCGACCTGGTCGCGGGCGCCATCATCGGCCGCGCCGAGCACGTCGAGCGGGCCCGCACCGCGGCCAACCACTTCGGCGGGAGCCTCGACCCGCACGCCGGGTTCCTGCTGGCCAGGGGCCTCAAGACGCTCGCGCTGCGGGTGCGCGCGCAGAACGCCAACGCCAGGGCGCTGGCCGCCCACCTCGCCGAGCACCCGGCGATCGCCCAGGTCAACCACCCGAGCCTGCCCGAGCACCCGGACCGCGCGCAGGCCGAGGAGCTCTTCGACGACTGCGGCGGGATGCTCAGCTTCCGCCCGCGCGGCGGTGCGGACGCCGCGCAGCGCATCATCGACGCCCTGGAGATCCCCTACGACGCGCCCAGCCTCGGCGGGGTGGAATCGCTGATCACCCGCCCGGCCGCCACCTCGCACGCGGGCATGAGCCCGGCCGACCGCGAGGCGCTGGGCATCACCGACGACCTGGTCCGGGTCAGCGCCGGGGTGGAAGCCGCCGAGGACCTCCTGGCGGACTTCGACCGCGCGCTGAGCGCCTGAGCGCGACGGGCGGGCGGACGGTCCGCTGGCGATTTGTCGCAGTGCGGACTGGTTTGGTCGGACCAGTGGGTAGCGTCGGTCGCGTGACTCTGGGCGGACCGTTCGACCCCGTCGGCGCGACCGGCATCCCCGTTGGCGCCGAGGACGACCACGACGAGATCTTCCCGCTGATCCCCGACGCCGGCTCGTGGGTGCCGCCCACCGGTGTCGAGCGCGAGCTGCGCGAGCACCTCGCCCGCGCGGACGTGGCGGGCTACCTGCGACTGGTCGCCGCGGTCGGCGGCTACCAGCCGGTGCCGCGAGCCGCGGCGGACCGCAACCCGGCGCGGCGCCTGCCGGTGACCACCGCCGCCGACGGCGAGACCGCGACCTACCTCTACACCCAGGACGTGCTGCCGCGCCCGCACCCGCACGTGGTCTACGAGTTCGTCTCGCTGCGCTCGCTGGCCGAGGTGCTCCCGCCGGACGTGGACGTGCTGGCGATCAACCCGAACACCCCGTGCGAGCTGCGGCTGCGCGTCGACCGGGCCGAGCGGGCGCGCTGGGTGGCCGCGCACGAGGAGTGCTTCACCCCGGACCGCACCAACCACCGCCTGGTCACCCGGCGGGACGGCGCGACCGATCCCGAGCTGCTGCACGGGCTGGCCTGCGGGGCCCACCTGTGCGTCACCAACGGCGACGCGTGGAACACCCTGGACTGGCACGGCGCCGGCTACAGCGCCGAGGTGCAGCGCCTCGACCAGTGGTGGGGCGTGCAGGACCGGCAGGGCTGGATCGCAGTGCAGAACCGGTTGCTGCACTGCGACGTCAGCACCTCGGATTGGGACTTCGTGCTGGGCGCGCGGAACTTCCTGGCCGAGGCCGAGGACCCGCGGGTTGACCCGCAGCGCTGGCGGGAGTGCGTGGACAGCACGATCCGCACCAACATCGCGAGCAACGTGCCGGGCACCTCGACCGAACCGGGCGAGAACCCCGACGTGGACTCCTTCGCCGAGTTCCTCTGCGGACTGGTCGGCAAGATCCTGCGCTACGAGGCGAGGTTTCGAGCGGACGAACTGCTGCCACCGGACGGGCGGGTGCGCACGGTCGCGGCCTGGGACCTCGGCCGGGCCTCGAAGATGGCCCGCTGGGGACGCGGCGCGCGCTACGCCACGGAGGGGGAGATGCACCGCGCGCTGCGGATGACCTCGCAGGAAGCGCGATCGCGGTACTCCTCGTGGGCGGAGTTCTCGGCGGGCTACGTGCTCGGCCGCTGCCTGCACTTCGACGAGGAGGCCTTCGGCGACTGGTACGCGGAAGTGCTCCTGGCGCACCGGGTCCTCGTCGCGGAGGACGAAAGCCCTTGGCACCTGGTGCCGTTCGCCTGACCGCCGGCGGGACCGCTCAGCTCGTCGGGGCCAGCCAGAGGCCGGTGAGCGCGTCGACGAGCTGGTCGGCGGTCTGCTGCCAGCTCAGGCGCGCGGTGCCCTCGGCGATGGCGCGCTCCTGCTCGGCGCACATGTGCACCATCAGGTGCCGGGTCATGTCGTTGCGCGCGACCTTCGCGGGCAGCGGGAGGTCCGGCAGGCAGGCGTTGAGGCCGTCCATGGTCCGCTGCAGCGACGGCTGCGCCAGGCTCTCCTCGACCACCAGCGGGCGCAGCGCGGGATCGGTCATCAGCTGCGTGGAGAACCGCGCGAGCGTGGAGTCGCGCAGCGAGGCGTGGTAGTCGGTGGAGGGCCGCACCAGGCAGCCCAGCCAGGACCGCACCGAATCGGCCTGCACGGCCTCCAGCAGCTCCGCGCGGCGCTGCTCGACGGGTCCGGAGTGCTTGCGCACGATGGCCAGCAGCAGGTCCGACTTCGTCCCGAAGTGGTAGCCGACGGCGGCGTTGTTGCCCTGCCCGGCGGCCTCGCTGATCTGCCGGTTGGACACCGCGAACACGCCCCGCTCGGCGAACAGCCGCTCGGCGGCGCTGAGGATCCGCTGCCGGGTGGCCTCGGCCCGGTCGGTTCGCGCGGTAGCTGCGCTCATGGTCACCACCTAGGATTAAGTCAGCTGACTTATCCAGCGTACTCCCACGCGCCGCTCCCGGCCAACCGGCCCGCGCTCCAGCCCCTGCTCGGGAGCGCGGTGGAGCCGCGCAGCGCCACCCGCACCGCCGAGCTCCTAGACTGCGCGCAACCGATCGAGGAGGCCACCATGCCCGACCGGAGCGGAGAGGTCGTCCTCTACTGGCGCCCGGGCTGCCCGTTCTGCGTGAAGCTGCGGCTGAGCCTGCTCGGCTCGAAGCTGCGGTTCCGCCAGGTCAACATCTGGAAGGACCCGGAGGCGGCCGCCCACGTCCGATCGGTGGCCGGCGGCAACGAGACCGTCCCGACCGTGGACGTGGCGGGCCACCCGCTGGTGAACCCCTCGCGCAGGCGGCTGCTCCGCGCGGTCCGGGAGCACGCCCCGCACGCGCTGAGCTCCTCCTAGGAACTGGTCCGCGGCGCGGGGAGCGCTGCGTTCCCGAACGGGGTTCAGGAGGTCAGCAGCGCCGCGTAGCGGTCCAGGTCGACGTTGCCGCCGCTGACCAGGACTCCGATCCGCTCGCCCGCGAGCTCGCCGGGCAGCTGCCGCGCCCCGGCGAGACCCAGGCAGCCGGTGGGTTCGACGACGAGCTTGAGATGAGCGGCGAACAGCCGCATCGCCTCGACGAGCTCGTCGTCGGAGGCGGTGAGCACGTCGTCGACCTCCCGCCGGATGACCTCGAAGGTGTGCTCGCCGAGGTGGGTGGTCTGCGCGCCGTCGGCGATGGTGCGCGGGGTGTCGATGCGCACGACCTCACCGGCGCGCAGCGACCGCCGCCCGTCGTCACCGGCCTCGGGCTCCACGCCGTACACCCGGCACCCCGGCGACATCTCCCGCGCGGCCAGCGCCGAACCGGAAAGCAGTCCCCCGCCGCCGAGCGGCGCGAACAGCGCGTCCAGCTCGCCGACCTCGTCGAAGAGCTCCTTGGCCGCGGTTCCCTGCCCGGCCAGCACGTCCGGGTGGTCGTAGGGCGGGATCAGCGCCAGCCCCTCCTCCTCGGCCAGCGCGCGCCCGATCTCCTCGCGGTCCTCGGCGTAGCGGTCGTAACCGACGATCCGGCCGCCGTAGCCCTTGGTGGCCGCGACCTTCGAGGCGGGCGCGTCGTGCGGCATCACGATCGTCGCCCGCACCCCCAGCAGCTGCGCGGCCAGCGCGATCGCCTGCGCGTGGTTGCCCGACGAGTAGGCGACCACCCCGGCCTCCCGCTGGCGCGCGCTCAACCGGGCGATGGCGTTGAACGCCCCTCGGAACTTGAAGGCCCCCATGCGCTGGAAGTTCTCGCACTTGAACAGCACTCGCGCGCCGACGACCTCGTCGACGATCCGCGAGCTCAGCACCGGAGTCCGGTGCGCGTACCCCTCGATCCGCTCGGCAGCGGCCACCACGTCGGCGAACTTCGAAACCATCAGCCACCTCCGCCCCCGACTAGACCCGACCGCACCGGCGCTGACCAGATCCAATCCGGGACCGCTGGCCCGCCTCCCCGGGCGAGAGACCCCGCGGGACCTCCGCGACCCGACGGCCCCCGGAGCTCAGGAGCCGTGCAGCTCCTCGACCAGCGCGAGACCGTCCTCGATCCACGCCAGCTCGGTGCGGGCGCGGGCGATCAGCCCGTCGTAGGCGTAGATCTTGAAGCGGACGGCGAGCTCGGCGTCGCGCTCGGTCAGCTCGGCGATCCTCGCCGCCAGCGTGGGGTGACTGCGGTCGACGAGGGTGGCCCGGGTCCGCTCGAGCATCGCCAGGTGCTCCTCCCAGTACTCCTGCTGCTCCCGCAGCTGCTCGCGCACCGCCGCGGGGTCGGCGAACTCGAAGTACGCCGCCTTCAGGTAGGCGGGATCCCGGGGCCGCTGCGGCACCAGCGGCGATTCCATCCACGCCCGGAAGTCGGCGAGCCCCGCGTCGGTGACGTGGTACTCCTTCTTGGTCGCCCTCTTCCCCCAGGGCACCTCGACCGAGGCGAGCAGGCCGTCGCGCTCCATCCGGTTGAGCTCGGGGTAGATCTGCGAGTCCGGCGCGTGCCAGACGTGCGCGACCGAGCGGCTGAAGCTCTTCGAGATGTCGTACCCGGTCATCGGCCGACCGGTCAGCAGCGCGATCAGCGCGTATCGCAGCGACAAAGCGGCTCCCTCCCGGCCGATCCACGCTATCCGCCCTTGCCAACTAACTATATCCATAGATAGCTTGTGGCCCACGCAACACATACCTCTCTTCGTAGGGAGTTGCCATGACCCTCACCACCCCTCCGCCGGTGGAAGCGGCAGCACCGACCAAGGCAGCGGCGAAGATCTTCAACCACCCCCGCAACGCCTGGTACGTCGCGGCCTGGGACCACGAGGTCACCGGCAAGCAGCCGCTGGCGCGCACCGTCGCCGGCGTTCCGCTGGCGCTGTGGCGCAACACCGAGGGCCGCGCCGTCGCCCTCGCGGACGCCTGCTGGCACCGGCTCGCACCGCTGTCGAAGGGCGAGGTCCTCGGCGACGAGCTGCAGTGCCCCTACCACGGGCTGCGCTACAACTCGACCGGTCGCTGCACCGGGATGCCCGCGCAGGAGACCCTCAACCCGAGCGCGGTCGTCCCCTCCTACCCCGTGGTCGAGCGGTACCGGTACGTCTGGGTGTGGGTGGGCGATCCCGACCTCGCCGACCCGGCCGGCGTGCCCGACATGCACCAGATGGACGACCCGGCCTGGGCCGGCGACGGCGAGACCATCCACGCCGACTGCAACTACCAGCTGGTCCTCGACAACCTCATGGACCTCACCCACGAGGAGTTCGTGCACTCCTCGAGCATCGGCCAGGAGGAGCTCTCCGAGGCCGAGTTCGACGTGACCCACGAGGGCAGCACGGTCACCGTCACCCGCTGGATGCGCGACATCGACCCGCCGCCGTTCTGGCTGAAGAACATGCGCGACAAGTTCCCCGGCTTCGAGGGCAAGGTCGACCGCTGGCAGATCATCAGGTTCGAGGCGCCGGGCACGATCTGCATCGACGTGGGCGTCGCCAAGGCCGGCACCGGCGCGCCCGAGGGCGACCGCAGCCAGGGCGTCAACGGGTGCGTGATGAACACGATCACGCCCGAGACCGACCGCACCTGCCACTACTTCTGGGCGTTCATGCGCAACTACTGCCTGGACAGCCAGACCATCACCACCCAGCTGCGCCAGGCCGTGCACGGCGTCTTCGGCGAGGACGAGGACATGCTGCGCGCCCAGCAGCGCGCGATCGACGCCAACCCCGAGCACGAGTTCTACAGCCTCAACATCGACGCGGGCGGGATGTGGGTGCGCCAGATCCTGGAGCGGATGCTGGCGGCCGAGGGGCGGCCGTCCGCGGCTCCCGCGGCGGGGAAGGGCGCCTGATGGCGGCCCGGTCCCGGTCCCGCTGGCAGCGGGGGCGAGTCGTCGAGGTCAGCCGCGCGGCCGACGGCGTCCGCCGGATCGCGTTGGAGGTCGAGCACCCCGAGCACGCGACTCCCGGCGCGCACATCGACGTCGACCTGCGCACCCGCGCCGGGCGGCAGACCCGTTCCTACTCGGTCGTCCGGTCCGAGAGCGGCGGCCGCCGGCTCACCCTCGGCGTGCAGCTCTCCCCCACCTCCCGGGGCGGTTCGGAGGCGATGCACGCGCTGGCGGTCGGTGATGAGCTCACCGTCACCGGTCCGGTGCAGAGCTTCCCGCTCGCGGTCGGCGCCGGCCGCTACGTCCTGGTCGCCGGCGGGATCGGCATCACCGCGCTGGTCGCGATGGCGTCCGCGCTGCGCCGCCGCGGCGTCGACTACGAGCTCGTGCTCGTCGGCCGCAGCCGCCGGGTGATGGCCTACCTCGACGAGCTCGGCGCCGAGCACGGCGACCGGCTCCGGGTGCACGCGTCCGACGAGGGCGCGCGGCTGTCGGTGCCCGATCTGATCGGCGAGATCGCCGCGGCGCCGAACGCCGCCACGACCGAGCTCTACACGTGCGGCCCGATCGGCCTGATGGACGCGATCAGGTCGAGCTGGGCCGAGCACGCGCTCCCGCCGACCAACCTGCGGTTCGAGACCTTCGGCTCCAGCGGCAGGTTCGACGCCGAGGAATTCCTCGTGCGGCTCCCCCAGCTCGACCGCGAGGTCGTGGTCGCCCCGGACACCTCGATCCTGGACGCCCTGAACGCGGCGGGGGTGGACGCGCTCTCGGACTGCCGCAAGGGCGAGTGCGGGCTCTGCCTGGCCAAGGTCGTCGAGGCCGACGGCACCATCGATCACCGCGACGTATTCCTCAGCGAAGCCCAGAAGCAGCGGTCCACCGAGCTGTGCCTCTGCGTCTCCCGCGCGGTGGCGGGCAGCACGGGCGACCGAGCCTCCGTCACCCTCCACCTCACCTGATCCGGGCGCACCGGATCCGTCACCTCGGGACACCTCCATGAACATCACCGAACGCATCGGCGCGGCTCGGATGTCCGGCTACCAGTGGCTGGTCGTCGCGCTCTGCACCTTGATGAACTGCCTGGACGGCTTCGACGTCATGGCGATCGCCTTCACCGGCCCGGCGATGACCGACGACTTCGGCCTGACCGGCTCCCAGTTCGGCCTGCTGGTGTCGGTCGGCCTGATCGGGATGGCCGTGGGGTCGATGCTGCTCGCCCCCTTCGCCGACCTGATCGGGCGTCGCCCGCTGATCCTGATCAGCCTCGCCCTCGGCACCATCGGCATGTTCGGCGCCGCGATGGCCGGGTCGGTTCCGGTGCTGGGCCTCTTCCGGCTCGTCACCGGCATCGGCGTGGGCGGAATCCTGGCCAGCAGCAACGTGATCGCCAGCGAGTTCTCGAACGCCAAGAACCGCGGGCTCGCGATCGGCATCTACACCGCCGGGTACGGCATCGGAGCGACCGTGGCGAGCCTGGTCGCGAAGTCCGCGGTGGGCGGCGACTGGCGGATCGTGTTCTACGCGGGAGGTTTCGGAACCCTGCTCGCCCTGGTCGTCGTCGCCGCGCTCCTGCCCGAGTCGGTCGCGTTCCTCGAACAGCGCCGCCCGCGGGGTGCCCTGGAGCGGATCAACCGGACCCTCGCGCGGATGGGGGCGGATTCGGTCAGCGAGGCCGACCTCGACCGGGCGGCGTCCGCCCGGGCGGACGCGGGGCGGACCAGCGCGGGCTGGCTGAAGCAGCTGCTCGCCCCCACGGTCCTGCTCTGGATCACCTTCATCACCATCATGTTCGGCTTCTACTTCGTGAACAGCTGGACGCCCACCCTGCTGGCCGAGGAGGGGCTCTCGGAGAGCGCCGCGGTCACCGCCGGGATGGCGATCTCGATCGGCGGCACCGCTGGCTCGGTGCTCTACGGCGTCGCGGCCCGGGTTCGCGCGCCGCGGGTCGTGCTGATCGGGTTCTCGCTGCTCTCCGCCGCGATGATGATCGTCTTCATCCTGAGCACCTCGACGCTGTGGCTCGGGTTCGGGATCGGCGTCGTCGTCGGTGCGCTGATCAACGGCTGCATCGCCGGTGCGTACACCGTCGGCCCGCCGCTGTACCCGTCCAACGTCCGCAGCATCGGCATGGGCTGGGCCCTCGGCATGGGCCGGATCGGCGCCATCCTGTCCCCGACCATCGCGGGGATGCTCAAGGACGCGGGCGCCTCGGCGACGCAGCTCTACGTCGGCGCCGCGGCGGTGGTCGCGCTCTGCGCGGTCGCCCTGGTCGCGCTGCGCCGGCACGACCCGGAGTCCGCCCCGGCGGCCAAGGCACCCGCCACCGCCTGAGGCATCTCCCGGGACGAGGGCGCGGGCCGATCGGAATCCGACCGGCCCGCGCCCGCAGTCCGAGACCCGGCACGAACCACGAGGAAGCGCAGGACGGGAACGAGGATGAGCGGCGACGCCGATCCGGCGGGAAGCAAAGAACCGGCCACCTTCCGGGATTCGGAAGGTGGCCGGTTCGAGGAGAGCCGCCTGCGGGAATCGAACCCGCGACCTACGCATTACGAGTGCGTCGCTCTGGCCGACTGAGCTAAGGCGGCAGCGCGCGGTCAAGTGTAGCGGGTGACCTCGCGCGGCTCGCGCAGGGGCCCGACCCGCGGACGACCCTCACCACCTGGGGCTTCTCGACCGCTCCTCACTTCGCGCGACCGGCCCGTCACCGATGCGGGCTGTGATCGTTGCTACTTTCAGCGGGAGTGATGCACACCACGTGGAGTGAGGGGATCGACCGATGCGCGTGCTTCGCCGTCTCAGTGCCTGCGCCGCGGTGACGCTGGCCCTCGCCGGCTTGTCGGCACCCGCCGCGCTGGGGCAGTCCGAGATGCCCACGACGCCCAGGCCGCACCCCGTCGACCCGGACCAACCTCCCGGGCGCGCGTTCCCCGACTTCCCCCGGCCGGTCCGCGGGCAGGCTGGCACGATGTTGGGCATCGTGCGCCTGCTGCCGAAGACCGTGCCCGGCGACTCGATCTACAACAACCCGGAGTTCGAGAAGCTGCTGCCCGAGCAGTCCGCCCTCGAAGCAGGGCTCGGCCGGGCGGTCGCCCAGGTCGACTCGGAGTCCTACTTCGCGCACGAGCACGCCAAGG
The DNA here is from genome assembly GCF_042665275.1 of Saccharopolyspora griseoalba. Classification (NCBI taxonomy): domain Bacteria; kingdom Bacillati; phylum Actinomycetota; class Actinomycetes; order Pseudonocardiales; family Pseudonocardiaceae; genus Saccharopolyspora; species Saccharopolyspora griseoalba. The sequence continues at coordinate 30,415 of NZ_JBHTCJ010000003.1, read as the reverse complement.
CCGACGCCTCTCCGTTCGGCGTGGCGATCAACGGCAACGTGCCGCAGCCGCCCGGCGGGCTGTCGCAGACCGCGCTGCCCGACCACGCCGAGCCCACCACCTCCTCGCTCGCCCCTCCGGAGAACCCCGGCGACCGCGCGGTGCGGCTCAGCGGGCTCGACGGGAGCGTGCACGCGCGCTGGGGGGATCGGACCGGGCCGTGCGTGTCCGACCAGCTCTCCGACGCGCGCTACTCGCTCGGCCAGGGCTCGGCGGTCAACGGCCTGCCCGGCGGCATGGGCGACTCGCTGCTGCAGGTGCCCGCGCTGGCCGAAGCGCACTCGAACGTCTCGCTGACCCCGGTGGACGGGCTTCCCGGCAAGGCCGTGCGATCCACCTCGGAGCTGGAGCTCTCCCAGGTCAAGCTGTTCGCCGGCTCCCCGCAGGAGGTCACCGTCGAGGTGGTCAGCGCGCCGGAGCTGATCGCGACCTCAACCGGCAGCGAGGACACCTCCACCGTCGAGTACACCGCCCCGGTCCTGCGCGTCACCCAGGGCGGGGAGGAGCTCGGCACGATCGACGCGGCGAACCCGGCGATGGACATCCCGGTGCCCGGACCCGAGCCGCGCGTGCTCGACGCCGGCGTGATCAAGCTCAGCCTCGGCGCGATGCAGCAGCACAAGAACGGCAACGAGATCAGCGCCTCGGCCCGGCTGTTCAACCTCGACCTGCTCAGCGGGAAGGCCGTCGGCCTGCCCACGCTGGCGCAGATCTCCTTCGGCGAGCAGGTCGTGCGCGCGGTCGCGCCGGAGAACGGCGTGGACTGCAGCGCTCCCCCGCCCGCCACCGGCGGTTCCGGCGACGGCCACCAGGCCGCGCCGGCGGGCTGGATCGACCCCGACGATCGGCAGCTGGCGCTGACCGGGGCCTACCACGTCGTCCCGCTGTTCTGGGCCGGAACCGCGCTGCTGCTCATCGGCTCGGTCCTGGTCGCGGCGCTGCCCCGCAGGAAGTCCTAGCCGGCGCCCGGGGTGCTGCTCACCCGGTGTGCAGCGTGGCGAGCATCGCCTCCACGGCGATCAGGGGTTTGACGTTCTGGCCCAGGGCCGTGCGGCAGGCGAGCACCGCTTCCAGGCGGCGCAGCGCCGACTCCGAGGTCCACTCGCTCGCCGCCTTCGCCGAGGAGCGGGCGAAGTCCGGGTGGTTGAGCGCCGCGCCCGAACCGGTCTTGGTGATCAGCACGTCCCGGTAGAAGCCGGCCAGGTCCACCAGCGCGAGGTCCAGCGCGTCGCGCTGCGAGCGGGTGGCGCGGGACTTCTGCCGCTTCTCCAGCTCCTTGAGCGCCGCGTTGGCGCCCTTGGTGGCCTGGGCGGTGCCCTTGCCGGTGCCGCCCGCGCCCATCGCGGTCTTGAGCTCCTCGCGCTCGGCCTCGTCGCGCTGCTCGTTGGCGGTGACCGCCTCGGTCTCGGCCAGCTTCACCAGGCCGCCCGCCGCGGTGAACACGTCCGCGAACCGGCCGATGCCCAGCGGAACCCGCAGCACCGACTCGCGCCGCTCGCGGGCCTGCTCGTCGGTGGCCAGCCGCCGAGCGCGCCCGATGTGCCCGCCGCAGACCGAGGCCGCCCACTCGGCCAGCTGCGGATCCACGCCGTCGCGATCGCGCAGGACCTCCGCGATCGCGTCGGTCAGCGGCGTGCGCAGCTGCACCACGCGGCAGCGGGAGCGGATCGTGACCGAGACGTCCTCGGGGTGGTCCGACGGCGCGCACAGCAGGAACACGGTGCGCGGCGGCGGCTCCTCGACCGCCTTGAGCAGGGCGTTCGCCGCGCCCTCGGTCAGCCGGTCGGAGTCTTCGATGAGCACCACGCGCCACTGCCCCGTGCTGGGCCGGCGCGCGGAGGCCTGCACCAGCGCGCGCATCTCGGCCACCGAGATCGACAGGCCCTCGGGAACCACGACCTTGACGTCCGCGTGCGTGCCCTGCAGGACCGTGCGGCAGGCGTTGCAGCGCCCGCACCCCACCTGCTGCGGATCGGAGCACTCGAGGGCCGCGGCCAGCGCGCGCGCCGCGATCGAGCGGCCGGAGCCCGGCGGTCCGGTGAACAGCCAGGCGTGGGTCATCGCGCCCGGCGGGACGTCCTCCCCGGCCGCCTGCCTCCGCGCGGCCTCGGCCGCGGTGAACAGCACGCGCCTGGCGTCGGGCTGGCCGACGACCTCGGCCCACACGCCGGTACCGGGAACCTCCGGTGCGTCGGTGGGCATCGGTTCGCCTCCCCGCCTCGTGCGCTGGTCGCCGCCAGCTTAGGGGCCCGGACCGACGGCCCGGGCCCGCGGGTCACTTCGACGAGCTCGACGACTTCGAGGTCGACTTGCTCGCCGCGCTGGACTTCGTCCCGGTCGACTTCGCGCCGGACTTGGCGGGCGTGGACTTCTTCGGCGCGCTCTTGGCGGTCGTCGACTTCGAGGCCGTGCTCTTCGACGAGGTGCTCTTGGAGCTCGACGAGGACGTGCTCTTCTTGGCCGGCGCCTTCTTCGCGGGCGCCTTGGCCCGCCGCTCCGCGAGCAGCTCGACCGCCCGGTCCATGCTCAGCTCCTCGACGCTGTCGCCCTTGCGCAGCGAGGCGTTGGTCTCGCCGTCGGTGACGTACGGGCCGAACCGGCCGTCCTTGATCACCAGCTCCTTGCCGGTGTCCGGGGCGGTGCCGAGCTCCCGCAGCGGCGCCGCCGCGGCGCGCCTGCCCCGCTGCTTGGGCTGGGCGTAGATCTTGAGCGCCTCGTCCAGCGTGATCGAGAAGATCTGCTCCTCGGTCTCCAGCGAGCGCGAGTCGGTGCCCTTCTTCAGGTACGGGCCGTAGCGGCCGTTCTGCGCGGTGATCTCGTTGCCCGACTCCGGGTCGGTGCCGACCACGCGCGGCAGCGACAGCAGCTTGAGCGCGTCCTCCAGGGTCACGGTGTCCAGCGACATCGACTTGAGCAGGCTGCCGGTGCGCGGCTTGGACTTGTCGCCCTCGGGCAGGACCTCGGTGACGTACGGGCCGAACCGGCCCTCCTTGGCCACGACCTCGTGGCCGGTCCCCGGATCGGTGCCCAGGCTGCGGCCCTCCATCGGGGTGGCGAACAGCTTCTCGGCGATCTGCAGGGTGAGCTCGTCCGGCGGCAGGTCGTCGGGCAGGTTCGCCCGCTGCGAGGACTCGTCGGCCAGCGTGCGCTCCAGGTACGGCCCGTAGCGGCCGACCCGGACGTAGACCGTGCGGCCCTCCTCGTCGTCGAACATCGGGATCGAGTTGATCGCCCGCGGGTCGATCTCCTCCACCGAGGACCCGACCAGGTTCTTCAGCCCACCAGCGCGGCCGATCGAGCCCTCCGGCCCGACGTCGCCGCCGAAGTAGAAGCCGTTGAGCCAGCTGGTGCGCTCCTCGCGGCCCTCGGCGATGCGGTCCAGCTCGTCCTCCAGCGCGGCGGTGAAGTGGTAGTCCACCAGCCTGCCGAAGTGCTTCTCCATCAGCCCGACCACGGCGAAGGCGATCCACGAGGGGACCAGGGCCGAGCCCTTCTTCCACACGTAGCCGCGCTCCTGGATCGTCGAGATGATCGACGCGTAGGTCGACGGGCGCCCGATGCCCAGCTCTTCGAGGTTCTTGACCAGGCTGGCCTCGGTGAACCGGGGCGGCGGGTTGGTGGTGTGCCCGTCGGGCTCCAGCTCCGGCGCGGTGATCGCCTGGTCCTGCACCAGCCGCGGCAGCCGGGACTCGGCGTCGTCGGCCTCGCCACCGGCCTCGGCGTCGACCGCCTCCACGTAGGCCTTCAGGAAGCCCTGGAAGGTGATGGTGCGGCCCGAGGCGGCGAAGGTGCACTCCTCACCGCTGGTCGCGTTGCCGGTGATGCGCACCGACATCGTGGTGCCCTTGGCGTCGGCCATCTGGGAGGCGATGGTGCGCTGCCAGATCAGCTCGTAGAGCTTGAAGCCGTCGATGTCGTTGCCCAGCTCCGCGGCGACCTCGCCCGGCGTCCGGAAGCTCTCCCCGGCGGGGCGGATCGCCTCGTGCGCCTCCTGGGCGTTCTTGACCTTGCGGTTGTACTGCCGCGGCTGCGACGAGACGTACTGCTCGCCGTAGAGATCGCGGGCCTGGTTGCGCGCCGCCGCCAGCGCCGTCTCGGACAGCGTCGTGGAGTCGGTTCGCATGTAGGTGATGTAGCCGTTCTCGTAGAGCCGCTGCGCGGTGCGCATCGTGCGGTCCGCCGAGAAGCGCAGCTTGCGGCTGGCCTCCTGCTGCAGCGTGGAGGTCATGAACGGCGCGTAGGGCTTCCGGGTGTAGGGCTTCTCCTCGACGCTGGAGACGTGCAGCCGCGCGTCCTCCAGGCCGGCGGCCAGGGCGCGCGCCTCGGCCTCGGTGAGCACCCGGCTGTCGTTGTTCTTCAGCTGCCCGTCGGGGCCGAAGTCGCGGCCGGTGGCCAGCTTGGCGCCGTCGACGGTGACCAGCCGCGCGCCGAACCGGCGCGGCGAGGCATCGGCTCCCGCGTCCATGGTCGCGCCGATGTCCCAGTACTCGGCGGGCACGAAGCGGATGCGCTCCCGCTCGCGCTCGACGACCACGCGGGTGGCCACCGACTGCACGCGGCCCGCCGAGAGCTTCGGCATGACCTTCTTCCACAGCACGGGGCTGACCTCGTAGCCGTAGAGGCGGTCCAGGATGCGCCGGGTCTCCTGCGCGTCGACCAGGTCCTGGTCCAGGTCGCGGGGGTTCTGGGCGGCGGCCTGGATGGCGGACTCGGTGATCTCGTGGAACACCATCCGGCGCACCGGCACCTTGGGCTTGAGGGTCTCCAGCAGGTGCCAGGCGATCGCCTCGCCCTCGCGGTCACCATCCGTCGCGAGGTAGAGCTCGTCGACCTGCTTGAGGGCGTCCTTGAGCTCGGTGACCGTGGCCTTCTTGTCCGAGCTGACCAGGTACAGCGGCTCGAAGTCGTTCTCCACGTCCACGCCGAGCCGCGCCCAGGCCTGGCCCTTGTACTTCTCGGGCACGTCCTTGGCGTTGCGGGGCAGATCGCGGATGTGCCCGCGCGAGGACTCCACGATGAAGTTGGAGCCGAGGAAGGAGGCGATCTTCTTGGCCTTCGCCGGTGACTCCACGATCACCAGGCGGCGGGCAGCGGAGCCAGCAGACTCCGAAGCCCGACCGGCCCCGCCGCCGGCCTTCTTCGTCCGTGTCGTCCCAGCCACGCTTACCTGCTCTCTTCTTCCGGAAGCATCCCTTGCGCCCGGTTCGTGTTCCGACAAGTTCCACAGTGTGCCTGCTGCACGCTGTTGTGCCGCACCGGGAAGGCACAGGGTTGCACATAACACGCCGATATTCGCCGACGTCTTGCAAGACGAACGTATCGGGTCACCGCCGGGTTCCGTTTCGTGACCTGGCGTGATGTGCGTCAAGCCGGTCAGGAGACCAGCGGAATCATTCCCTCGATAGCACCATCGGGCAATGGTCCGACGAGCTCCGAGAGCCGCGCCAACCTGCGCCTTCCGGTCACGCGCAGCGCCGGCCCACCGGCTCGAACACCGATGGTCCTGGCTGGTATTCCGCAGCGGCGCAGCGCCTCGGCGAGGGGTTCGTGGGTGTCCGGGGCGTGCGGGTCCAGCCCGAGCCGGTAGCCGGTGTGGTCGGCCGAGCCCGCGGTCAACGCCCAGATCCGCAGCGCCCAGCCGTCCGGGGCGAAGCCCGCGGGCACCGATTTGACCGCGCCGCGCAGCCAGTGCGCCGCGATCTCGGTGAGGTCGGCGCGGAACGCGGTGCGCACCAGCGGCCTGCCCTCGTCGGATCGGGCCAGCTCGGCCTGCACGCCGCGTTCCGCGCAGGCCGAGGCCAGGCAGCGGGCGCGCCACTCGGCGTCCACGACGACCGACAGCCGGGCCGCGGTGCCCCTGCCGAAGCCGACCGCCTGGCCGGGGCCGCACAGCATGCCCGCGAGGTCGGCCACCGCCGGGAGCCGAGCCTCAGCCGAGTAGAAGGACAGCTGGTCCACGGTCGCCGATGCTAGAACAGCAGTTCGAGATTATCCACCACATTGCCCCCATCGATCGACTAGAACCTCGGCGGAGCCCCAAATTCCCTGGTATTCCGCCCGCGAAAAACGAGGGAAATCCACGGGCGAAAACCAGGGAACTTCAAGCCTCACTCGATCGGGTGATCAGCCGGGCTTGTCGGCCGGTGGTTGCTGCGGCGGCGCCGGCTGCTGCTGTTGGGGCTTCTGCTGGAAGAACGGCTTGCACTCCGGAGCCCGCTCGGCGGCTCGCTTGAGCTCCGGGGTCTGCTCGAGCTTGCCGAACTTGCCGGCCAGGTCGATCTGGTTGCTCTTCTTGAGCTGGTTCTGCAGGGCGGCGACGCCCTCGTTGAACTTCTGCTTGTCCCGGACGTCGATCTGACCGGCCACCGCGCGCGCCTGCTTCAGCACGTCGCGGACCTCGCCGAAGCCCTGCTGGAAGCTCTGGTTGACCTCGTCGGCCCCGTTGATCGGGGCGGGCCCCAGGCCCTTGAGGCCGTTCACGGTCTCGTCCGCGGCCCCGCTCGCGGCGTCCAGCCGCGCCGAGATCGAATCCTTGACCGTCTGGGTGTTGGTCTTGTCCACCGGCGGCAGCTGCTTCTGCTTCTGCGAGAAACCGGTGACCAGCCCGCACATCTTGCCCGCCCACTGGACCTGCTCGGTGGTGGGAGCCTTCGGCTCCGGAGCGCCCGCCTGCGGAGTGCCGCAGGCCGACAGCGCCAGCGGGATCGCGGCGAGCACCGCCACCGACGTCCTACGGATGTTCATGCGCACTCCTCGGAGTTGCTTGGCCCTGCAGCCCGGACTCTCGCACGACGACGGGCGCCACCCCTGAACCGGGGTGACGCCCGCTCACCTGCGATTTCTCCTAGCTCGGTGCCCCGTTGACCGCCTTGTCCGGACTCTCCGACTCGGCGATCGCGGTGGAACGCCGCTTGGAGATCACCACCGCGGCCACGATCACCGCGACCGAGACCACCGCGATGACCACGCGGGTGGTCTGGTGCACCGCCGAATCGCTGACCACGAAGTAGACCACCGCGGGAGCGATCAGCACCGACACCAGGTTCATCACCTTCAGCAGCGGGTTGATCGCCGGACCGGCGGTGTCCTTGAACGGGTCGCCGACGGTGTCGCCGATGACGGTCGCCGCGTGCGCCTCGGAGCCCTTGCCGCCGTGGTAGCCGTCCTCGACCAGCTTCTTCGAGTTGTCCCAGGCACCACCGGAGTTGGCCAGGAAGATCGCCATCAGGGTGCCGACGGCGATCGCGCCGCCCAGGTAACCGGCCAGCGCGCCCACGCCCAGGCCGAAGCCCACGGCGATCGGCGCCAGCACCGCGAGCAGACCCGGCGTGGCCAGCTCGCGCAGCGAGTCGCGGGTGCAGATGTCGACCACCCGGCCGTACTCCGGGCGCTCCGAGCCGTCCATGATCCCCGGCTTGTCCCGGAACTGCCTGCGCACCTCGTAGACCACCGCGCCGGCCGCGCGGGAGACCGCGTTGATCGCCAGGCCGGAGAACAGGAACACCACCGAAGCACCGATGATCACGCCGACCAGCACGTTCGGCGCGTAGACGAAGAACTCCTCGGTGGAGAGCTTGCCGCCCAGGTCGGCCAGCGCTGCGCTGATCGCATCGGTGTAGGAGCCGAACAGGGCCGTGGCCGCCAGCACCGCGGTGGCGATCGCGATGCCCTTGGTGATGGCCTTGGTGGTGTTGCCCACCGCGTCCAGCTCGGTGAGGATCTGCGCGCCGTCGCCCTCGACGTCACCGGACATCTCGGCGATGCCCTGCGCGTTGTCGCTGACCGGCCCGAAGGTGTCCATCGCGACGATCACGCCGACGGTGGTCAGCAGGCCGCAACCGGCCAGGGCCACCGCGAACAGCGCCACCGCCAGCGACCCGGACAGCAGGAAGGCGCCCAGCACCGCCGCGGCGATCACCAGGGCGGTGTAGACGGCCGACTCGAAGCCGACCGAGAGCCCGGTCAGGATCACCGTGGCCGCACCGGTGAGCGCGGACTTGCCGACGTCCTGCACCGGGCGGTGCTCGGTGGCGGTGAAGTACCCGGTCAGCTTGAGGATGACCACCGCGAGCAGGATGCCGATGATCACCGCGACCAGCGCGATCAGCGCCGGGCTGCCCTCGGTGCCCCGGATGGTCTCGTCGACGCCGGTGAGCTCCGCGAAGGTGCTCGGGAGGTAGAGCATCGCGGCGATCGCGCACAGCACCGCCGAGATCCCGGCCGAGATGTAGAACGAGCGGTTGATCGCCGTCAGCGCGCTCTCGCCGCTGCGCGCCTTGGTGATGTAGACGCCGATGACCGCGGTGATCACGCCGATGGCGGGCACGATCAGCGGGAACAGCAGGCCGTGCAGGCCGAACGCGGCGGTGCCCAGGATCAGCGAGGCCACCAGGGTCACCGCGTAGGACTCGAAGAGGTCGGCGGCCATGCCCGCGCAGTCGCCCACGTTGTCGCCGACGTTGTCGGCGATGGTGGCGGCGTTGCGCGGGTCGTCCTCCGGGATGTTCTGCTCGACCTTGCCGACCAGGTCCGCGCCCACGTCGGCGGCCTTGGTGAAGATGCCGCCGCCGACTCGCATGAACATCGCCAGCAGCGCCGCGCCGAAGCCGAAGCCCTCCAGCACCCGCGGGGCACCGCCCGCGTAGACCAGCACCACCAGCGAGGCGCCGAACAGGCCGAGGCCGACGGTCATCATGCCGACGACGCCGCCGGTGCGGAACGCGACCCGCATCGCCTTCTCGCGGCCCTGCCCGGTCTCCTCGCGCGCGGCCGCGGCCACCCGGACGTTGGCGCGGGTGGACAGCCACATGCCGAGGTAGCCGATCGCCGCCGAGAACGCGGCGCCGAACAGGAAGAAGATCGAGCGGCCGATGCGCTCGCCGATGGTCTCGGCGGGCAGCGCGAACAGGACCAGGAACACCGCGACGGCGAAGATCGCCAGGGTGCGGAACTGCCGGTTCAAGTACGCCGAGGCACCTTCCTGCACGCCTCTGGCGATGTCCTGCATCTTCGACGTGCCTTGCCCGGCGGACAGCACCTCCTTGATCAGGACGTAGCCGAAGGCCAGCGCTGCCAGGGCGATCACCATGACGACGCCGACGACCGCGTAGTCGCCGCCGGCGAGCTGGATCGCTCCGTGGCCTTGGGCGAGGTCCGTCCGGGGCGACGAGCTCGGTGGTGCAGCGCCCTGGGCCCAGCTGTGCTGGACCGGGGTGAGCAGGGACATCCGTCCTCCTGGGTTGTGCTCGGTTCAGCACCGGAAGACCCGCACGCACTCACCGGGCTCCGATGCGCGGTAGGCGGCCCCGCCCGGTACGGCCGGTAGTCGTTCGATGGCCGTCCGTGGCGACGTCGTGGGTCGGGAGTCTATTCAGACACAGAGTGGCTTACCTCACGGTGTGATACGTAACTCTCGACGACGTGCGCATTCGTTACCGAATGATCGATCCAGACCGGCGCTTGATACCCCGAACGGACAAATCTCGATTTGGACCGATCGGGGGACGTGATGTAAGGGACTCCGCGGCTCGCGGAGCCGCGAAATCCCCGAACGGGCGATACCTGGACCTGGCAACGGTCCGTCGCCCGGTTGTGCAAGGCTCCTGGTGTGCGTTCCGAGCAGAAGGGCAGTCGCCTCCTCCGCCGAGCTCTGGCCGGCACCCCGGTCGAGAACTCGCCGGTCACGCACGTCGCCGACCGCCCCGCGCGCCCCGCGCGCACCACCGAGTGGCCGGAGTGGGTGCCGCACCGGGCCGTCGAGGCCTTCCGCAAGCGCGGCACCGAACGCCCCTGGACGCACCAGGTCGAGGGCGCCGAGGCGGTGCACCGCGGCGAGCACGCGGTGGTGGCCACCGGGACCGCCTCCGGGAAGTCGCTGGTCTACCAGCTCCCGGTGCTCACCGAGCTGCTGGAGAACCCGAAGTCCACGGCGCTGTACCTCGCCCCGACCAAGGCGCTGGCCGCCGACCAGCTGCGCGCGCTCACCGAGCTGGACCTGCCCGGCATCCGCCCCGCCCAGTACGACGGGGACACCCCGCGGGTGGAGCGGGACTGGATCCGCGAGCACAGCCGCTGGATCTACAGCAACCCGGACATGCTGCACTTCAGCCTGCTGCCGGGGCACGAGCGCTGGGCGCACTTCTTCCGCAGGCTCACCCACGTGGTGATCGACGAGTGCCACACCTACCGGGGCGTGTTCGGATCGCACGTCGCGCTGCTGCTGCGCCGCCTGCGCCGGATCGCCCGGCGCTACGGCGCGGACCCGGTCTTCGTGCTGGCCTCGGCCACCGTCGCCGATCCGGCCGACCTCGCCGAGCGGCTCACCGGCGCCCCGTGCCGGGCGATCACCGAGGACGGTTCGCCGCGCGGTGCGCGCACCATCGCGTTCTGGGAACCGCCGCTGCTGGAGGAGATCACCGGGGAGAACGGTGCTCCGGTGCGCCGGGCGGCCGGCTCGGAGGCCGCCCGGGTGCTCACCGAGCTGGTCATCGAGGACGCCCGCACGCTGGCGTTCATCCGCTCCCGCCGGGGCGTGGAGGTGGCCGCGCTGCAGGCCAGGCGCGCGCTGTCCGAAGTGGATCCCGAGCTGGGTTCCAAGGTCGCCGCCTACCGCGGCGGCTACCTCCCGGAGGACCGGCGCGAGCTCGAACGCTCGCTGATGGACGGGGAGCTGCGCGCGGTCGCCACCACCAACGCGCTGGAGCTCGGCGTGGACATCTCCGGGCTGGACGCGGTGGTGGTGGCCGGGTACCCGGGCACCCTGGCGTCCTTCTGGCAGCAGGCCGGGCGGGCGGGCCGCGACGGGGACGGGGCGCTGGTGCTGTTCGTCGCGCGGGACGACCCGCTGGACACCTTCCTGGTGCACCACCCGGACTCGGTGCTGGAGCGCCCGGTCGAGGCCACCGTCCTCGACCCGACCAACCCCTACGTGCTGGAACCGCACCTGGCCTGCGCCTCGGCCGAGCTGCCGCTGGACGAGGAGTCGCTGGAGCTCTTCGGTGGCGCCCCGGCCCGCCGCTCGGTGGAGGCGCTGGCGGCCGAGGGGGTGCTGCGCAGGCGCCCGCGCGGCTGGTTCTGGACCTCGCGGGAGCGCCCGCACCCGAACGTGGAGCTGCGCGGTTCCGGCGGGCCGCCGATCGCGGTGGTGGAAGGCGATTCGGGGCGCATGCTCGGCACCGTCGACCAGGACTCGGCTCCGTCCACAGTGCACCCCGGTGCGGTGTACCTGCACCGGGGCGAGTCGTTCGTGGTCGACGAGCTGGACCTGGAGTCGGCGATCGCGCTGGTGCACGCCGAGGACCCGGACTGGACGACCTCGCCGCGCAACACCATCGACATCGCGGTGCTCGGCACCGCCGAGCGGCACGACACCGGCGCTGGGGTCACCGTGTGCCTCGGCGAGGTGGAGGTGACCTCCCAGGTCATCGGCTACCTGCGCAAGCGGCCCTCGGGCGAGGTGCTGGACCAGGTGCCGCTGGACCTCCCGGCGCAGACGCTGCGCACCCGCGCGGTCTGGTACACGGTCGGCGACGAGCTGCTGGTGGGCAGCGCGCCGGGGGGCGCCGGGCTGGAGCCGGCGCGCATCCCCGGCGCGCTGCATGCCGCCGAGCACGCGGCGATCGGCCTGCTACCGCTGTTCGCGACCTGCGATCGTTGGGACATCGGCGGGGTTTCCACCGCGCTGCATGCCGACACCGGGGAGGCAACGGTGTTCGTGCATGACGGTCATCCGGGAGGGGCCGGATTCGCCGATCGCGGTTTTGCCGCATTGGTCCCCTGGCTGGCCGCTACGCGGGAGGCGATCGCGTCCTGCGATTGCCCGGCAGGGTGCCCGTCCTGCGTTCAGTCGCCCAAGTGCGGGAACGGCAACGAACCGCTGGACAAGGCGGGGGCGGTGGCTGTTCTCGATGCGGTGTCGACCGTGCTCGGGGACGGCTTCGACGGCTCGGGTGGGCCACCCAGTCGGGCGCAGGGCTGATCGTCGCGTCCGACCGGGTCGGGGTTGGCCCGGGGCATCAACCGAGGGTCGTCGAGGCCGGCACGGCCGGCAGGCTGGTCGTCACCTGCCCGCAGCGAGCGGTTCAGCCACGTTCTCGGGGTCGAGGGCTTCGAGCAGCGCGTCCTGCACGAAGTCCGGGTCGGGCAGTTGCCAGGCGCACACCTCGGGCTTGACCCGCCAGTGCACCGCGCCACCGGGGTAGCTGGAAGGCGGGAGCGGAACCCAACTCCCGTCGGCGTGCAACCGGATTCCGTCCCGGGCGGCGAGTTCGCCCGCGAGCTCGCCGCCCGAGTTCATCAGGAAGAACCAGTCACCGGTCGGAGTGGACACGATCGGCACCGGGAACCCGCTGGCGCGCAGCACCTTCGCCGCGCGGAACCCGAGGGTCGCGTCGACCTCGATCGCGTCGAGCGCGGTCCCGGTCGCCACGAGGAGGTTGTGGGGCCGCTCGTCCCACCAGGACATGATGTCGTCGAGGTCGGCGCCCGGCCGCTTGCGCCAGTCGCGCAGGACCGGGGCCGGGCCGTGCTTGCGGCGCCCGACCTGACCGATCCACTCCCCTCGATCCGGATAGGTTCCGGGCAGCACGGGCCAACCGCGCGACGCGAAGTCGATCGCTTGCACGCGCAGGTCGATCCGACTGCTGGTCAACCCGGCCGGGTGGGCCGGGACGCCGCGGAAGGAGCTGGGCCACCTCTCCGCAGACCGTTGCATTTGCTCCGCCTCCTTGCTTCTTCGCGTGATCGCGGGCTCGGCGGTTTCGGGGGACCGCCCGGTCGGGACTCCTTTGTCCCGCGGGCCTCGGTGGTGAACCTGGGCTCGCCGCGCTCACACATTCCAATCAACGGCATCGACCCCCACCGCGTACAGAGGGTGTCGATGACCGGTCGACTGGTCGCGGTGAGCGACGATCGGCCAACATGCGGGCCGAAAGATCAACGGCGTCGGAGGGGTCATCCGGGCCGTTCCGGAGCTCCGATCAGTGGTCCCGGGACCGCTCGTCGACCGTTCGTCGTTAGGCCCGGGTGGTGCCCGCCCACCGGCCCGGAATGAGCACGCGCGCTGGCACTTCGCCCGACGCCGAGGACTTCGGGCGCAGGCGCGGACACCTCCACCCGGGCATGCCGACCGCTCGTCCGGCACTCGTCGAGCACCCCACCCATCGCCTCGACCACCCGACGCGCCCGCCCACACGCGCCCTGGTGCCCTTGCGCGGCGTGCGCGGCGGCCGCGAGAGCCGCCAGGTCGGCGGCGCCCTCGGCGCGGTGCCGGGTGATGGTGGCCGCGCCCAGCTGGACGGCGAACCAGAGCAGCGCGGGCAGCGCGAGCGAGAGCACGGCGGCGAGGGCGGTCATCGCGCCCCGGTCCCGATTCACCCGCGCTGGCCCGGTTCGAGCACGGCGGTCGCCTCGGCGCGCAGCGAACGGCCCGGCAGCAGGCGCAGCGGAGCGGTGACCGCCACGTCGACCTGATCACCGTCGACCGCGCGCTCCAGCCGAGCGCCCTCGGGCGCGATGGCGCGCACGGCCTGCCCGGCGCGCTCCCGATCGCCGCGCGCGAGCAGCCGGGCGGCCTCCACCGCGGCGTCCTGGCAGCGCAGCTGGTCGAACAGCGCCCCGGCCCCGCTCAGCAGCAAGCCGAACACCACCACCAGCGAGCAGATCCCGAGCGCCGCCTCGACCGTGACCGAGCCCCGGTCCGCCCCGGCGCCGACGGGCGCCGGGGCGAGCCGGGCGGGCATCAGAGGCCACCGCCCTGCAGACCGCGTTCGACGAGACCGGTCAGGGCCTCCTTGACGGGATCGCCGGTGACGATCCCGTAGAGCGTGGTCGCGAACGCCACCGCGGCGATCGTTCCCACGGCGTACTCGGCCGTGGACATGCCCGCGTCCCCGCGCAGTGCGTGCCGCAGCCGGTCGATCAACTCGCGCATCTCTCCTCCTTCGTCGAAATCACCAGGTCACGGGGAGCTCGTGCAGCATTCCGAGCACGATCGGGAGCACCCCGAGGCACAAGAAGGCCGGCAGGAAGCACAGGCCCAGCGGTGCCGAGATCCACACCGCACCGCGCTGCGCGCGGGCCTCGGCGTGCTCCGCGGCCCGGCCGCGGCACCGCTCGGCCAGGTCGGCAGCGGTCGCGGCCAGCGCGCTGCCGGTGCGAGCCGTTCTGCGCGCGGCGCGGGCGAGTTCAGCGGTGTCCGGATGCGCGAGAGCGGGTTCCCACCCGGCGACCGGATCCGACCCGAGCGCGAGGTGATCGGCGACCTCGCGCAGCACCCGGCACGCCCGGCCGTCCAGCTCGGCGGCCACGGCCCGCAGCACCACCGGCGGCGGCAGCCCGCTGCGCATGCCCGCGGCCAGCAGGTCCCACCCGGCCGCCAGCAGCAGCGGATCGGCCCGGTGCTCGGCACCGGCGCGCCAAGTGCGGGCCCGGCGCACGCCCACCTCGACGAGCGCTCCGGCGAGCAGTCCGGCCGGGCCGATCAGCTGGAAGCCGAGCGGTGCCGCGGCGATCGGCACCAGCGCACGTCCCGTCCGCCGGGCCCGCCGCTGCGGCCGAGGCCGCAGCGAGCGCAGCCGGCGCCTTGCCGCACTGCCCGGAAGCAGCAGCAATGCCAGCGCGGTCAGGGCGATCGCCGCGCTCACGGCCGCACCACCGAGCCGGTCAGCCGCTCGCTCCACAGCACCCCGGCCGCCAGCAGCGCAGTGCCGGTGAGCAGCACCAGCTGACCGGACAGGCCGCCGGAGAGCACCTCCAGCGGCCGGGCGCCCATCGCCTCCCCGAACAGCAGACCCAGCAGCGGAAGCCCGGTCAGCACCGCGGCGGTGGCGCGCGGACCGGCGAGCTTGGCGTCGACCTCCCTGCGGAACGCGGTGCGCCGCTCCAGGTCTCGGCGAACCGAGTCGAGGAGATCGGCCAGCGCCACGCCGTGCCGCTCCGCGAGAGCCCAGGCGCGGATGAGCCGCCCCAGCGATGCGCGCAGGTCGGGAGGGGCCTCGTCGAGCGGTAGCGAGGTGACCTCGCCGCCGAGCCGCGCGGTGGCCGCCAGGTCGCCGAACGGGCCGGCCACCGCCGGTCCCGCCTCGGCGGCGGCGTCGGCTGCCGCCACCGCCGGGTGCGCGCCCGAGCGCAGTTGCGCGACCAGCAGACGCAGGGCCTCGGCCAGCTCGTCGGCGTGCCGCAGGCCGCGCTCGCCCGCGCGGCGCGCCCGGCGCTGCCTGGCGACCAGCGCGCTGCCCGCCAGGCCGGCCACGCCGCCCGCGGGGCCCGCCAGGACCAGCCCCAGCGCGGCCATCCCGGCTGGGAGCGGCCAGTTCCCGAAGCGCACCACCACGTCCCGCCCGGGCCGGCGCAGCCGGTCGCGCACGGGCACGCGCGGCCAGCACAGCAGCGCGGCGGCGCACGCGACCAGGCTCAGCACGATCGTTCACCTCCTCGCGCGGCGAGCAGCCCGACCAGGTCGGCGCGGCCCTCGTCCCACCCGGTCTCCCGGAGCCAGGCCGGTACGACCCGCACCCGTTCCCCCTCGCGGCGCAGCACCCCGATTCCCGCCAGGTGCCTGCCGGTGGCGGTGCGCCGCACGTGCAGCACGACCTGGACGGCCGCGGCGAGCTGTCCGTGCAGGGCCTCGCGGGACAGGCCGCCGAGCGCGGCGAGGGCCTCCATCCGGGCCGGCACCTCGCTCGGGGAGTTGGCGTGCAGGGTCCCGCAACCGCCGTCGTGCCCGGTGTTCATCGCGGCCAGCAGCTCGCGGAGCTCGCCACCCCGGACCTCGCCGACCACCAGGCGGTCCGGGCGCATCCGCAGCGCCTGGCGCACCAGGTCGCGGACGCCGATCTCGCCGACGCCCTCGACGTTGGGCGGCCGGGTGAGCAGCCGCACCACGTGCGGGTGGGCGGGACGCAGCTCGGCCGCCTCCTCCACGCAGACGATGCGCTCGGTGCCCGCGACCTCGCCGAGCAGCGCCGCCAGCAGCGTGGTCTTGCCGCTCGCCGTGCCGCCGACGACCAGGAACGCCAACCGGGTGGCGACGATCTCGCGCAGCACCGCGCCGATCTCGGCGTCGAAGGCGCCGGAGGAGCCGAGCGCGGCGAGGTCGTGCGCGGCCGGTCGCAGCACCCGCAGCGAGATGCAGGTCCCGTCGCCCGCCACCGGTGGCAGCACGGCGTGCAACCGGACCGCCCCGGTCCCGCCGCGCTGCGGCAGCCAGGCGTCCACCCAGGGCTGGGCGTCGTCCAGGCGGCGGCCGGTGGACATCGCCAGCCGCTGCGCGAGCCTGCGCACCGCGTCCTCGTCGGACAGCCGGACGCCCGCCGGGCGCAGCCCGGAGCCGTGGTCCACCCAGACCCGGTCCGGGGCGGAGACCAGCACGTCGCACACCGCGGGGTCCTGCAGCAGCGGTTCGAGCACACCGGCTCCGGAGAACTCCTGCTGCACCGCGCGCAGCGCGGCGAGCACGTCGGCGTCGGCGACCAGGCCGCCGGACTCGGCGCGCACCGCGGCGGCCACCGCTTCCGGCGTCACCGGGGCACCGGCACCGACGAGCCGGTTGCGCACCCGCGCGAGCAGCTGTCCGTCCACGGATGTCATGGGTTCGTCTCCTCTCCGCACCGTCGGCGGGGAACTCGTCAGGCGGGCGCCGCGTCGAGCTCGGCGAGCACCTCGCCCGCCGCGCGTGCGAGCGGACCGCGGCGCAGCGCGCTGAGCTGGCCCCCGCGATCGGCGGCCAGCGGCAGGCCAGGTTGCGGCCGCATGGCGGCCAGCACCGGCGCACCCACCGCCTCGGCGATGTCAGCGGTGCGCAGGCCGCTCGGTGCCGGGCCGCGCACCACCAGGCGCAGCGGGCACCCGGAGCGCTCGTGCGCCTCGGCGACCAGGCGCGCCGCGGCGGCGCAGGCCCGCACCTCGGCCGGGACGACGACCACCGCGAGCTCCGCCTCGCGCAGCGCCGTCTCGGCCGGTGCGCTCAGGCCGCCGGGCAGGTCGCAGACCACGAGCGCGCCCGACCGCCGCCCGGCGTCCAGCACCGCGCGCACCCCGTCCGGGGCGAGTCCGGTCGGCGGTTCCGAGCGGTCGCAGGCCAGCAGGGCTAGCTCACCGGGTCCGACCCGGAGCTTGGGCAGCGCCTCGATCAGCGCGGTGCTGCCCAACCGCCCGGAGCTCATCGCCAGCCCGGACCAGCGCATCCCGTCGACGTCCTCCAGCCCGAGCGCGAGATCGAGCCCACCGCCGAGCGGGTCGCAGTCCAGCAGCAGCGATCGCCGTCCGGCCCGCGCCTCGGTCACCGCGACGGCGGTGGCCAGCGCGGAGGCGCCCGCACCACCGCGCCCGCCGAGCACGGCGAGCACCCGTCCGGCTCCTGCGGGCTCGCCCGCATCGGCCAGCAGCTCGATCAGCTCGCTCTCCGCGGCCGGCAGTTCCAGCACCCGCTCGGCGGCGAGCTCGAAGGCGACGCGCCAGAGCTGGTCCGCGGGGCCCTTGGACAGCAGCACCACACCGCGTCTTCGCGGCAGCCCGCGCTCCAGGCACGCCTCCGCGGTCGGCAGGTCCACCAGCACCAGCGGGGCCTCCCGCCAGGAGGCGGGCCGCAGTCGGGACTCCCGCCGCAGTTCTCCGCCGGAGGCGGCGGCCAACCGGGAGACCTCCTCGGCCAGCTCCGGCTCCCGCATCACCAGCACCGGTTCGCTCGCACTGCTCTCGTCGATCGGCACGGCGGTCCTCCCCCAGCGATGGGCATTTCGGGAAACGACGTCTTCCGGGGCGACCGAAAGACGGAGCGCAAAGCCGCGAACGGCGGCGCGAGAACCAAAATGGCGCTCCCCGAACCCGCACACCAAGGGATTTCCGAAATCTGTGGATGAACCGGTCGGCTGTGGACAACTCGAACGCGCTCGGGGCGAATGCGGTTCATCCCGATCGAGTTCGCGTCGAACTTCGCGAACTCCGCTCGAATTCACCGGGGAGAGCGCGGCATCGACGCGGGCCGCCATCGCTCGCGGCGGACCGGCCGACCGCGGAAAAGGGACGACCCCCGCCAGGGGGGAGGGGGCGGGGGCCGTCGGTGGTTCAGCTCCGGGGGGTCGAGCTGAACCGGTCCGGCGACGCCGGACCGCCCCACACTGTATCCCGCAGATCCCCTCGGATGCCTCCCGTCCATTTGAGGGAACGCCCTAGCTCTCAGTGCAGATCATTCCCATTCAAAGCACGCATTCGCGCCGCCGAAAACAACCCAACGAGATAATCCCCAGCACACCCCCTGCACCGAGTGTGAAATCTGTGGACCCGGGACCGCGCCGTGGCCACGCACCGCGGACCGGCTCGTATGCTGTGCGGCGTGACTGAGCCCGCGACTCCCGCCGAGGCCACCGGACGCCGGGTGGCCGCGTTCTTCGACCTGGACAAGACGATCATCGCCAAGTCGAGCACGCTGGCCTTCAGCCGGCCGTTCTTCCAGGAAGGCCTGATCAACCGGCGCGCGGTGCTCAAGAGCGCCTACGCGCAGTTCGTGTTCATGCTCGCCGGGGCCGACGCCGACCAGATGGACCGGATGCGCGCGCACATCACCTCGCTGTGCACCGGCTGGGACGTCGAGCAGGTCAACGCCATCGTCGAGGAAACCCTGCACGACATCGTCGATCCGCTGGTCTACAAGGAGGCCACCCAGCTGATCGCCGATCACCAGGAGCAGGGCCACGACATCGTCGTGCTGTCCGCCTCCGGCCAGGAGGTCGTCGCGCCGATCGCCAAGCTGCTCGGCGCCGATCACTGGGCGGGCACCCGGATGGTCGTGGCCGACGGCCGCTACACCGGCGAGGTGGAGTTCTACTGCTCGCACGAGAACAAGGTGACCGCCGCCCGCGAGCTCGCCGTCGAGCACGACTACGAGCTCGACGAGAGCTTCGCCTACTCCGACTCGGTCACCGACCTGCCGCTGCTGGAGCTCGTCGGCCACCCCACCGTGGTCAACCCGGACCGCGGTCTGCGCAAGGAGGCCGTGCAGCGCGGCTGGCCGTCGCTGGCCTTCGAGCACCCGGTCTCGCTGCGCGCCCGCATCCCCACCCCCTCGCGCGCCGCGGTGACCGCGGCCGGCGTCGGCCTGGGCGCGGTGGCCGCCGCGGGCGCGGCGACCTGGTGGGGCGTGCGCGCCTGGAAGCGCCGCCAGTGACCGTCCGAGGACCGCGAACCCCGGCGTGATCATCGGCGGGAGACGGGCACCGGCCGTAGCGCGCCGACCCCTTGCAGTGACCGTCATCACGGTCTACAAATGAAGTACGGACCCTGGTTGGCCAGGGACGTTACGGAGGAGAAGTAGCGTCCACCCCGACACAGGCTCCGTGCGCGAGAATCGGAGCACCCACGCGTCGCCGCATATAAGGCCGAACGTCGACAGGGTTGCGTACCGGGACGCCGGACGCCTAGCCCGTAGTTACGACAAGAAGCACGCTTGGTAACCCGATCGCTCGCGCGAGGAGGCGGGGCCGTCGATCGAATCGGCGGCCCCGCCGTCGTGCGCGGGGGCTGCGGATTCGACGCCCCCGCATCCCGGCGGTCTTCCCACCCGACCGGGCGCCGGGCCCGCGGACCGCGGGAAATTCCGAGCAATAAAATCGCGGTCGCGTCGTTGACCCCGGAATGCGGTGTGAGTAACTTCCGAACTGGCTCGCATTCCTGGTGAACCTTTTCCGCTCGGGAGTTTTCCCGCTCCGCTGGGAGGCCGAAGTGCCCCTGAAGTCCCGTACCCGACGCGCCGCGGTCGCGCTGAGTGCGCTGGTCATCGGTGCGGCCGCGCTGTCCACCACCGGAAGCGCGACCTCGCAGCGCCCGCTGACGGCCGACGAGCTGCTCCGCGAGATGACCCTGGAGGAGAAGGTCGGGCAGCTGTTCGTCACCTACGCCTACGGCCGCACCGCCGACACCGCGGACCCGGCCAACCGCGAGGAGTTCGGCGTCGACACCCCGGCGGAGGTCGTGCGCAAGTACCACCTCGGCGGGATCATCCACTTCAGCTGGACCAACAGCCTCTACGAGCCCGAGCAGATCGCGCGGCATTCCAACGGGGTGCAGGAGGCCGCGATCAACTCCGGCGCGCGCGTGCCGCTGCTGATCTCCACCGACCAGGAGCAGGGCAAGGTCACCCGCATCGGCGAGCCCGCCACCCAGTTCCCCGGCAACATGGCGCTGGGCGCGGGCCGCAGCCCCGAGGACGCCCGGCTCGCCGCCGAGATCACCGGCCGCGAGCTGCGGGCGATGGGCCTGAACGTGAACTTCGCGCCGGACGGGGACGTCAACGTCAACCCGGCCAACCCGGTGATCGGGGTGCGCTCGTTCTCCGCCGACCCGCAGCTGGCCGCGCGGCTCACCGAGGCGCAGGTGCGCGGCTACCAGGACGCCGGGGCGCGGGGCGTGTCCAGCTCGGTGAAGCACTTCCCCGGCCACGGCGACACCGCCACCGACAGCCACACCGGCCTGCCCGTCATCGAGCACAACCGGCGGCAGTGGGAGCAGCTGGACAAGCCGCCCTTCGCGGCCGCGATCCGGGCGGGCACCGACTCGGTGATGAGCGCGCACATCGTGGTCCCCAAGCTGGACGACTCCGGTGATCCGGCGACGCTGTCGCCGACCGTGCTCACCGGGATGCTCCGCGAGGAGCTCGGCTACCGGGGCGTGGTCGTCACCGACTCGCTGCAGATGCAGGGCGTGCGCGAGCAGCACCCGGACGCCGAGATCCCGGTGCTGGCGCTGCAGGCCGGCGCGGACGTGCTGCTGATGCCGCAGAACCTGCAGGTGGCCATCGACGGCGTGCTGCGGGCGGTGCGCGACGGGCGGCTCACCGAGCAGCGCATCGACCGGAGCGTCCGCCGGGTCCTGGAGCTCAAGGAGCGCCGCGGGGTGCTGGCCAACCCGTTCGTCGACCCCTCGGAGGTGGACTCCGCGGTCGGGACCCCGGAGCACCTGGCCGACGCGCAGCGGATCACCGACCGCACCACCACGGTCCTGCGCAACGAGAACGTGCTGCCGCTGCGCGACCCGCGGAAGGTGCTGGTCACCGGCGCGGGCGAGGACGCGACCGCGGCGCTGGCCGAGGACGTCGGCGCCCGCGGCCCGCGCAGCACCGCGCTGCCCACCGGCAAGCAGCCCAGCCCGGAGGAGATCGACCGGGCGGTTCGGCGGGCAGCGGACAACGACGTGACCGTGGTGCTGACCAACGCCGCCTGGGACGCGGACAACTCCGCGCAGCTGGACCTGGTCGACCGGCTCGCGCGGACCGGCAAGCCGGTCGTGGCCGTGGCGGTGCAGGACCCCTACGACGCCGGGCACGTGGACGCACCCGCTTGGGTGGCGACCTACTCGGACAAGGCGGTGGCGATGGAATCGCTGACCAAGGTGCTCTTCGGCGAGCGCTCCCCGGCCGGCGAGCTGCCGGTCGAGGTCCCGGACCCGCAGCGCCCGGGCAACCCGAAGTACCCGTTCGGCTTCGGCCTGACCTGGTGAACGACATGGGATTGAATCGCAGGCGCTTCCTCACCGCCTCCGCGGCGGCCTCCGCGGCCGGGCTGGCCGCCACCTCGGCCTGCGCCGCCGAACCCGGGGCCGCGACCGAAGTGCGCGCAGGCGCGGACGTGCTGGCCGACCGGGGCTTCTCCGACCTGCGCGGCAGGCGGATCGGCGTGGTCACCAACCCGACCGGGATCCTGCGCTCGCTGCAGCACGTGGTGGACGCGATGCACGAGGCGGGCTCGGTGGACATCGCCGCCGTGTTCGGCCCGGAGCACGGCTTCCGCGGCACCTCGCAGGCCGGCGGCTCCGAGGGCGACCACCGGGACCCGCGCACCGGCCTGCCCGTCTACGACGCCTACGGCGCGGACGCGGCGCAGCTGGCCGAGATGTTCCGCAAGGCGGGGGTCGAGCAGGTCGTGTTCGACATCGCCGACGTCGGCGCGCGGTTCTACACCTACATCTGGACGATGTACACCGCGATGCAGGCCGCGCAGCGCCTCGGCCTGGGCTTCGCGGTGCTGGACCGGCCGAACCCGATCGGCGGGAGGGTCGCCGGGCCGCGCCTGGACCCGGCCTTCGCCTCGAGCGTGGGGCGACTGCCGATCGTGCAGCAGCACGGCATGACCGTCGGCGAGCTCGCCCGGCTCTTCGACCGCGAGCACCTGCCCGAGCGGCTGCCGCAGCTGCACGTGGTTCGGGTCGACGGCTGGCGCGGGCGCACCGAGGCGACCGGGCTGCCGTGGGTGCCGCCGAGCCCGAACATGCCCACCGCGGACACCGCCGCGCTCTACCCCGGAACCGGGTTGTTCGAGGGCACGGTGCTCTCCGAGGGGCGCGGCACCACCCGACCGTTCGAGATCATCGGGGCTCCCGGGGTGGACTGGAAGTGGGCCGAGGAGCTCAACGCCGCCGGGCTCGACGGCGTCCGGTTCCGCGAGACCTACTTCGCGCCGACCTTCTCCAAGCACGCCGAGAAGACCTGCGGCGGGGTGCAGATCCACCGCGACGGCCCGGTCGACCCGATCCGCGTCGCGGTTGCGATGCTGGTCACCGCCCGCCGCCTGTACCCGCAGGTGTTCGCCTGGCGGGGCGACGGGATGGTCGACAAGCTGTCCGGGTCCGCCCGGTTGCGCGAGATGATCGACGCCGGCGCGGACACCACCGAGATCGTCGAGTCGTGGCACGGGGACGTCGTGGGCTTCCGTCGCCAGCGCGATCCCTACCTGCTGTACCGCTAGGGGGACACATGGGCAGGACGGTTCTGGCCGCGGTCGCGCTGCTGTCGGTCACCGCGCTGACCGGGTCGGCCGCGGCCGCACCGGGACGCGCCGCCGGGCACTTCGACCGGCCGCAGCCGGGATTCGCACCCGCCGACACCCACCTGATGGAGGGCACCCCGGCCGGGGCCGGGCTGGATCCCGACCCGATCGCGGCCGCGCAGCGGCAGCTGGACGCCTGGACCGAGCGGACGCCCGGGCGCGAGCACCCGATGTACGGCGGCGCGGTGAGCCTGCTGGCCCACGACGGGATCGTGGTGCACCGCGAGGCGACCGGCGAGGAGCTGCGCTACGCCGACGACCGGGGCACCGAATTACCCGCCGACCATCGGGAACCGATGCGCACCAACACGATCTTCGACGTCGCCTCGATCACCAAGCTGTTCACCTCGATCGCGACCCTGCAGCTCGTCGACGGCGGCGAGCTGGACCTGGACGCCCCGGTGGCGCGGTACCTGCCGGAGTTCGGCAACCGCGGCAAGGAGGAGATCACCGTCCGGCAGCTGCTGACCCACACCTCCGGGCTGCCGTCGATCGTCGAGCTGTGGAAGCTCCCGCCGGAGCAGCGGATCCCGCACGTCATGAACCTGACCCCGGAGCACCCGCCGGGGACGAACTACGAGTACTCCGACCCGAACATGATCACGCTCGGCGTGCTGGTCTCCCGGCTCGCCGGGGAGCCGCTGGACCAGGTGGTGCGGCACCGGATCACCGAACCGCTGGGCATGGCCGACACGGGTTACCGCCCGCCGGAGTCGGAGCTGCACCGCATCGCCGCCACCGAGTTCCAGACCGACCCGCCGCGCGGCATGGTGCGCGGCGAGGTGCACGACGAGAACGCCTGGGCGCTGGGCGGGGTGGCCGGTCAGGCCGGGATCTTCTCCACCGCCGACGACCTCGCGGTGCTGGGGCAGGCGCTGCTCAACGGCGGCGCCTACGGCGGGCACCGGATCCTGTCGACCGAGCAGGTCGAGCAGCTGATGACCAACTTCAACGAGGAGTTCCCCGGTCACGCGCACGGTCTCGGCTTCGAGCTCGATCAGCGCTGGTACATGGCGGGGCTCTCCGGCCCGCGCAGCGCCGGGCACACCGGCTACACCGGCACCTCGCTGGTGCTCGACCCGGCTTCCCGGTCGATCGCGGTGCTGCTGACCAACCGGGTCCACCCGTCCCGGGAGTGGGGCTCGAACAACCCGTCCCGGCAGGCGCTGGCGCAGGGCATGGCGAAGGCGCTGGCGGTGCCGCCGCGGCGCGGCAGCACGTCCTGGCACGCCCCGGCCTCCGGCGTGCTGACCACCGACGAGCTCGGTCCGACCGCGGGCCCGGTCCAGCTGTCCTTCGAGGCCTTCGTGGACACCCAGGACGACCCCGACGGGCGGGACGCGCTGTCGGTGGAGTCCAGCGTGGACGGCGCGGACTGGCGGCCGGTGCCGCTGACGGCCTCCGGCGAGGGTGCCCCGGAGGGGCCGCAGCGGTCGCTGGCCGGGGCCGGGCACCGGGCGTGGTGGAGCGTGCGGGCGGAGGTCCCCGCCGAGCCGGGGCAGCGAGTGCGGTTGCGCTGGCGGTACGACACCGACGAGCAGTACGAGGGCCGCGGCGTGAACGTCGACGCGGTCCACGCCGCCGATCACGACTCGACCCTGCTCGACGGCGAGGCCGAGGCCGGCCGCCTGCGCCCGAAGGGCTGGCAGGAGGTCTCCCGCTAGACCGGACCCGTTTTCATCAAAGGTCCTGCGGAGGCGGCGACTTCTGCTGAAACGGCCCATCACCCGGGTGGTAGGACGTGCTCGCCGGTCCTGTCCGTGGTGACGCACAGGGAGCAGATGACGCCGCCCTTCGCCGAGGCGAGGACGTCCGGGCGCTCGAAGTCCTGCTCGCACACGTCGCAGGTGTATCCGGTGGCCACGGGGGTGCCGTCGGCGTCGAAGCGCGGCTCGGCGATGCCGTCGTCGGTGCGGCGCAGGTAGTAGCGGCCGCGGGTGGCCACCGCCATCAGCGGGGTGATCACCACCGCCAGCACCACCGCCGCGATCGGCGAGTAGGGCTGGACCGCCGCTCCGAACGCGCCGAAGTGCATCGCGATGGACACGATCGCCGAGGTCAGGAAGGCCGTGACGCCGACGGGGTTGACCGCGTGCAGCATGCCGCGGCGGAACTCCGGCTCCTTCGGGGAGATCTTCAGGACGAACTTGTTGATCAGGATGTCGGCCGCCACCGCGCACACCCAGGCGATCGCGCAGTTCGCGTAGAAGCTCAGCACCGAGTTCAGGAACGCGAACATGTCCGCCTCCATCAGCACCAGCGCCACGGCCAGGTTGGCCAGCACGAACACGATCCGGCCCGGGTACCGCTTCGTGACGCGGGTGAAGGAGTTGGTCCAGGTCAGCGAGCCGGAGTAGGCGTTGGTGACGTTGATCTTGACCTGGCTGATCACCACCAGCACCACCGCCAGCGGGATCGCCAGCCACAGCGGCAGGAACAGCTCGTAGATCCCCATGAACTGCTGCACCGGCTCGGTGGCCGCGGCCCCGGCGGCGCCCATGATGAAGAACGCCAGGAAAGCGCCCGTGGCCTGCTTGATCGCGCCGAAGAACACCCAGCCGGGACCCGCGACGACCGTGGAGATCCACCAGGACCGCTCGTTCGCCTCGGTGCGCGCGGGCATGAACCGCAGGTAGTCGATCTGCTCGCCGATCTGCGCCATCAGCGAGAGGGCGACGCCCGCGCCGAGCATCACCGAGGCCGCGTTGAGCCCGGCGCCCTGCTCACCGCCGAAGGACAGCCAGGAGGACACCGAACCGGGATCGACGGCGACGAGGTAGCCGATCGGCCCGACCATCAGCAGCAGCCACAGCGGCGTGGTCCACACCTGCAGCGCGCTCAGCGCCCTCATCCCGTAGACGACCAGCGGGACCACGACCAGCGTGGTGATCAAGTACCCCAGCCACAGCGGCACGCCGAGCCCGACCTCCAGCCCCTGAGCCATGATCGCGCCCTCGGTGGCGAAGAAGATGAACGTGAAGCTGCCGAAGATGACGCTGGTCAGCACCGAGCCGTAGTAGCCGAAGCCGGCGCCGCGGGTGATCAGGTCGAGGTCGATGTTGTACCGAGCACCGTAGTAGGCCAGCGGCAGACCGGTGACGAAGATGATCGCGGCGGCGACCAGGATGGCGACCAGCGCGTTGAGCGTCCCGTAGCTGAGCCCGATGCCCGCGCCGATGGAGAAGTCCGCCAGGTAGGCGATGCCGCCGAGGGCGGTGGTCGCCACGACGCTCGGCTTCCAGCGCCGGTAGCTGCGAGGCGCGAAGCGCAGCGTGTAGTCCTCCAGCGTTTCGCGCACCGCCTGGTCCTGGACCTTCTCCGGCGTTTCGACGGCCATGCGCTGCCTCCCCGTCGGCCGATCTCGTCGGCGGACAGCGTCCGGTCGGGACGTTTCCGGCGATCGCGCCGCACGTTTCGATCACGTGAAACCCGGTGACGGCCGCGTCGTGCCGGGATGCAACCCGGCGCCTGGTTTGCCACGTCCACCGGACGGATATCCAGGAGATACGCATTGACCTGCAGAACAGGCGGTTAGTAAGTTTCCCACATGGTCACCGACGGCTCACCCGCCGAATCCAACGAGGGCAGCCCCCTCGTCCAGATTCGCTCCCTGCTCCCCGGCCTGGCCAGGGCCGAGCAGCGGGTGGCCAACATCGTGCTCGCCGATCCGGCGGCGATCTCGCGGCAGAGCATCACCGAGGTCGCCGAGGCCGCGGGCACCAGCGAGACCACGGTGACCCGGTTCTGCAAGGCCATCGGCGTCGGGGGCTATCCGGACCTGCGCATCGCGCTGGCCGCCGACACCGCGCGCACCTCCACCCGCGATCGCGAGCTGGGCAGCGACATCGCGCCGGACGACGACGTAGCGCAGATCATCTCCAAGATCGGCTACACCGACGCCAAGGCGGTCGAGGAGACCGCGGGGCAGCTCGACCCGGAGGCGCTCGAAGCGCTGGTCGCGGCGGTGGCCGCGGCCCGCCGGGTGGACATCTACGGCGTCGGTGCCAGCGCCTTCGTCGCCCAGGACCTGCAGCAGAAGCTGCACCGCATCGGGCTGACCGGCTTCGCCTGGTCGGACACCCACGCGGCGCTGACCTCCGCGGCCGTGCTCGGGCCCGCCGACGTCGCGATCGGCATCTCGCACACCGGGGCCACCGCCGAGACCGTCGAGGCGCTGCGCGAGGCCCGCCGCCGGGGCGCGACCACCGCCGCGCTGACCAACTTCGCGCGCTCCCCGATCACCGAGACCGCCGATCACGTGCTGACCACCGCGGTCCGCGAGACCACGTACCGCTCGGGCGCCATGTCCAGCCGGATCGGGCAGCTTACGGTCATCGACTGCCTCTTCGTCGGCGTCGCCCAGCGCCACCTCGACCAGACCAAGGCGGCCCTGGAGGCCACCTACGAAGCGGTCGCCGGGCACCGCCTCGGCAGCCGCCCCGACCGGCGCAGGCACAAGGAGCCATGACGCCGTGACCGCTGAGGAGAACCGATGAGCCGGGACAAAGCGATCCGCGTGGCCTCCCCGACCGAGCAGAGCGACCCCGCCACCAGGGACATCGACCTGCTCCCCACGCAGGAGGTGCTGCGGCTGATCAACGAGGCCGATCGCATCGTGCCGGAGGCGGTCGGCCGGGTGCTGCCGGAGCTGGCCGAGGCCGCGGACGCCGCGGTGGCCGCGCTGCGCGGGGGCGGCCGGGTGCACTACGTCGGAGCGGGCACCTCGGGACGGCTCGCGGTGCTCGACGCCGCCGAGCTGGTCCCGACCTTCAACGTGCCCCCGGAGTGGTTCCTGGCCCACCAGGCGGGCGGTCCGGACGCCTACCAGCAGGCGGTGGAGAACGCCGAGGACGACGCGGAGGCGGGCGCGCGCGAGATCCGGGAGTCCGCCTCGGGCAAGGACTTCGTGCTCGGGCTGGCGGCCTCCGGGCGCACCCCGTACGTGATCTCCGCGCTGGCCGCGGCTCGCGAGCTCGGGGCGGGCACCGCGCTGGTGACCGCCAACCCGAACCCGGGCGAGGTGCCCGCGGACGTGGTGATCGCCGCCGACACCGGGCCGGAGCCGATCAGCGGATCGACCCGGATGAAGGCGGGGACCGCGCAGAAACTGGTGCTGACCTCGTTCTCCACGGCGGTGATGATCCGGCTCGGCCGGGTGTACTCGAACTTCATGGTCAGCATGCTGGCGACCAACGCGAAGCTGCGGGGCCGGACGATCAACATCCTGCAGGAGGCGACCGGGGAGGCCGAGCACGCCTGCTCGGAGGCGCTGACCGCGGCGGGCGGGGACCTCAAGGCCGCCCTGGTGCACCTGCTCTCCGGCGCGGACGTGGAGCGCTCCGCGGCGGCGCTGGCCCTGGCCGACGGCCAGGTCCGCGACGCGCTCCGCGACCTGGCGGGCTGACCCGCTCGGGTCCCCTCAGGTCGGGAGGCCGTCCGATGCCCGGCGGAAGGAGTCCGCGAGCAGGGCCCAGAAGCGGTCGGCGTCCAGTTCGGTCGCGACCGCGGCGTTGAGGTCCGCGGCGTCGAAGTCGGTGACCGTCATGCCGGTGGTGAACCGGCCCCTGGTCTCCACGTCGACCCTGGCCGGGACCGTGGTGATCAGGCTCGGGTCGATGAGGTGGGCGACCGCGCAGGCGTCGTGGATCGCCGGGCCGAGCTCGCGGTAGCTGCGGTGCCTGCCGTAGAAGTCCAGGCAGGGCGTGAGCAGCTCGGCCTCCAGCCGGCCCAGGTCGGCGAAGCGCTCGCGGACCTCGGCGGTGGCGCGCGCCTGGTGGGTGAGGTCCAGCCCGACCATCGTGGTGGTCCAGCCCGCCTCGAACACCACGGCCGCCGCGTCCGGGTCGGCGAGGACGTTGAACTCGGCCGCCGGGGTCCGGTTCCCGCGGGTGTAGGAGCCGCCCATGATCGTGAAGTCGGCGGCCCACTCGGTGATCCGCGGCTCGGTGCGCACCGCGAGCGCGATGTTGGTCAGCGGGCCGGTGGCCACCAGGCTGACCTCGCCGGGTGCCGCGCCGAGGGTGTCGATGATCAGCTGCACCGCGTGCCGCGGGTCCAGCTCGGTGCGCGCGGCGGCCAGCTGCGCCTCGCCGAGCCCGGCTACGCCGTGCACCGCCGGTGCGTTGATCGGCTCGGTCACCAGCGGCTGGCCCGCGCCGCGCGCGACCGGGGCGGTCATCCCGAGGAAGTCGCGCAGCCGCAGCGCGTTGTCGGTGGTGTGCGCGAGCTCGACGTTGCCGCCGACCGTGGTCACCCCGAGCACGTCCAGCTCCGGCGAGCCGTGCGCCAGCGCCAGGGCCAGCGCGTCGTCGATGCCCGGGTCGCAGTCGATGAGGACCTTCTTCACCTGCGTCATCCCTCCTGGGCGGCGTCGGCGATGGACACCGCCTCGCGCGCACCGGCTTCCAGGGCCGAGCAGCAGTAGGTGATCCAGCCCGCGACCGCGTCGGGGTCGCCGCTGGCGAAGCCAAGGGCGCGCTCGGCGTAGTCCTCCTGGCGCCGGAAGTAGGCGACCTCGGGCACCACGAGGCCCTTGGGGTCCAGGCCGCTGCCGATCACGCTCAACCGCGCGGCCGCGCGCGCGATCACGCCGTTGGCCTGGCCGAACGGGGTGAGCGCGAGCAGCTCGCCGTGCACCACGGCGGCCAGCACCGGGCCGGCGCCGTGCGCCTGCGGATCGGCGATGATCTCGGAGAGCAGGTCGAGCCGCTCGGAGACGACCGGGTCGGCCTCCGGGCGGCCGAGCTCGTCGGTGTCCTCGACGAGGTCGGCGGCGCCGAGCACGTGCATCCGGGCGAGCGCCTGCCGCGGCGCGCGCTGCCAGGTGGGCAGCAGGGCGCCCATCGCCTCGGCGATGCGCAGCGATCCGGCCAGCAGCGGGTCGCTGACCTCACCGGAATCCGGGATCTCGGCCGCGCCGCCCGCCACGGCCGCCGAGGCGCGGGCGGCGCGCACCGACGCCTCCGCCGCGGTGGTCGGCCAGCCGCGCCGGTTGGCCGGGTGCCGGTGCACCTCGTCGATGGCCGCGCGGGCCGAGGTCACGGCGTCGGCGACGCCGTCCAGGTCCAGCAGCGGCGCCAGCGATGGCTTGTCACTCACGCCGCCGAACGCTACCCGCCGCGAACCCGGCACCCCGCGCGCGGGCGCGATTGCGAGTTGTGCCACAGTGATCGCGTGGTAGCCGCCCGTGTCGACGCCGTTACCGCAGGCCACCGCCCGGATGATCGATTCAACCGAGAATCGGGCGCGCGGGAGCGAGCCCGATCTGCCCAATTGGTCTGAACCATTTCGCGCGAACCTCTGTCGCGGTGAGCAGGATCGCACTACGGTTCGTCTAGCACTGCGTACACAGCACGAGGGAGGTTCCCGGCAATGAGCCAGCCCGACGGGCAGAGCAACACGCTCGACAACCTGCTGACCGAGAGCAGGACTTTCCCGCCGTCCGAGGAGTTCGCGGCGCAGGCCAACGCCACGTCGGCGCTGTACGCCGCCGCGGATGCCGACCGGGAGGCGTTCTGGGCCGAGCAGGCCGATCGGCTGCACTGGGACACCAAGTGGGACCA